>JAEZIU010000235.1 GCA_023436485.1 Bacillota bacterium | reverse complement strand
GCTTAGCTCAGCTGGGAGAGCATCTGCCTTACAAGCAGAGGGTCATAGGTTCGAGCCCTATAGTTCCCACCATATTTAATTAAAAAAAAGCAACCAACTCGTTAAAGAGTGAGGTTGCTTTTTTTAGCAAGAGGTATTCCTTTATGCCTGATATTAAAGACCGTTACTTGAAATTATTCAACGGTTTTAATTAACCTGAAGCGTGATTATAAGTCTTTCTGATGAATTCCAACCATTGTGCATATTATAGATAGAATAATGGAGATTAATGGGATTTATGTTTGTATAAAACTATTCTTTACAGATTTTGTATAGCATTGTATCCTTAAATTAAAGGGAATATTTTATACGCTGTTTGAGCATAATGAAAAATTAAATACGTTGATCTAATTGTAAAAATTGTATAGAATTGAATAAAATGACAGCTAAGTTTAATTTTGTTTTTGAGATTTATTGACTAGAAATTAATAAATAAATGTTCGCACAATTGTCTAAAAAAATCTATTATAACTAATCCTTGCCTTTTAATTTAAACTAGTCTTTTACAAGAAGCTCTTGACAATAAGCCTCATCCTAATCAAATAAAATTTCTAAAATTTCCATAAGAAATTCACTTAAAACAATTTTACATAATTTGGAAATATACATTAACAATGTTAAACTTTTGGTCGTTAATTTTTAGACTTAACATAAATTTAATTTATTCCAGGGAGGTTATGTAATGAATAACTATCATCAAAAAGATGAGATATTACTATCATGGAGGAGATGTATTAAAAGTAATCTATTATCGCAACAAAAAGTATCCGTAAACAATCTTGTAGAAAAAGAAATTAAAAAGCTGTTGGATACGAATAAAATCTTAATATCAGTTTTTAAAGAAGCATTAGATAACATTGAAAGTAAAAATATCAATAAATGTCTTTTTTTATATTATCAGATGTTAACAAAGTAACTCTAAAACTTTTAGGAAGCAAAAAACTCCTTTCCTATGCACAGGAATCACAAATACAAATAGGAACAAGTTTTGATGAATTAATAAGTGGGACAAACTCTGTAGATTTAGCAATGAAACTTAACTGCAGTTCCTATATGATGCCTGAAAACCACTACTGTGATTTCCTTAGAAATTGGTATATGTTTTCCGTACCGATGACAACAAAAACTATAAATCGGGGATGTATAAGCATACTCTCCAGAGAAAACTGTATTAATCATGAAATAGCTCTAATAATTGAGCTCCTGTCTTATAAAATCTCCAATGAATACAAAAACAGAAAAAAACTTAACAATGCTGATTTAAGTGATATCAAGCTTACAGATAGTCAAACAAGGATTCTGAAAGTACTTGTCCAGGGCTATACGGATCAATGCACTGCCATGCAACTAGGTATAAGTCTGGGAACAGTCAGGTACCATAAAACAAATATTTTCAAGAAACTAAATGTTGAAAGCTGTGTACAAGCTATAACTACTGCCCTGAAATATGGAATTATATCTTTGGAGGACATGGAAATATAGACTAATAGTCACTGTATTATAATCTAGTTGATTAAACTTGATGTGAAATACTGGATTATAATACAGTAGTGGATTTTACAGAATATGATATAATTTGTAAAAAAGTGAAAAATTACAGATATTTCACAGGAGAAAGATGGAAATCAACATGAAGCATGAAAGCACTTTGAATGTAATTAAAGGAAAAAAAGATTTTACAGATGCTGTTATTTGCTTTGTGAAACTGATTAGAGTAAGGCAATGGTCAAAAAATATCTTTGTGTTCTCAGGAATACTGTTTTCTTCTGGTTTTATTGGAATACCGCAAGTAGTTAAGCTACTTATTGCATTCCTTTTATTTTGCGGGATTTCAAGTTCAGTGTATATCATTAATGACATAATTGACTTAAAGAAGGACATGTTACATCCGGTAAAGAGGTTCAGGCCCCTGGCATCAGGAAAAATAAAAGTAAAGTTTGCATTAATAATTTTCTACATAATTTGCACGGGCACTATAGCATTGTCCTTTTTCCTTAATAAGTATTTTGGAGCAATTATTTGTGTATATTTTGTAACAAATTTATGCTATTCTCTGAAACTAAAAGAGTTTGTGTTTATTGATTTGCTAATCATATCTTTTGGATTTGTTCTAAGAGCACTTTCAGGAATAGTAGTAGTTAATGGAAAAAACTCATTCTGGTTTTTGCTAAGTATAGCTTTTCTATCATTATATCTTGGGATGAATAAACGAAAAAAAGAATTAGTTACAATGGCAGAAGATTCTAAAAGACACCGCAAAAATCTAGGTGATTATTCTATTGGATTAATTAATGAGATAATTCCAATGCTGACAGCGTGCACGGTAATATCTTATTCCTTTCACACATTATATGAAGTAAAGGTCAAATATACAATTCTAACAATACCCATTGTAGTATATGGAATTTTCAGATATCAATATCTCACTGATAAAGCAGGTTACGGCGAAAGTCCCGAACTTGTGTTACTGAAGGACAGACCTATAGTTGTAGCAATGTTGTTGTGGGGAGTTATATATATGTCGGCGAAACTACTGACAAACGGTTTATTCTAACAAAATAGCATAATTCATGAAAAGGACAAAACAATGACATTTACACAGGGATTAATAGAAAACATCAGGCAAAAATCAAGCAAATTAATACGCAATGGAGAAATAAGGGCATTTATTGAGAATTTAGGCATCGTTTTCATTTTCAGATTTACATCTGCCGTTTTAAGTGTCATCGGATTGGTCTTAGCGGCAAGGTATCTTGGAGCAGTTTCAGTAGGGAATATTACAATGATTCAGAATACCGCCTATCTTCTTTATATACCAATGTGTTTTGGCATAAACTTTTCAATAATAAAGTTTTTACCTGATTGCGAAAATGAAGAAGAAAGTGAAAAGTTCTTAGGGTCTATTGGTGTTTGGAGTTTGACTTTAACGGTGGTATCAATAATTATATACTGGCTATTTCATGTCTACCTTAATGAGGCTCTTGGATTTTCTGCAATACAATTATTATTGACCGTAATTATGGCTGTTACAATAAACTATTCAATGATTACCGAAGCAATATTAAGGTCAAGAAAACGCTTTTTATCATTGGGTATTATTAAGATGGTAAGTTCATTGTTATTTTTTGCATTTACGCTGATTGCCAGCCTTGTCTTAAAAAATTACTATTATTTTGTATATGGGATAATCATAAATCAGTTTATTGTAATAATATGGTCCTTAAAAACGATAAATATAAAAAAGTTAAGGTTTTCAATGAAAATTTCTAAACTTGCATATAAATATGGGGCAATTAATATGGTCAGTGGAGTTTTATCCTATATTATGTTCAGCAGTGACCTTTATATCGTAAACCATTTCTGTTCAGCTTATGATGTAGGTATATATTCACTTTATCAGGTAAATGTCAAAAACTTTTTTAACCTGATGTTTCATGAAATATTTGCAGTAGTATTTCTTCCGACAATTGTTCAGATGGATACCATGAAAATATATAAAAGAATTAAGTCTCTTATACCTTTAATGCTTCCAATTGCAATTATTGCCAATATGGCACTCAGTATCTGTATGCTTTTGTTGTATGGAAGAAATTACACCATAAATTGGGTATATGTTCTACTGATTTCAGTAAGTTTAGGTTTTCATTTTTTATATTATGTATTTAATTCAGTATTTACTGTTGAGGGTAAAAACGGTGCTTTACTTTGCATGAGCGTATTAGGGTTACCAATGCCGGTGTTAATATTGATAAGTATTGCATTGACAAGATCATTGGGGATAACCGGAGAATTGATATCCTTACTCGTTACACAGCTCACATTAGTTGGCATGTTCTTATTTATCATAAAATTCAAATATCTTAAAAATAAACAAACTCACATTAAAATATTGAAATGATTTTCAATAGTGAAAGGAGAAAAGATGAATAGTAAACCTTTAGTTTCAGTTATTATACCTAACTATAATTATGAGAAGACTCTGCCAAAGTGTTTGGATGCGTTGATGGACCAGACATATAAGAATTATGAAATTATATTTGTAGATGATGGCAGTACTGATAATTCCATAGAAATAGCTAAAAAGTATCCCTGTAAAATATTTAAAACACCTAAAAATGGGGGCGTAGCAGAGGCTCGAAACCTTGGGGTCAAGTATGCCACCGGAGATATTTTATTTTTTCTCGATAGTGACGTCGCTTTGTATAAGGATGCAATTGAAAACACGCTTATAGAATTTGAAAAAGATCCTTCCCTTGGATCTGTGTGTGGCATTTACTCAAAAGATCCTCTGTTTAAGGGAGGTTTGGCAAAGGATTACAGAACTCTTCAAGGTCATTATTGGAGAATAAGTTCCGTAGGCTATGTAACGGCAGGTTTCTTCTCTTTGGGAGCTGTAAAAAAAACAGTTTTCGAAGAACTTAAAGGATTTAATGTAAATCTCAGTAATACCGAAGAGATTGAATTTGGTAACCGACTCAATCAAAATTACCGTCTACTACTTACCGATAAGGTGGTAGGTTGCCATGATGATGAAGAAAGTCTGAAAACTCTGGCACGAAAGATACATATCAGAGCTATCCAAAGAATACCGTTTTATCTCCACAGAAAAAAACTAACAAAAGGCTTCGAAACTCCACTGAGAGGACTTGGAATGTTAGCGGTGGGGATAAGTACTCTGGCGATTCCGGCAACAATACTTAGTCTATATTTTGCAGCTTTATTTTTGGTATGTGGTATTGCTTTTGTACTTTCCGACTTCGGACAATACAGGTTTGTTTTTAAGGAAAAAGGCTTCTTTTTTACAATGGTTTTTATAGCATTTCACTGGATAATCACGGCTGTTGCTTTTTGGGGATTTGTCAGAGGCGTTTTAAGCATGATATTCAGTAGTAAATTCCGTGCAAAATATTCCTATGAGGGGTGAAAAAATGAAAAAGAAAGTTCTTATAACCGGAAATAATGGTGTTTTGGGTAGAAATCTGGTTAAGTATTTAAATGATATTTGCAGTGATAATTACGAGCTTGTTTTATTTGATATAAATCAGGATAACTTCGATTTTTCAAACTACAAGGCATATAAGGGTGATATCAGAAAAAAAGAAGATGTAGAAAAGGTGATAGGTGATATTGATATTGTAATTCATTGTGCCGGGGCATCTCCTTCATATGAAGAATCTCAGATATACGACATAATTATAAACGGAACAACAAACCTACTGGAATGTGCGTTTACTGTAGGAAAGGTCGAAAGGTTTGTTTACATATCATCCACTTCCGTATATGGAGTTCCTGAAAAGGCTCCGATCTATGAATCAGATGAGGTAAAGCCTTATGATCCTTACAATAGAAGCAAGATAGAAACCGAAAGGCTTTGTGACCATTGGAGAGATAAAGGGCACTGTGTAAGCGTGCTACGCCCAAGATCTTTTTTAGGTCCTGAAAGGCTGGGAACCTTCGGAATACTGTATGAATGGGCAAGTGAAGGCAGGAATTTTCCCATGCTTGGCCCGGGTAAAAATAAATACCAGCTATTAGATGTAGAGGACTTGTGCCAAGCAATTTATTTGGCCATGTCGGTTAATGCAAATGATGCTAATGATCTTTTCAATATTGGAGCAAAAGAATTTTCAACTATTAAGGATGATTACCAATCAGTACTTGATGCAGCAGGTTTTAATAAAAGGATAAAATGCTTTCCTGCAAAACCAATGTTTTTTATATTAAATATCCTTGAAAAATTAAAGCTTTCTCCTTTTTATAAGAGGCTTTATCTGAAACTCAACAGAAACTACTATGTCTCAATAGAAAAGGCGGAAAAGAAGCTTGGTTATAAGCCAAAGCATTCAAATAAGGATTCTCTGGTGAGAAATTACCAGTGGTATCTTGAAAACAAAAATGAGATAGGAAATAAACCGGGAGCAAGCAATAATGTTGTTTGGAACCAAGGAATATTAAAATACGCAAAGCTATTTTTTTAACCTAAAAATTAAGGGGGAGTTACATATGAAGGGTGAAAAAGAACTAAAGCTGTTAACAATTGAAGATGGACATAAAATGACTGAGAAGGAAAACCTGAGACTATTTAAAAAGCATATAGGAAATAGCCTGGGGAAAACTCTTGCTCTATTAGGATTTGCAGATGCTATTCCGGTAGAAGCCAGCGGAATGTATGTAACCCTGAATGACGGCAGAAAAATTCTTGATATGACAGGGCATGTGGGTGTATTGGTTGCAGGACACAACCATCCCAGAATTATTGAGGCAAGAAGAAAATGGGCTGACGAAAGGAGATTAGAAACATGGAAATTCTTTCCGTCCCCTTATCAAGGGGTACTATGTCATAATCTGTCACTTATTTTTCCTGAAGACTTGGAAATTGTTTTCTTTTGTAATAGCGGTGCAGAAGCAAATGAAGGTGCAATGAAACTTGCAGAGAAATACAGTGGAATGTCAAGAAAAACAATAGTATTTACAGACATTTCATTTCACGGAAAGACTCATGCAACTTTAACTGTATCAGGATCTGAGAAAAATCAGAATCAGCATTTCAATAAAACTGAGAATTGCATAATGGTCAAATATGGGGACATAGATGATTTTAAACGAGTAATTGAAGAGAATAAAACAGGAAGAAATTCTACAAAAATAGGCACTTTCATTATCGAAGCAATAAGAACAGAGGGGGTTGTGGTTCCTGACAAGGAATATTTTAAAGAAGTTCGAAGGCTTTGTGATAGATATGATATTGTCCTGATAATGGATGAGATATATACCGGTTTCGGAAGAACCGGGAAATGGTTTGCTTTTGAACATCAGGAAATTTGCCCGGATATTGTTTCTTTTTCCAAAGCATTTGGAGGGGGTAAAGCAACATTTGCAGGTTTTATAACCAGACCCAGAATTTTTAACAAAGCATATTCAAAGCTAAATGAAGCAACTCTGCATTCAACTACGTATAACGGCTACGGAGAAGAGGTTGCATCTGCAATAGAGGTACTTCATGTTATTCAGGACGAAAAGCTGGTGGAAAACTCAAAAGAAATGGGGGACTACCTGTTAAAGGGGCTTCTGGAGGTAAAACGGGAATTCCCGGATATAGTAGCTGATGCAAGGGGCGTTGGACTGCTTACATGCATAAAGTTCCACACCAGGGCTGAAAAAATAATCAAGTTCTTTTCAAGTACCGGAAGTGATCTGGTTGAAAAATTTGTTACAGGTTCAGTAATAACATCAATGCTAAAGGATTATAATATCTTACTTAACACACCTCCTCACGATTCAAGCCAGTTACTTATAACACCAAGCCTGATTATTACAAAAGATCAAATAGATTATTTTATAGATTCACTTAAAAAAGTTTTAAGTGAAAATCTTTGGAAGGTAGGATTTGATTATATTAAACGACTTAACAGCTAAGCGGTCGAAAATAATTCAGGGGGAAAATATGAAAAAAGCAAGTATTGTCATTCCTACAAAGGATAAATTATCAAGGCTGCGCCTGGTGTTAAAGGCTCTGGAAGGACAAGTAGATGATACTGTAGAGGTAATCATTGTTTTTGACGGTTGCAGTAAGGAAACATTAAAAAACTTTGAGGAAATCAGGCTCAGTTATACCCCGATACAAGTTATCCACGAAAAGAATGTAGGACGTGCAAGAGCACGAAACTCTGGGATTCTAAAAGCGTCCGGAGATGTAGTAATTTTTTTGGATGACGATAGAATTCCATCTCCGGGTTTTGTTTACAAACATATTAAGGGCCACCAAAAAGGTCGCTACGCGATAGTTGGAGAAAGAAGCGATGTAAATTACCCGGAGAAAACACTGGACGAATTCTATAATAATGGTTTTAATTCTTCTGATTATAGTCGGATTGAGAAGGATTCCGTAAGTGAACGGTTTAATTTTATTAAAAAAACAGCCCGGATTATTTTAGGTCAGCATATTGAGTGTGTCACCTTCAGTACAGGTAATTCTTCGGTTCAGAGACAGGATTTGCTGAATGTCGGTATGTTTGACGAAAATTTTACCGGATGGGGTCTGGAGGATACGGATTTAGGATACAGGCTTTATAAATCCGGAGTAAAAATCAAAAGAAATTATTCCATGGTAAATTACCATTTGGTTCATCCTGTAAACAATATACGGCAAAATAGTGAAAACAGAAGGAATTTTAATTACTTTATCAGTAAGATAGACGGGGATAAGGCAGCTATACGTATGACAAAACTTTTACATCGTATTATTTATAAACAGCGGTTTTAGGGAGGTTAAGTTTGTGTTTATCAATAAAAAAAATATAAATAGAACAGTAATATTGCTATCATTTTTATGGCTGGTTTTCATTATTCTGCATATTTTTCTCGTAGGGAGAGTATTCTTTTGGAATTTCCCTGCAAGTGCACCGACATTTTTATTTACAATTATTTCTCTGCTCCTTCTTTTATATTTTTTATGTCAGAAAAAAAAGAGAGTAATCAATTTAGTTATAGTATCCATTTGTTTAATAATGTCATTAACACAGCTTGATATAAATTTGATCAGTAAAACAGAGGATACAAAAGGGTTGGACAATTATGCACCCATAAAGGTGATTAGTTGGAACACAAATTTATGGGATCAGGATAAGGATAAGGATAAGTTTTATTCATTTATAAAAAAACAGGATGCTGATGTGTATCTTTTACAGGAATATCTGCACTATCAAACCGATAAAGACAGTGGTCAGCCATACAGACTCTGTAACATTGTACCGGGATTTCCTTTGCACTATATGCATTTTGATGACAGTGAAAGAATCAGGAAAGAATTTCCGGGATATTATTTTTCTACAAATAATCAATTCGTTATAATTTCACGTTTTCCTATTAAGAAATCTTATACCGATTATTCCGAGCAGTATGCTGTTACCGATGTGGACATAAATGGAAGAAATGTCCGGTTTTATAATGTACATATGCTTCTTCATATTGAAACAACCAATCCTTTGAAGCCTTACTTTTATGATGCACTTCATAGAAGATTTTTGGCCAGGGAAATTGGGTTTAAAGACTTAAAGAGGGATTTGAAGAATGAAAAATCAGATTATTTTGTTGCAGGAGATTTTAATTCTACAAAAGCTATGGGTGTGATGGATAATCTGCTTAAAAATAATATTGATGGAATCAAGTATTCAAATGATGTTTTGCCTTTTTCATACCAGCTATTTGGATTTAAATTATGGAGAATTGATTTTACACTTCTGCCGAAAGCAAATGATAACATAAGATTTAAATCTTATAAAACCATATCTCCGGAAAATCTATCTGATCATGACCCGATTGTTTTATCATTGGACGTGAAAAAAAATAATTCAAAACTATTGAAGGAAAGTGATTAAGTTGACTAATAGAATAAATGGCCCAAAGATAAGTGTATTAATGCCTGTATACAATACTTCAAAGTATATCTCCAAAACTTTGGACAGTGTATTGGCTCAAACTTTTACAGATTTTGAAATAATCACAGTAGATGACGGTTCAACTGATAATTCAATGGAAATACTCAAGTCTTATAGTGTTAAGGATTCTAGGGTCAAAGTTTTTCAGAATGAAGGAAATAGGGGAGTAAGTTACTCACTTAATCATGCACTCAGACATACTTCTGCTCCCTTAGTAGTACGTATGGATTCGGATGATATCATGGTAAAAGACAGACTTGAGAAACAGTATGCTTATATGCAGCAAAATCCTGACTGTGTGGTGCTTGGCGGACAGGAAATATATATAGATGAAAATGATGAAATAACTGGAAATACCAGATATCCTTTAACAGATACAGAGATTAAAAGAAAGTTTTTTCAGTTCCAGCCTATCGCAGATCCAACAAGTATGTATAACCGAGCAAAAATCCCTTCCGAAGTTTTCTATTTTGATGAAAGCCTTACAGTAGCCGAAGGTCTGGATTTGTACTTTAGGCTATTTAAATATGGAAAATTTGCTAATTTAGAAGATCCAATTGTACTCTACCGCCAAAGACAGGGTTCATTATTTTCCACAGATATAAAAAGAACCTTTAAATTCATATCATTGGTGCGGAAAAGAGCAAAAAAACAATATGGAATAAAACCACCTTTTATGGCGGGATTCATTAATTTTTCACAAAAAATAATTACTTCGATATTGCCTTTAGGGGTTGCAGTTAAGCTAAATGATATTATTAAGAAGCTTACCGTAAAGGTCTAAAAGAAAATTGACTGGTTAAATGAAAAAGTAAATTCCAGTATGGCTTAAACCAAGGACTGCGTAAGACTAAATTCCAACACTAATAGGCTTATTAAAGTGCGTCCCACCATAAATATCTGATCAAAAGAAAGGGCATCGATCGCTACTTCTTACAGTGTGTGATATGCTCCCTTCTAGGTATACAAGTAAAATAATAAAAACTTGTCACTTAGGAGGGAGCATATTTTTATGGCATTTAAACACAAATATTCCTACGATGAAAAAGAGAAAATTTTTACTGATCGCTTGTTACCAGAGATTGAGCAATTGCAGCAACGTCTACTAGCAACTATTTACCCGATCATATACATAGATGCCGTACATTTCTCTGTCAGAGACAATAATGTTATTAAGAAGGTCGCAGCCTATATTATTCTCGGCATACACGAAGATGGTAAAAAAAGAGGTATTATCGATTCAAGTTGGTGAAAACGAAAGCAGTAAGTACTGGCTTAGTGTGTTAAAAGAATCGTGGAGTTAAGGATATATTAATCATCTGTGCTGACGGTCTTATGGGTATTAAGGAATCAATAGGGGTAGCCTTTCCAAATACGGAATATCAACGCTGTATTGTACATCAAGTATGAAATACCCTAAAAGTTAGACATTTAATTATGCGGGACTGTAAATAATTTTGTGTATGAAGCCTTTCAAGCTCAATGATTTGTGGCCCATGCGAACACATCCTTTCAATATAGATTTTAATGTGTTGTACTTTTTGTGTTGCACTAATTTATATTAACATCAATAAGCCAATTAAGTGACAATACTATTAATATATGAATTTAACAATTTTTTATTGCCAATTAAAGTTGAATTTTATATAATTTGAGAAAAATATGTAAAATTATTGATTTTTTTGTGGAAAAAAAGTAATATATATATAATATAAGAAAAATTTAGATTTTGTCATGTTTGATTATATTAAATTTGGAAGGAACATTTTTCAGCTTAGCATGTGATTCAAAGAATAGTGATTCTACTACAATTTGCTAATATGCTTGAGAAAATATAAACCACTGCATACCAAGTTAAGTGGGATATTTCAATGGAATGTTATTTTTTATATAACTATAACTTTATGAGGAAGTATAATATGGAAAATCTAAAGCTAAAACAATCAACAGCTTCTGATTACTTTAAATCAAACGAGTCCGTTATAGAAAAGTATTTTGAGGAACAGGGGAAAATGCTCGAAATATTGAATACAAGCTTTTCTGAATCTGATAAGAGAAACTTGATTGTTCAATTACTAGATATAAATAAGGAAGTCATTCTAAATGCACTTGAAACACAAAGATTAGGGGCACAATATTTTTTTAATGGTATTAATTGTGGGAACAAAATAGAAGTTCCACTAAAGGAAATGGATAATAGTAATCAAGATAAAACTTTAAAAACAAAAGAGCAAGAAAGCAAAGTAGAAGAATATATAGGGCAGGAGATAAAAGACAGTAAACGTGATATTCTTGAAAGTTGGCTTAAAAGTGAATTGTCAAGAATAACAGGCTTTCCTTGTGATACAATAAATGATTCCACACGTTTTGAGGAAGACATGGGGTTAATTTCAATAAATATGGTTGAGATATTTGCACATCTTCTAAATGATTTTCCTGAGTTAAAAAATGAAGATCTTTCTAATGTAGTCAGTGTATCAACCCTTGGAGAAATGCTAGATATCTTAACTTTATGCAATTCTAAGCCTCAAAAAAATAATAAAGACGATTTTGAAAGTTCTATTGAAAATTGGTTAAAAATGGAGATTTCAAGAATAACAGGTTTCTCCACAGAAATGATAAATAGAGATACCCGTTTTGAAGAAGACCTTGGATTAATCTCAATAAATATGGTCGAAATATTTGCACACCTTCTTAGTGACTTCCCAGAAGTAAAAAAAGATATAAATGATGTTGTTGGAGTACAAAGTGTTGGGGGATTTTTAGAAGTTGTTGCAAAAAATGTAGTTAGTGAAAAATGTGAGCAAACTAATAAGAATCAAGAGGAGTATTTCGATAATATAGGCAGTGAAATAAATAAAATACTCTCAAAGATTAAAGAGAGGATTTACGATACAACAGGTATAAATGAGGTTGCTAGCACTTCTGAAACACTTTTTGTAGATTCGAACATAAATGTTTTTGCTTTGGAAAAAGTATATGATGAAGTGCTGTCTATATATCCAAGTTATTCATTTTTTAAGCAAGAACTTTTAAATGCTGCAAACTTTGAGCAGGTGCAAAGTAAGTTAGAATACTTTGTTACAAACAAAGATAATTCAACGCAAAACAAATCGGATAAAAAAGCTGATTCAAATACAGCGTATGATATGTCGCAAGTACAAAGATATGTTTTTGACTTTGAGAAATTGAACTTAAGCCATTCAGTTACATTACCTGAAAGCATTCTGCTTGTTGGAGAAAAAGGAAAGGCTTATGATTATTTTCAAGAGAGCCTTGAATCAAGAGGTATAAACGTTAAAACATTATATATTACAGAGTTGGGCTGGAAGTTAATACCTGAGAGTGTTGATACTATTGAGTTTAATAATCATGAGGAACTGTATAAAGCTCTGGACATATATACAGATAAGTCTGGAGAATTACCGTCATTACTGTTTTTGGCGATGGATAATGGTGAGCCTGTGAATGATAACATGGAATTGAGTCAATGGAGTATGCAGGTAGAGCACTCAGCAGTTGCGTTGTTCATTATATCAAATATTTATTCAACACGAGGAAGCCAAAAAGAAGGCAACAAAGATAAGAAGTTCATGTCCATACTTGGACAAATAAATCTAAGTCCGGCTTGGTCAACTGCAAGAGGATTTACAAGGTCATTAACACACGATATGCAGGACATTTATAACGTAAGGTCTATCTGGTTGAAAGACGAATACAACACTATTGCTTTTGAATATATTTTGGAGGCTGTTTGCTCAGGACCTACGGAGTATGATATGTTTATTGATTTGGATTGCATAATGAAAAGATGTATAAAAAACAAACCTATTAGCGAGATTGTAAATGACAAAACCGATATAGGACCTGAATCGCTGTTATTGCTTGTTGGGGGCGGGGATGGAATAACTTCGGAAATTGCTTGCTCATTGGCTAAACAATATAAATGCAAAATTGCTGTTATTGGCAGAACAGTGTATCCAACTGAAATACCATATGAAGGCATAGTAGATGACGAAATTTTAAAGCGTAGCATTTTTGAAGACTTAAGCATTGAATTGGGACAGCCTAATAAAGTTACTAGAGATATTATGGATCAAAAAATAAATATGGTATATAGACAGAGAGCGATACTAAATACAAAAAAGCGTATAGAAGAGGCTAGGGGAGAGTTTTACTATTTTTCCTGTGATGTATCAAAGCCGGATGAATTATGCAATACAATAAGGTGTATTATGGAAAAGCATGGTCAAATATCTGGTCTTATTCATGGTGCAGGGAATATTAACAAGCATAGTAAGAAAACATTGGAGTCTTTTAAAAGTGTACTTCATACAAAGACTAATTCAACGTTTTGCCTGTATCAACTTTTTAGAAATTACTCGCTCAAATTTGCAGTGCTATTCAGTTCAATTACAGCATACACCGGGAGACCTGGACTTACAGATTATACAGCAGGAAATGAACTTATAAATGAATTTGCACATTACTGGAATGAACGTGTTGACTACCCTGTTCGTTCTATTATGTGGTCACTATGGACTGAAACTGGTCTGTTACGCAAATCTCAGTACGGAGTAGAGCATCTGGGGTTAAAGGGTGTTTCTAATGATGTGGGAACTGAGCTTTTTAATCGTGAATTTAAGTATTTAGACAAATCAGATGATAGGGTGCTTTTGACACATGATTCAATATTAAAATATTCCATGCCGTAATTGACACCTAAAAAAATATAATAACTTATAAAAATGATATGTGGGGTAATGATTTGGAGTATGCAATAACAGGTATGGCATGTATTTTCCCTGGGGCACGAAATGTTGATGAGTTTTGGCATAATATTGTGAGGGCAAGGGTTGCACCAGTTACTTCTCTTGAAAAATGGTGGGGAATCTCCAGAGAGAAGTATATGGATTTATTTGAAAATAAAAAAAGTAAAATATATATGGATAAAGGGTTTTGTCTCCCAGAGGAATTTACTCATAAATTCGGTAGGGGAGCAGGGCGGCAAATAATGGCGAGTAGAGAAGTGCTCAGACAACTTTCCGACCAATTACAAACTGGAGACAAAAAGCCTGAATTTCAAAATACAGGCTTGGTTATAGGAACTTCTTGGAGTGATCAGGATTATTTCAATAAAGATATTGATTTAATATTTGGTTTTTCTAAGGAGGGAGCTTTAAAAGGTACTGTATACACTCCAGATAAACAACTTCATGCCATTGCCAAGCCTTTAGGCATCGGTGGGCCTTGTATTGCAGTTGATACTGCTTGTGCTTCGTCCATGAATGCACTTGATATTGGTATGGGTTTAATAGAATGCGGTCAAGCGGATTCTGCTATCGTTATGGGTTTAAATGCAGCCATCCCATATTTCTTGTATATTGGATTTTCAAAGCTAAGTGCATTATCTCCCAAAGGACAAATACTACCTTTCTCAAAGGATGCATCAGGAATTGTAATCGGAGAAGGTGTGGGTGCAATACTCATTGAACCACTTGATAAAGCATTAAGAGATGGACGAAAAATCTTGGCTGTTATAAAATCATTAGGACTCTCGGCAGATGGTGCAGAGAGATCACCGTTTGCACCAGGGCCTCAGGGACAGAATCTAGCCCTGAAGAGGGCATACAATAGTATTCAAACAAATGTTGATTATATTGAAATGCATGGAACTGCAACAAAACTTGGGGATGATACTGAGATTAAGGTGACGGGGAATTTTTTAAATAACTGTATGCCTAAAGAAAAAATACCAATAGGATCAATAAAATCATTAATTGGACATACTTTAGCAGCTGCAGGAATTGCTTCACTTATAAAAGCTATTTTAATACTTCGTGAAAGGACTATACCACCACATATTACTGTTGACCCAAATCCTTTATTGGAAAAGACAAACTTGTATTTACCATCAGTGGCAAAGCCTATTGAAATCCAGGATCGTGAAATAGTCGTGGGTGTCAGTTCTTTTGGATTTAGTGGGGCAAACTCACATGTTATATTATCATCCTTTGGTGCAAAAGAAAATAAAAAAGTCCACAAAAATTACTCTAGTGTGAGTGGAAATTATTTAAACGAACCTATTGCGATATTGGATTTTGAAGCTCATTTAGGGAAAGATGGTGATGTTAAATCCTTATATGATTTGAATACGGAGTATCAAAACAGGCATAGACCATTTCCTATGAATAGATTTAATGTCGGTGGAAATTTATCCTGCTTTGGAGAAGAAATTAGTGGTAATTTTTTAAGTGATTGTATTACTATTGATGCCTTTGGATTGAAGATGGGACCGAATTTATTGAGAAAGATTGACCATTTTCAAGCGTTATCACTTCATACAATCAATATGATGCTTAGAAGAAATGAAATAATAAAAGACTCTGCAGACACAGCAATTGTGTTGTGTAGCAATATGAGTGGTGAAATGTCAGTTAAACAGTATCGAAAACACTTTTTGGTGTTTAACAGGGACAGACTTAAGAAAATAAATATTGATAAGGAAATGGAAGATTTCTTGAGTACAGAAATCAATTTTGAAGAGATTGCATCTTCAACGCCTGCCATGTTTTCAGGATATCCGGCAAGCCATTTCAATATTCGGGGTTTTCATCAAACATTGTCTGGAGGAGCAGGCACTTTTTTGCGGACACTATTTCTAGCTCCTTACTGGTTAAAACGTTATCAGAATCTTATCATAGGTGCTGGACATATTATCAAGAGCCCGGCAGATATTCTTTCATATAAGGAAGATACGGATGACATCCCACCTATCGGAGAAGGATTCGCGGCATTTATATTGAAAAGACTTTCAGATGCGAGGAAAGATAAAAATAAGGTACTTGGATATATCTCAGCAATAATTCCAGGAACAACTGCAGATACCTTTGACAAAGCATGCTTGATTGCAGGATTTGATCCTTTATCAATAGAGCATAAAGAGATTTGTCAACTAGACTTGTCATTTATTTCAGAGAGAAGGGACACAAATGTAATATCTGCACAATTATTCACCGGATATATGGGTGAAGCAGTGGGTATTGAAGCCCTTTCGAAGGCAATTTGTTCGAAGAGCAAATGTTCCTGTATACAAATTTTTGATAAAGATAAAGTAATTGCATCTGTCTTTGTGATTAAAGAAAATGATTATCGTCCAAATCAACCAGAAATAAAGAATCCTGTTGATATTTTATTTCAACAACCCAAGAAAGAAAACTACCATATTGAGGTAAACTGTGATGACATAAAAAAAACTACGGTTAAGGGAAATTTGAGCACATGTAATGCAGATGCTTTTTTATCATTACAAAATAGTATGGCGGCTATGACACATGCATATCTAATACGACAGCAAAAGTTAATTCAACTACTAAGGGATTTGGACCGTAAAGAGAAAGTCGTTAATTCTGTAGTTCCTACTTTAAATGAAGAAAGTTTAGTATTTGAACTAGAGCAGTATTTGGCTTTATTGCGTAAAAATCCAGATAATATAGTAATAGGCAAAGTGGCTTATGACAAAAGGAAGCAAATGTATTCTGCACAGTTATTAGTAAATGAAATCCACCCCTATTTCTTTGATCATGAAATTGATCATATTCCAGGGTTTCTCCTTATAGAGGGGATATTACAGCTAGCAGATATATATAATCTTCATAACCTAGGCTCATCTGCTTTAACTAAATTTTATATAGATTCATTTAATATTAATTTTAGGAAGTTCTGCGAAAAGGACTCGCCAGTATTTATAGAAATCGAACGTACTGCCAATGTTTCACAGGAGCAGTTTGTTTTAAAGGCTACAATCTACCAGAATGATAACACTGTATGCACTGCATGTTTAGGAATATGCAAGCTTAATTTTGTACAAGTAAATTCGGTGGATATAAAAGATGATTTAGAGTCTGTGGCAAGTCAGAAGATGGTCCATAAGCATAATATACAAAATGTGCTAGTGGAAAATTTGAAATTAGAATTGGACAACCAAAAGGCTACTTGCAAGGCTATACCACCACTAAATAATCATATTCTGTATGATGGTAATTCAAAGGTTTATTCCTTACTGTATTTATTGGAAGTAACAAGACAATTTCTTGCACAAATTTCTCATACTTTTGGCATTCCTCTGCAAATGCAGCAGGTTTTACTTATGTTGGATTTAAAAATGCAAAGCCCTATTTTGAAGGGGATGCCGCTGACTCTTGAGTGTAAAAAGCAAGAAGTAACTAACTTAAATGATATAACCCTATCAAATTTAAAAACTACTATTTTCAGTGGTGGGACTTTAATTGGAGAGAGTTACTTTAAGGTACAGGCTATGGGGCAAGAAACATACGATAAATTTCGTTGGCAGGGTTCAAGGAAAATAATAGGAAGTTGAGGAAAACTACTATGGTTTCTAAAAAAAGTAACTTTAATTTTATAGAAAAGTTTTTATCAGTTGTAGATAACTATCCTAACGCTACTGCCTTTAAAATTGAGAAGACGGGAATAAGTTATACATACAAGGAGTGTCTTGATAAAATAGAACTTTGGAAAGGGTATTTTGATACATTAAACCTTAAACAAGGGGATAAAGTGCTATTGTTTTTATCTGAAGGTATTGAGTACATAATCAGTTTTTATGCGCTTGCCTCAATAGGATGCATCTCTGCTTGTGTAGATAATAAAATGAAAGACTTTGAGTTAAAGCAGATACTAGAAGATTTAAAACCCTTAGGAATAATTATTTCAAACGATAGCTTTAGAGAAAAAGAAAGTCTATTGTTAGAGAATAAGTCAATCGAATTTATACTTACAACAGATATGGAAAAAGGAGCGTACGAGGGCTCTAGTACTAAACCGGTAGTATTGGATATTAATTCCCTAACTAAAACGACAAAGAGATTAACAGCTCCGGATAATAATCCAGTGATAAGTTGCCACTACACTTATAAAGGTTTCGGTTATCCACTGCAAGTACGTCATAGGTATGATGAGTATTCTATATACTTGGAGAAGGCAGGAATGCTTTATCATCAGAAGCCTGGTGCAGTACACCTTAATTGCTTGCCATTTTACCCTATTTACGGTATCACATCATCAGTTTTATTTCCACTCACTTATGGCTGTAAATTACTACAAGTTGAAATGGTTCAACAGAAAAGTATTTTAAGTCTTTTGAAAACTTATAATGTGAGTTTTACATGTTTGGTTCCGGATTTACTTAAGAAACTTGTTTTGGAAGCGAAGCTACAGGGAGATAAAGTTGAGGGGCAGTTTAATCCGGATTTACTGATAATATCTGGAGGCAGTTACTTAGAAGAACAGATTCAGAAAGAAATCTTAAAAACCCTTAATATAAATGTTTATCAAGGATATGGGCTTACCGAAACATTCCCTATAACTTTCAACATACCAGAGAAAATGAAGTATGGCACTCTAGGTGTTCCATTTACAAATGATACAAGAATTGAAATTATTGATTGCTTTGGTAATGAAGTTTTAGATGGACAAGTTGGTGAAATTGCAATTAAAGGTTTGACTGTAGCGGATGGATATTATGACAAAGAGTATGAAACGATGCAATTATTTCATGATGAATACTTCTTTACAGGAGACATAGGGTTTATGGACAAGGATAACTTCCTACATTTCATAGGAAGAAAATGTCCTATTACAAAAATTGCATCTAAGATGGTAGATTTAACGGAGGTTGAAAATATTTTAAAAAGCCATCTTAAAGTGAAAAACGCAAAGGTAATCGTTAGTGAGAATGTGAAATATGGAAATCGATTACATGCATTTGTAGAAGTTGATAAAAATGATAGCATTACTGAAAAGGAACTCAAAAATTTATGTAAAAAGAATCTATCAAGGCATAAAATACCAACAAAAATTTTTATAAACTAATGAAAAATTAGTTCCTATAAGGAAGGGACTAGGTGAAAAATAATATCCAAAAGAGGTTTAGAATTGAAGTCGTTAATAGATGAAGCATAAAATAAAAAGCAACCATGAGATTAGAACAGCAGAAATGTTAGTTAGTGTATAAAAATATGATTGGGGGATTGAATAAATGAAAGTCGCTTTTTTCTATGCAGGGTATGAGAGCCTGGGAGTAGAATATTTGATAAGCATGTTGGAGAAGCATTCTCATCAATGTGAAGTTTTCTTTGATCCATTACTTTTTTCGGAAAATACTATGATTAGAAGTAAATTTCTTGGCAAAATGTTTGATGTCAATGAATATATCAAAAAGGATTTCACAGAATTTGATCCGGATATAGCTTGTTTCTCAACAGTAACTGATGATTACCACTGGTCCATTAAAATGGCGAATCAAGTTAAAAGCTGGAAAGATATCCCGGTAGTTTTTGGAGGGATTCATGCTACAAGTGTACCAGAGATTGTACTTAAAGAGAAGTGCATTGATTTTGTTATCTGCGGTGAGGGTGAATATGCGTTACTGGAACTGGTTGAAAAAATTAATGGCGATTATTCAGATATCAAGAATCTTTGTTATAAAAAAGACGGTCAACAGATTCTTAATGAACTAAGGCCACCTATTGTAGATCTTGACAGTCTGCCATTTCCGAATAAAAAAGTATTTTATGATAAAGCTAATTCTTTAAATTATGGGTATCTTATATTGACTGCAAGGGGATGTCCATATAATTGTACTTACTGTAATAATAGCGTGATGAAGAAACTATATCCAAAGAATTATCTCCGTCGAAGAAGTGTGGACAATGTGATAGAGGAACTGATGGAAGCCAAAATAAAATATAAGTTTGATCATATTAAATTCGTTGATGAACTATTTACCTATGATAAAGCTTGGCTCAGAGAGTTTAGCGAAAAATATAATAAATTTATTAAAATTCCGTATTCCGTATCTGTCCATCCAAATACCATTGACGAAGAAACCGTTCTTCTACTTAAAAACTCAATGTGTTACGAAGTGGTAATGGGAATACAAACTACAGATTATGAAATTAACAAAACTATCCTTAACCGTAATACTAAAACTGAAAAAATAATGAGTGCTTTAGCGTTATTTAAGAAACATAATTTAGTTTGTTTGATTGATTTAATATTTGGCTTGCCGTCGTTAACTGAAAAAGAAGTTATTGAGAATTTGACTTACTTTAAGGATGTTACCCCTGACCTAATAAGAGTATTCTGGTTAAGGTATTATCCTAAAACAGAGATAATTGATAAAGCGATAGAATTTGGGATTTTAAACGAGCAAGATGTTGAAAGAATCAATATAGCGATGAATGCCAAGGGACTTTTTCAAGGCGGAGATACTTATAAAAAGAATTTCAACAAGTACGCAAATTTAATGTTGCTATATCCGATTTTACCTAAATCATTAAAAACATTTATTATTAATAAGAAGTTATTCTTTATTTTTGGGATAATACCTCCGTATATTATATCTCTGTTTTTTGTACGTATGATAATTTTCATAAAAAAAATTAAATTTTATACATATTCTGAGCGGTCAAAATTGAAATACAAAGAATTTGTAAGAAAAATTATTCGATATAAACTATTCGGATACAAATAAATACATAGGTGGTCAAATAAACTATGCGAACAGAGTCACGTATTACAAAGTCAAAATTATATCAGTCCTATCCATTGATTTTAACCTATATTGGAAGTGTGGTTATTACTACTTTGGCTGTTATCCATCTTTGGAAAAAATCTTCATTGACCAATTTTTATTTAGGGTGGGTTGTTTTTTTCATTTATGTAGGTTGGAAAGTTTGGGAAAGGAAAATAAGCAAGAAAGAAGCTCAAGATACAGAGAAAAATAATGATAAACACACTCTTGATATCTGCATTGCTGCTGAGAACCTGCTGCTATTATCAGTTTACATACCCAATTCATCTATTTATCTCTCTCAAGTGATTGTGGGTATAGTAATCATGGCTGTTGGTTTACCAATAAGAGTAAATGCGGTTCAATCTCTTGGAGAACAATATAGTTTGCGTATACGGAAAATTAAATCAAAACCCGTTGATATTGGTATGTATCGCTTCATAAGACATCCGTCTTATCTTGGAACAATTATTGTACACACTGGTCTCGTAATGATCGGTTGCAATATCTTTTCTATCATTGCTTTAATTTTGTGGTATACAGCAGTAATTAACCGTACCAATGTAGAGGACAAGTATCTCCAATCATTTAATGAATACAGGCGTTATTCGAGCAAAGTAAAATGGAGATTGTTTCCTTACATATGGTGAGTAAAAACTATTATATTAGAATAAAAGGATTATGGATATGAAGAAAATTTCGGCTTTACTAGTTAGCTTTCTTATTAATATTGTTTTTCTAGTATTTTCAATTTACAAACTCTCTAGCTGGAGCATATCTATGCTAGGAGCTGGCATTATATTAGTTTTACTATATGTTTCATGGTCAATGTTTGAAGCATTTAAATCAAGTTTAAAAAAAGATGAAATAATCAAAGCCACAGCCTCAGATAATAAAACTTTCGACTATTATTTGTTTGCTAAATTATTAACAGTTTACAGTGCTTTATTGATACCATCAATTTGGAGAAAACCTGGAATATGGATGTTTATAGGAATTGGTTTGTTCTTAATTGGAGTTTTATTGAGATTTGCAGCGATGAAAGCCTTAGGGGAATTTTATTCGCATTGGGTAAAGATTAGAGAGAATCACAGAATTATCAGAGAAGGTCCTTATAAAATTATAAGGCATCCATCTTATTTGGGTATGCTTTTAGCACATCTCGGCTTTATTATTTTTTTCCTTAACATAATAAGTATTTTTGTGTACTGTTTATTATTTGTACCAGCTATAATTAGGAGGATTATTGTGGAAGAAAAGGCTTTATACTCATTAAAAGATTATAGTGAGTATAGTGAAAGAAGAAAACGGCTTATTCCGTTTATCTGGTGATTAGCCAATGAATAAGAAATGCATTGTGTTATTGGGTGGGACCGGAGTCATTGGTTCGGCCATTCTTAGCCTACTAGATAGTCCCCCATATCATGGCAAGTATAAAATAATCTCTTTGGTAAGAAGCGAGATTGATGAGCCGATTCCTAAATATGTAAAAGTAATAAAAAGTGATCTGGCAAACTTGAAACCTGAAATGCTCCCTTGCGAAGAACACTGTATCCTCCATTTTGCCAGAAAGCAAGTAGACAAGGATGGGAGAGGTTATTATGAGACAAACGTTAATGGTACTGTAAACCTCCTTAATAACATTAATGATAAAACACTAGGAATAATATATGGCAGTTCTCTATCAGTTTATGGTATGTGGAATCAAGATTTTGTGTCAGAGACAGACCCGGTAAATCCCATGACTGACTTGGCAATTTCACGTTATGAAGCAGAAAACTTGGTTAGGGCTGAAATGTCTAAGAGAGAGAAAAGTGCCTATATATTACGTCCTAGGTTTATTTTCGGGAAAGGGGATAACACATTAGCTGCCATAATCAATTTTGTGAAAAAGGGAATTATATTTGCATCCCCTAATAATAAGTATTCATTTATATCGGTTAATGATTATGCAAAGCTAATTTTGCAGCTGGTTGATAATGTTTTTTCAAATAAAGAAAAACCGGTGAATAAAATTTTAAATGTTGGCTATGACAATTTTTACAATTTAAAAGAACTAGTTACTTGCATTTGTAGTAATTATCAGATTTCAAATAACATTCGCTATAAGCCCTTACCACGTTTTGCCATCAAAATGCTTTATAATATACCGAGTATAAAATTAAGATCAATCATTGATTTTATTGCATTGATTGGCTGGTCTCATTATTGCGATGTATCTGAATTAAAGTCTGAACTTGGAAACATGATTATAGGCAAGGATAGTTTGGAAGTATTAACTGATTTATTGGAAGATTTTAATATGAAATAGATAAAATGAGGTATAAAATATGTTTGAATCAAAAAAAGTTCTTCTTTATAACAAAATTTCAGATAAAAATCTAGTCGGGAATAAATTCTTTTCACAGCACATTATGTATAAAAAAGGCTTGCCTATTCCACCTTTTTATTGTTTATCTACGCACTTTTATATTGAAGTATTTGATTCGATCAAGAGACAGGTTGAAAAAATTATTTCAGGTATTGATTTTGACAATAGTCAAAGTATCTTGGAGAATTCCCGAGCAATTGAACAGCTCTTTTTATCTTTGCAATTATCTGATAAAAATACAAAGCTCATATACAAATATTTCAATGCTCTATTCTCAAATACAGCATATGTATCTGTAAGAGCTTCAATGATTGGAATTACAGAAGGAGAAAGCGAAGATTCAAAGGATAACCCTTTTGCAGGAATAAGTACCACATATTTATATGTAAATAAAGAACAATTACTTGAACGTATAAAAGGTTGTTGGGCTTCAGGGTTTAGTCAGGAAGCATTGCTGTATAGGAAAAAGTGCAATATTGGTCTTATGGATTTTTCTGTAGCTGTAGGTATTCAAGATATGATCTTTGGAAATCGCTCTTTTGTTATGTTTACTTGCGATCCGATAGTATCTTCAAAAGATACTGTTATAGCAGCTGGTTTTGGCATCGGCGAAGGTATAGTTCAGGAAAAAGTTGAAGTAGATCATTATTTCGTAAATTTTTTAAGTAATAATATTGAAAAACAAGTTTCTTCAAAAACAAAAATGTTAACTTACAATGGCGAAAAAGGGTGGGGTATTTGTGAAAAAGAGGTTGATAAATCCCTTAAAGACATTCCATGTTTGAACGATGACCAAATTACTCAATTAAAAAATATAGGCAAAAAGATTGAGAGTATTTTTAAATGTCCTCAAGATATCGAGGGGACATTTACCGATGACAATAAACTTTATATACTGCAGGCACGGCCGGTCGCCATTAAATTTGATAAACAAATGATATGGACGAATACCAATATAACTGAAAGCTTTCCAGGGGTTAATAAACCTTTGACATACTCGATTGCCAGATTATTATACCGGACAGTTTTTTATGACGGATATCGGAAGATGGGGTATAAATATTCATTATTGCAGGATAACTTCCAAAATATAGATAAGATGATTGGCTTTCATGGAGGAAGAATATATTATTCACTAAATTCCTTTTACCATTTACATAGCCTAGGGCCATTATTTCCATTAGTTAGAGCAGATTGGGAAAAAATAATGGGGTTTCAAACATCCTATAAAACAAGCACTGAAAGTCCTTCAAAACGACTATGGACCAGTATTAAATATGTTTTTAATGTCTTAACCTCTGTTTTTATTAATATAAAACTATTTATTTTTCAAAAACACAACATTTTGAAATTTAACAATTGGTGGGAAGAATTATTTAAACCGTTACGTGGAAAATCATTTGAAGATATGGACATGCTTCTTAGTGAAAAATTATTTTCTAATATATGGAATGAGGCGGAACATCATTGGGGAATAACGATAGTTAATGACACCTATTTACCAATACTTCATGGTATGGCTCATAAATATTTTCAAAAAGAAGGTTTCTTGGATGAAAACCCTGGACTTTTAAATGATTTATTATGTGGAGATGAGCAGTTATTAAGTGTTAAGATTATGATGGAAGCAATTAAAATATCAGAAAAAATCCATCAGGACAAGCAGCTACTGAAGCTTTTTAATACTGAATCTGCAAAAGAGTTGTGGAAATTAATAGAATCAGAGAAGATTGATAAGAACTTGTGTGATGATTTTAAGAATTATGTACAAAATTATGGTGACAGAGTCCTTATGGAATTAAAGATGGATCAGGCTAATTTCCGGCAGGAACCGTGGGCTTTTATTGATATGATAAAGGGATTTCTCAAGCGGGGATTAACTGCTGACGGATTTATCCAAAACGAAAAAAAAGTAAGAGCAGAAGCTGAGAAAAGGCTAAAAACATTGCTTCATGGAAAACCGCTAAAAAGGATGTACATATCTATCATTCTCAAGTATACACGCTGGTTAATCAATAACCGTGAAAATGCCAGATATTACAGGAGTGAGCTATTTGGCTTCTCTAGGAATATTTTTATTGGAATCGGGCATCAACTGCAGAAAAGGCATGTCTTAAATTCGTGGGAAGATATTTTGTATTTAACACTAGATGAAATATTTGGTTATATCGATGGCACCGGGGTTACTGAAAATCTTCAGGCGCTTTCTGATATCCGAAAGAAAGAATTCATCGAAAACTCCAAACTTGAGACAGCTGTGCAGATTACTACTTATGGACCAGTTAGGGATAATTCTATTACAGATTATACTAAAATCGACAATAGTATTAATAGTATAAGTGGTATTGGTTCTTGTCCTGGGAAAATTACAGGTAAAGCGAAAGTTATCCTCAATCCTAACGATTACGGAGATATTGATGAGGATATGATATTAGTAACACGGGAAACAGATCCAGGCTGGTTATTTCTAATGTTGGCAGCTAAGGGGATTATTGTAGAACGAGGCAACATGTTGTCTCATACCGCTATTACAGGAAGAAAATTCGGTATTCCTACAATAGTTTCGGTTGATAATGCAACTAAAATTATTCCTAACGGGGCAATCATAGAGATGGATGCATTTACAGGAACAATAAAAATTATCAATGGAAAGTTAGGTTTGAAATAATTGTATGAACCATTACTAATTTTAGCAATTATTTTAGCAACGAATCATTGGGGGGGTTAAATTCATGGATATTAGTTTAACTGCAGCATATTTTATTTATTGTTCAGAAGATATTACAGGTGGGAATGATATTTATTGCTCGATAGAATTCAAGAATACCTATGACAAGAGTGGACTATTTGTTTCATATAAACAATTCATTCAAGATAATACGGATCTACAACGAAAATTTATTATTAAGGGAAATAAGGCAAACTGGGAATCAATAAACAAGCGTGAACTAGATTGTTTGTTTGAAATTGAAAAGAAACGTTTATCCAATTATCATAAAATAGAAGATGTTTATAAAATCTTCATACCGACTAATAATACTTTACCTATTAAGCTTTATCCAATAAATGAAAAGAAGATTGTCTTTGCGGTTAACCATGTTTATTCAAATGGATATGGGGTTTTGTACTGGCTAAATGAATGGTTGGGGTACGCTTTCGATAAAAAGCTAGAAAAGGGTATTGGGTTACTGGCAATACCAACTGCTGAAAAATGTAATTTTTTAAAACGTATTCCCTATAAAGTCTCTTCAATGGTTAATGCAATACGTTACTTAACAAGCTTTCAAAAAAATGCAGGAAAGGATTTTTACAGGAGAAGTATTCATTGTTTACGGCACGATTATTCCATTAATAAGAAACAAAGGTATGAATTTAAAACATATAATTTTAATGAAAAAGAAACATCTATGTTTTTTAGAAATGCAAAGCTTAATAAACAAACAATCAGCGGGTATTTAACTAGTATACTGTGCAAATTTCTTTACGAAAAATACTTAGATCAAGATCGGATTTGCATTACCTATCCTTTTGACATGAGAAAAGAATTAGGCATATCGAATAAAGAGATTGGAAATTATACGTCGAATTTAAATATTCAAGTCTTTAAAAATGTTAATATTGATAAGCAGATACGCCGTCAATATGAATTAAAGAATAAAGGAATTCCTTATGGTATTGCTAATCTTGTAAGAATATGCTACAAAGAAAAAAATATTCGAGCCGATATTATAGACAATTGTAGAAAAAGTTTTGAGGATCGCCGGGTTGATCAACTAACCCCATTTGGATTTTCCAATTTTGGATTGATAAATTACCCTTTAATAAAACAAATGGTGGATAATATTTCATTCTATTTTAAAAGTCAGTCAATTCTTATTGAATTACATACTTTGAATAATTGCTTATCCATTAGCTTAAGCTTTTCAAAAGATATTTATCAGGCTGATGAAGTTCTTGATGTTATTAATGAAGTTATTAAAAGAGCAAAAGTATTGTAATATGACTTCAAGTTAATTAAAGAAAATGAGGGAGACTATAATGGCAAAAGTAATTTTTATTCAAAAAAAACAGCTAATGCAGCAGGAGTATATAGGTGTTATGCAGATATCTGCTTACCTGAAGTTGCATAAACATAGCTGTGATTTGATTATTAGTGATAATAAAGATGAAATAATTAATGAACTTATTCAATATAAGCCGGATATTATTGCTTTTTCTGTAATGACCATATACAGTAAATGGGTTTTAGACATTGCCTCATGTATTAAAGCAGTGAAAATAAACAGTATTATTATCGCAGGAGGACCGCATCCAACATATTTTCCGGATTTTATTACTAATGATTGCATTGATATCATCAGTATCGGTGAAGGAGAAGCTTCAATATTGGAACTGGCAAATGCAGTAGATAAAGGAGAATCATATACGGGTATAAAAAACCTTCATGTCAAAAAATATGGAGAAATATTTAAAAACCCTATAAGGCCGTTGATGGATATAAACACTTTGCCGTATCCAGATCGAGAGTTATATTTAAAATATCCAATTTATCAAAATCAAAGGAACTACAATTTCAATGTTTCGAGTGGTTGCTATTATGATTGTAGTTTCTGCTTTATTCACCAATGGAACAAATTGTATGATTTTGAAGATAAAAAGAAACTAATTCGCTTGAAAAGTATTGACCGAGCGATTAATGAAATTGAGGAGTTTTCAAAAAAATGCAAAACAACTCTTGTTACATTTGCAGATAGTACTTTTAACCTAGATAAAAAGTGGACAATAGATTTTTTGGCAGAATATAAGAAGAGAATTAGTATTCCGTTTACTTTAAATTTAAGAGCTAACCTTGCTGATGAGGATATAATTAAAGCTATAGCCGAAACCAATTTATGTCATTCAGTAAGAATGGGTATTGAAGTTGGAAATGAAGAGATTCGAAATAAAGTATTACACAAGAATATTAAGAACACTCAAATATACAATACGGTGGAATTGCTTAAGAAGTATAAAATCAAACTCATTGTATACATGATGTTTGGTTTACCTGGAGAAACATTAAAAGATGCATACGAAACAATAGAGATGTGCAGAAGAATAAAACCATTTTCTTTCAGCTGTCAAATATTCCATCCATATCCAGGGTTAAATATTACTGAATACTCAATAAAGAACGGATATTTGAAAGCTGAAAATGTTCAGAAATTAGCCGACGCCGATTATAAAATTTTTAATAGCGTACTTGAACAAAAGGAGATAAAAGAGGTTATAAATTTATATAAGTTTTCCGTTATTGCAATAAAATTTAAATTTCTATCTCCACTGATAAAATTATTAACAAGGTGTAAGCCAAATCCAATTTTTGACTTCATCTATGCTTGTAGTTCTTATTTTATGTTAAGAAAATACACTGTGTTACCTTTGAGAAAGTAGTGAAATAGTACATATATTAATTACATTAGAGGTCATTTATATGGATAATATTAAAAAAGGATATATAAATCGATTTATTAATTTTAATTTCAAGGCTTTTAAGCCCTTTTTACATTTTTTTTATACTTTGTTTTGGTTTTTATCCTTGGAATGCTTATTGATTTTAGCAAACAATACTTCCTATCTGAATATTGACTTGGAATTACTACTGGAAATTTCAAGTGTATTCATTATGCTTTTTTTCTTTAGAGTAGTAGATGAAATCAAAGATTATGAGTATGATATGAAGTATAACAAATCCCGTCCTTTAGTGACAGGGGAAGTGACTCGGAAGGAACTGTACATTTATATAATTTCTTCAATAATAATATTGACAGTAATAAATTTTTATTTATCTAAAGTATTATTGTTAATTATATCAATTGACATTATTTATAGTTTATTATTGGTTTTTATAGAAAAAAGATCTGATAAGATAAAGAATAATCTTTTTATTAACATGGCATTTTCATATCCGATTAACATTTTATTAAATGTATATATATGTTTTTCCTTTTTTACAAATCATCATGTTTCTCCAAGTATTGCATCTATAGGACCATTATGTGCTTTTGTGATTGTTTATCTTACCTTTGAGTTTAGTAGAAAAACATTCTGGCCTCATCAGATTAGTGGTGTTGAGCAACGTTGCTATTCAGAAATTATTGGTGTTTCAGGAGCATTATTATTAATAATCTCTTGTGGAATTATACCTGTTTTAATTGAATTATTCCTTTTAGAACCATGGAGAGGAGATTCAATAAAAGACCTTATCAATTGGTCTATTTTAATTCCCTATATTCCATTATCTTGGGGGATACGAAAATTTGTAAAAACAAAAAATTCAGGTTCCAAGCCTTTGAAATTAGGTGTAATGACTAACTATTCCAGTAATTATATGACACTATATTTTTTAATAATTATTATCATTTCACTTTTGTAAATGATTGGTGTTGGATATACGGTTTGGTACAAATAATTTTCCTGAACGGCCTAAAAGAAAATTGACTTTTGTTGTCCTATTTACTATAATGTATATACAAACCATATTTCCCAAATTAAGTAACCTAATCTATATCACTTTTTTGTAAAATCTTTTGATATATAAGATAAAACAAGAAGGTTTGAAAAATAGATTATGTAAGGAGGAAATATTAATGAAAACTGATTTTACATGGGTGACAAGTAGAGTAAAAAGGTGCATTGCAGCTTTTATGGCTGTAGCTATGTTTTTAAGCGTAATTGCTCTTGCCGAAGTAAATGCAGAAGCATCAAGTACTGGTGATGGAGTGGTGAGAAGTTATACACTTTTCGGAGATCTCAATAGTGATAATAAGGTCGATTCTCTTGATTATGCAAAAATGAAAATAATATTATTGGGAACAACCGATTCTGGTACAGTAAATATGAAAGCGGCAGATTTGAATGGTGATGGGGATGTTAATTCATTAGACTTAGCATTAATAAAAAAATTACTCATTGGAGATATAAGAACCTTCCCTGTTGAAACAAGATATCCAAGTACCTCCGATAACAGTAGTACGTATCTCTTTCTTAGTGATTCCTTAGATACATTTCAAATATCTTTAAAGGAAAACGGGTCGACAGGTTATCAGTGGGATTATGTCATATCTGATGCCGATGCAGCTAGTTTGATTTCGGTAGACAGCTATTGCTTTTCTCCAAATCTTATCGGTACGCCTGTCCAAAAGGTATGGACTTTTAAAGCAGTTAAGCCGGGCAAGCATACAATTCAGTTTACATACAGGCGGCCATGGGAAACAGATGTGGAACCGCTGGGAACCTTTAAATACGATATATATGTAAGTGATGTTGGGCGTACAATAAATGTAAAACAAGGTGATTCATTTAACATAGCACTAGTTGGTGGAGGAATATTTGGTGGTACTTGGAATTATTCCAATTCTGATGAAACAGCAATTTGTTTGCTCAATAAAGAAGTTTTTGAGGATCACCCGGGTATACCTGATGCCCAAAATTTAACAGAGTGGACATTCACTGCAGTTAAACCCGGAAGCTATAAGCTTATATTTAAAGGAAGCTCATTGTTTTCAAATGGTGCGGAATTCAATATAAATGTAGTTTAATGTGCATGGAAGATCCTGATGATTTGAAAATAGCAAATAAAAGGAGGAAATGTTAATGAAAAAAGATTGTACATGGGTGGCAAGTAGAGTAAAAAGGTGCATTGCAGCTTTTATGTCTGTAGCTATGTTTTTAAGCGTAATTACTCTTACCGAAGTAAATGCAGAAACATCAATTACAGACGATGGAGTGGCGAGTAGCTATACACTTTTCGGAGATCTCAATAATGATAACAGGGTCGATTCTATTGACTATGCAAAAATGAAAATGGTATTACTGGGGACAATTGCACCGGATACAGTAAATATGAAAGCAGCGGATTTAAATGGTGATGAGGATGTTAATTCTTTAGATTTATCAATAATGGGAAAGTTCATGACCGGAGAGATAAGAACGTTCCCTGTTAAAACAAATTATCCAAGTACCGGTGACAACAGTACTATGTATCCTTTCCTTAATGATACTTTTCAAATAATACTAGAGGAAAATGGGTCAACAGGTTATCAGTGGGATTATGTCATATCGGATGCTGCTGCAGCTACATTGATTTCAGAAGACAGCTATTGTTTTACTCCCAATCTTGTAGGTACGCCTGTTCAAAAGGTATGGACATTTAATGCATTAATGCCGGGTAAGTATACAATTCAGTTTAATTACAGGCGGCCTTGGGAAACTGACGTGGAACCTCTGAAGACCGTTAAATGTGATATATATGTAAGTACTGTAAATGGTACAGTAATAAACGTAAATCAAGGTGATACATTTAAAATAGCAATGATTGGTGGAGGAATTGCAGGGTATTCATGGAAATACGCCATTCCTGAAGAAATGCCATTCATGTTACTCTCAAAAGAGATATTGGATGAGCACCCAAATTCGGCTGATTCCATGTACTTAAATGTTTGGACATTCACCGCAATAAAACCGGGAAGTTATAACTTTGTATTTACCGGGACACCATTTTCTCAGAAGGTTGAATGCCAGATAAATATAGTTTAACGAAGAAGAACAACAATTAAAAAATTACATCTATGAAGCTGTACAGTTTTTCCTGAGGTTCAGGTACTGTACAGCTTTTTTAAAACTTACTCTTGTTTTGATTCTTATAAAAATATTATAATAAGATAGCCGTTAACTGTTTTTAATAATAGAAATTATCCAACTGAGGGGTTACATATGAATTTAAGAGATAGGTATATTGAATTATATAATACATACATTAAACGTGACGGGGCCGACAAACTTCTGGAATATATGCTGTCCAAATCAAGTGATTTCTTTACAGCCCCGGCAAGTACAAGGTTCCACGGTTCTTACGAAGGTGGTCTGGTTGAACATAGTATAAACGTATATGAATGTTTGGTTGATTATCTTTCAAGAACAAGAGTAAAGGATATTTATGGATTAAACTACGATTCAGAAACCATTGCAATATCCGCACTATTACATGATTTATGTAAAATAAACTGTTACAAGCCGGGAACACGTAATGTTAAGGACGAACGTGGTGTTTGGCAGACAGTTCCAACTTATGAGTATGATGACAGGCTGCCTTATGGACACGGTGAAAAATCAGTATACATAATAACCGGGTTTATGAAGCTGACCAGGGAAGAAGCATTTGCAATACGATATCACATGGGCTTTTCGGGCTGTGAAGATAAGAGATGCATAGGAGATGCATTTGAGCAATTTCCGCTGGCATTTGCATTGTGTACGGCAGACATGGAAGCTACATATTTTATAGAAGGAAAATAAAGGGCGTTAAAAGGCATAACAACCCATAAGTTCCAATAAAAAAACTACACCGACATTCATATTGTCAGCGGATTTACTGATAATAAATGTACAAGATGCTATCACAAATTTATTAGAGAGTAGGAATGTATGTGGATAAAAAAATAGCCCGCTTACAATATTATGGCTCAATATTGTTTTTTCCTATATCTATAATATATCTTGAGTCAGTATTTAAAATAGCCGTATTTAAAGAGCTGTTTAACATCGGTTTAGTATATATTGTGTTATTTTCAATCCCGGCAGGGATATTGCTGTATTTAGTATGCAGTTTGTTCTATAGCAGAGTTAACAGAATTATATCTGTAGTCCTAACTGTATTTCTAACGTTTGTATATATAGTTCAAATTGTTTATTATCAGATATTTAATACATTTCTGGCGGTATATTCATTAAATGGAACGGGGCAGGTTCTTCAGTTCTGGCAGGAGGCTCTTGCTGCAATAAAAGGAAAGGCCGCAGCCATACTCTTTTTGTTATTACCTTTGTTGTTGATTGGACTTGCAAAAAAAGTATTACCTATGGGGAAGACTTCAATTAAAAGCAAAGTGTGTCTGGCTGCTATAATGGTGTGTATTCAAATAACATCAACGATAATAGTTTCTGTATCTGATAATGGTGAGCTAAGTACGGAATTTCTTTATTCAAAGGCAATAATACCTGACTTGTCTGTAAACAGATTTGGTATGCTAACAACTTCACGTTTGGATGTGAAGCACCTTGTATTTGGATTTAAAAGTCCCGATAATTCCGAAAATTATACCGTAAAAAAGGAACAGAACTTACAAATCGCTGATGCCAAAGTTAATAAGCACCAACAGCCAACATCTGTAATAAATAATGATTACAATGTAATTAACCTTGATTTTGACAAACTTATTGCAAGTGAAAATAACCCAACTATTACTTCAATGCACAGGTACTTTAAATCTGTCAAACCGACTAAAAAAAATAAATACTCCGGAATGTTCAAGGGTAAAAACCTGATAATGGTAACTGCTGAGGGATTTTCGCCGTATGTGGTAAACAAGGATTTGACACCGACACTGTACAAAATGTCCCAGGAAGGTTTCAGATTTAACAATTTCTACACGCCTATATGGGGAGTAAGTACATCTGACGGAGAATATGTAGCTTGCAACTCACTGATACCAAAAGCCGGAATATGGAGCTTCTATGTTTCCGGTAGAAACTATATGCCGTTCTGCATGGGAAACCAACTGAAAAAACTTGGATATGGTACACGTGCATATCATGACCATTCTTACACCTACTATCACCGAGACGTATCCCACCCCAATATGGGATATGCTTTTAAAGCCGTTGGTAATGGATTGGAAATGACAAAATCCTGGCCGGAATCAGACCTTGAAATGATTCAGAAGACTACAGATGACTATATAGGGAAAACACCTTTTCACACATACTATATGACTGTCAGCGGACACTTGATGTATACCTTTAACGGAAATGCTATGGCCCAAAAAAATAGGGAGCTTGTCAAAGACCTGCCATATTCTTCTTCAGTAAAAGCTTATCTTGCTTGTAATATTGAATTCGACAGGGCTATGGGGGAGTTAATTTCCAGACTTGAAAAATCAGGACTTGCAGAGGACACACTTATTGCTATAAGCCCCGATCACTATCCGTACGGACTCAAAAACAGCGAAATAAGTGAACTTGCAGGACATCGTGTGGAAACAAACTTCGAACTTTACAAGGGAATATTTATATTATGGTCAAAAGGGATAAAATCTGAAGAAATAAACAAGCCCTGTTCCAGTCTTGATATATTGCCAACGTTATCAAATCTTATGGGTGTGGAATATGACTCCAGATTGCTTATGGGAAGAGATATACTTTCAGATGCACCACCACTTGTTGTGTTCTCAAACTGGAGCTGGCTTACGGATAAAGCACGTTACAATTCAAAGAATGGTAAATTTATTTTAGCAGAGGGAGAAACAAAAGAATCTGTGAACATACAATACAGGGAAGATATTTCACAACGTGTAAAAAACATGTTTACTTACTCTGCAAAAATATTAGAAACAAATTATTACAATAAAGTATTAAAATAAAAATATTGTAAATTAATTACAAATTGTAATATTTATTGTCTTATATTGACAAGTCTCGCCGACGAATGTTATATTCTTTACAAGTAGAGATGAGAAGAGACGAGATTAGATGAGATGAGAAACAGAAAAGAATGAGTAAGCCTGTTGGAGCAATAGGTTGTATTTATCTTGGCTGCTTAAAATATTATATACAAATTCAAAACCTCTACTCAAAAATATATTGATGGAGGTTTTTTTATGGAAAAAAGAGTAGTTGTGAAAGAGAAAAAAGCAGGACTTACTATTTCCGACGTAATTCTGGTAGGTGTGTTACTGGCAACGGGGGCTGTACTCAAGTTCTTCGTGGGCTCTATGTTCAATGCAGGCATGAAGCCGAATTTTATTATTGCAATGTATTGTTTGGCAATTCTTATAATAAAGCCAAGGTTATCTGAAGCTATAGTCATAGGCATTATAGCAGGAGCCATCTGTCAGGTTTTCCCGGGGACACCGTACATAAATTTAATAAGTGAGCCAATAGGCACTTTTGTAATGGCTGTTCTTATTAGCCTACCTTTGAAGTTTAAAATCTTTTCATTACTAAAACCCGTATTAGGTACTTTTCTTAGTACTCTGGCAAGCGGCCTTTCTTATCTTGGTGTATTGTATATTGCATTTTATGCAGGTGCGGATGTAGATGCAATACCCTTCATTGCGTTTGCAATAATGATACTTCTAATGGCTTTAATAAATGCAGCAATAGTTCAAATACTTTATATACCTGTAAAACTGGCATTGGGACGTGGAAAAGATGATTGAGTTCAAGGATTTTTCATTTAAATATAAAACAGGCGAAAAGCCTGCATTGACAATAAAGAATCTTTCTATCCCAAAAGGTGATTTTGTGGGTATTATAGGAAATAGCGGAGCAGGCAAGTCAACCTTTACCTATGCAGTTAACGGAGTTATTCCACATCACTATGAAGGTGATTTTTATGGTGAGGTCAGAGTGAATGGGTGTGATACTGTTGATTCATCACCGACACAGCTGGCATTGTGTGTAGGAAGCGTATTTCAAGATATTGACGGACAGATGGTATCATCAGTTGTGGAAGATGAGATATTATTTGGCCTAGAAAATTTTGGAGTCCCGAAAGAAGAAATCGAGAAAAGAATAACAGATATCCTTAAAATGGTGGGTATAGAAGATTTACGTTATAGAAACATAAATACACTAAGCGGTGGACAAAAGCAAAAAGTTGCTATAGCGGCTGTGGCTGCAATGAAGCCTGACATACTGGTACTTGATGAGCCAACTGCCGAACTTGACCCACAGAGTAGTCTGCAGATATATAACATGTTGAAAATGTTGAACGAAACACTAAACATAACAATTATAGTTGTTGAACAAAAAATTATGCTGCTCAGCGAGTTTTCCAAGAGAATCATAATTTTGGACAAGGGCGAAATCTATCTGGAGGGAACACCAAAAGAGGTTCTGAGTGACACGCTCAGATTGACTGATATTGGTGTTAACTGCCCAAGGGTAGCAGCTCTTGCAAACAATCTTAATCAGCTCAAAATATACAATGGACCGGTTCCCGTCAATGTTATGGAAGCCGAAACCATGGTTAGGGGTGTAATCGGGTGATAAAGTTCAACAACGTGTGCTTTGCATATGACAAAATTAATATTCTTAATAATATAAACCTTTCTGTAGCAAAAGGAGAATTTGTTGCTATTGTGGGCAGAAATGGTGCAGGAAAAACTACTCTTATGAAGCTGCTAAACGGATTACTGAAACCCACTTCGGGGGTAGTCACTATTGCGAACCTTAATACCTCTGTAACAAGGACAAGTGAGCTGGCAAGGCATGTAGGATTCCTTTTTCAAAACCCTGACAGGCAGATTTGCCGCAACACTGTTAAGCAGGAGATAGAATTCGGCCTGAAATGTATCCTGACAGACAATGAAGATATAGAAAAAAGGTGCAGGAACACAATAGAGAAATTTGGTCTGACCTCCGACAAGGACCCATTTTCCATGAGCAGAGGAGAGAGACAGAAAGTCGCACTTGCATCAGTATTGGCTTTATCACCTGAAATACTGGTATTGGACGAACCCACTACCGGGTTAGACTACAAAGAATGTATGCATATAATGGAAACAATAAATGAGCTGAACATCAACGGAACTACCGTTGTTATGGTCTGCCACGATATGGAGCTGGTAGCTGATTTTGCACAAAGGATAATTGTGGTGGGTGAAGGTCATATTCTTGCTGACGACATTTGCCGCAGTGTAATGTCCCGTCCGGAAGTATTAAAGGAAGCATCCCTTGCACCGCCCCAGATAGCCGAGCTTGCTATACGGCTGGGAAACGAATTTGAGGGTGTATTTACTTTGGATGAAATTACAGAAATGATATCACAAAAAGCCAAGAGAGAGGGTGTTTAATGTGAAGGGTATTTTAGAATACAGTCAGGGTGAGACTGTCATACACAGGTTAAACCCTCTATCAAAAATGGTAATTGCTTTTTTGCTTTGCTTGAGCAGCTTTGCCAGCAGTAACATTTATTGTACAATTGGAATTATTGCTGTAAACCTTCTTATAGCCTATCTTGCCGGAATAGTTGACAAGGCTTTTTCTTTGCTGATTACGCTATTTAAAATAGGAATTGTACTTTTTTTACTACAGCTTTTTTTCATCAGAACAGGAAATACCCTTATAAATCTTCCCTTCAATTTGTACATTACCGATACAGGTTTAAAATTCAGTATAATTTTGGTTTTGAGACTTGTAGGGGCGACCATGCCTTTGGTTATAATTCTGACAGTTACCAGAATGAGCGATCTTACAAATGTTATGGTACAAAAACTTCATATACCATATAAGTACACCTTTGCATTTATAACAGCCCTGAGATTTATACCCATTTTTGAAAATGAAATGACGGGTATAATCGAAGCCCAGACTGCAAGGGGTGTTGAATTTGATACGAAAAACCCTTTAAAGAAGCTGAAATTGATTCTTCCACTTTGTGTTCCACTACTTATTTCCTCTGTAAAACGAATTGAGGGCAGTGCAATATCTGCTGAATTGAGAGGATTTAATTTAAGAAAGAAGGACAGTGGATATAAGGCATACCGTTTTATTAGTGTAGATTATATTGCTATGCTGTTTTCAATATTGATATTATTGACAAGTATTATCATTTTATAAATATCACCAAGGTTTATCCGGGGGAAATCCAAATGTTTGGACAACTTCAAAAAGATCGCTCTTTGCTAAGTCAGAAGGTGTGACCAACAAGCCTTTGTTTCCGTCTATATCATAACCATAGTGATAATACGCTTGCCATATCATTTGTGAGCAGTTCTCGACCTTTGGCTTGGCATCATCGTAACGTTTAGGAGAGCAAATGCCGTATTTTATCCCGGCAAGATTATTGGCAGCAAACGAAGCGATAGCATCAAGCTTTTTCTGGTCAGCATTTTTAAGCCTTAAAATCTTAAAGGTTGGAAAGTACTGCCATTTGGATATATCCTGTGTTATGCTGTGACTGCCCGGAGTAAGAGATTCCAGAGTTACTCCATTCTTGGCGTCAATAACAATACCGCAGTGGCCATGCCTCCAGTAAAGAGTGTAACAAGATTTAGTCAGGAGAATATCGCCGTTTTTAACTGATGCCATTTGAATAAACCTGCTTAAAGAGCCGTTAACAAGGATTGATTCCTGAACTGTAAAAGGGTTCAGCTGTTCTCTGAATATCTTGTTCCTTTTAAAATAGTTATTTTGAATTAAAAGTATTTTTTTATTACCATCAGAGGATAAACGAAAGTCATCAATAGCTATTTTCGAAAGGCCTGTTTGTTTAAATAAAAAAGAATAATCTTCGCTGCTAAGTGTGTTTTTCTTTAAAATACATGAAATATTGGCCTGAGGGCTTTCGGGCGTATAGCTGGCATCGTAAACGTTTTTCCAGATAAAAATGCAGTATAAACTAATAAGGACACTTATAATAAGTAATAATAACCTGCCTCTCTTCTTAATGGTACTCAACTCCTGTTTTTAAATAATAGGTATATTATTTCCAGTTAAAAAAATAAAATTCGTATCTATATGGGTCAGACAAAAAATAACAAAATTATGTATAATCAATGTAATTAAAAATAAGCTCAATAGAAATTAAAAGAGAGAGGGATATTATGAAAAAAAGTTATTCTTTGGTGGGCACATTACTCATAGTTGCGGGTGCTTTGCTACTGGTTTTAAAAACGCTGTTTGGCATAAATTTTCTGGACTTAAACACCGGAGACTTTTGGGTGTTTATAGTACTTCTGATTGGATTGACTTTTGAATTCAGTTATTTCTTAACAGGAAGGAAGCCCGGATTACTCATACCCGGAGGAATCATTACAACTATCGGACTACTGTTTATGTTTGAGGTTGCAACAAATTGGTATTTTGCCGAGTATACATGGCCTGTATATATATTATCAGTGGCTGTTGGATTAATTCAGATGTATCTGTTTTCAAACAGAGAGAAGGGTTTGTTAATAGCAAGTCTGATAATTGCAGGGGTGTCAGCATTCTTCTTTGCATGTATGTTCCTTAACACAATACTGACATTTATAAAGCCAAGTCTTTTCATTCCGGTAGCACTCATAGCAGCAGGTATTTCTATATTTGTAAGCGGGAGGAAAACAAGAGGCCAGTGGTAAATTAGCTGTAAAATTGTAATGCATACTTTCCTGCAAGAATATGGTATATTAAAGGAAAGGCCGGAGGTGTGTTTTTATGGTTTGGAGGCAGTTAAGAGAGCAGCAAGAAAATTTGTTAAGTCCCTATGCCGCCAGAAGTGTTAATTCTTTTGGCAGGGTAATCAATGAAGAAAAATGTCCTATCAGGACAGATTATGAGCGGGATGGAAACAGAATTCTATACTCTATGGAGTTTCGAAGACTAAGACACAAAACCCAGGTGTTTTTTAATGCCAAGAATGACCATATATGTACGCGGATGGAGCATGTATTAAACGTAGGATCAATAGCTGTCACTATAGCCAGGACCCTCAATCTGAATCAGGATCTTACTTATGCAATAGCTTTAGGGCATGACCTGGGGCATGCACCATTCGGCCATAGCGGAGAACGTGTATTAGATAAATGCATGAAGAAAGTAAATAAAGAAAGCGGTTTTAAACATGAGCTTCACAGTCTTCGGGTTGTCGAAAAGCTTGCCACACGTATCTCAAAAGAAAAAATACATGAAAAATGCGGTCTTAATCTTACATTTGAAGTAAAGGACGGAATAGTCTCACATTGTGGCGAAAACTATAATGAATATTCTTTAAGAAGAGATTTAACGAAAACACCACAATCACTGCATAATATGAAAGACAGAGAACATCTTCCCTTTACTCTTGAAGCCTGTATTGTAAGACTGGTGGACAAAATAGCGTATGTTGGCAGGGATATTGAGGATGCCGTACGTGTCAACCTGATGAATATGCATGACATACCCATGGACATAAGAAATGAGTTGGGGAACACAAATGGGGAGATAATAAATACTCTGGTTTGTGATATGGTGGAGAACAGCTATGGCAGAGATTGTATTCAGCTTAGTCAGGAAAAGGGTCGGGCACTTGAAAAACTTATAAATGAGAATGTAAGGTTGATTTACAAGGCCGATAAAATAACCCGGTACGAAAAAATTGCTGAAAATACTCTTGAAGGCTTGTTTGACAGTTTACTCAATAGCCTGTCGGATATTGAAAGGCTTCAGACAAATGAAAATAAGGTTTACAGAATGTTTTATAACTTTATAGCAGACAAGGCATATGATAAGTCTGAAAGTGATGCACAGAAAGTAATTGACTTTATAGCGGGCATGACAGACCAGTTTGCACAAAGCTGCTTTGAAGAAATATACTGGATGTAGGTGGAAATATGGATGATAAAAACTTTCATTTTTTTGCATTTCTCTCGAGGATGAAGTATATAAACAGATGGGGACTTATGCGCAACACGTATACTGAAAATATACAGGAACACAGTCTACAGGTTGCTATAATTGCACATGGGCTGGCAGTTATCAGAAACACATATTTCAACGGAGAAGTAAATCCGGAGAGAGTAGCAATACTTGCAATGTTTCATGACTGCAATGAAATAATAACAGGGGATATGCCTACTCCTATAAAATATTATAACCCCCAGATAAGTAAAATATATAAAGATATCGAAGATATCTCAAAGGAGAAAATCATATCAATGCTGCCGGAGGAAATGGCGGATGAATATTATTCATTATTCTTTAAAAATCCGGATGATATGAATTGCTGGAAACTCGTCAAGGCAGCTGACAGGATTTCGGCCTATATAAAATGTGTTGAAGAAGTCAAGGTAGGAAACAACGAATTCAAAAAAGCTCGTGAAACCATTCTTCAAACAATAGAAGAGAATGATCTGCCTGAGGTTAGGTATTTTATGGAGAAATTCATTCCAAGCTTCAATTTGTCCCTTGATGAGATTGATTAATTTATTGAGACTGTTATATAATTAAATTGTATTGGAAAAATATATAAGAAATACGTTCTATAAATCATTATCAAAAGGGGCAAAAAAATGACATTTGAAGACAACATAAGCACGAAGTGTATTATAAATGGAGAAGCCTTGCCGTCTGAAGAACTGAATAAATATTCAGATGAAAAGTATACGGCCTGTTATGAAGTTATTCGCATAATAAATGGTATTCCGCTGTTTTATGATGATCACTTTACACGTCTTAAAGGTTCTGTACAAAAGATTCAAAATGAATTAAAAATCACAAAGAAGGATTTAAAGGCTCAAATCACTGATATATGTGAGATCAATGATCTAGCATACTGCAATGTAAAAGTGTTGGTACTTCTCTATGAGAAAGAGCAGATTACGCTACTGCATATAAACAAGTTTTACTATCCTTCACAACAGGAATATGATAGTGGTGTAAAATGCTGCACCGTCAAGATTAAGAGAAGCAATCCCAATATCAAAATGATAAATACTTCATACAAGGCAGAAATCAAGCGAGTTACAGAAGAAAATAATGTTTTTGAAGTGCTTTTGGTAGATAATAACGATAAAATAACAGAGGGTGGAAAATCCAATGTTTTTTTTGTAAAAGGCGACAAAATCTATACATCTCCTGAAGAATATATATTGAAGGGTATTACGAGACAATATATACTGGATGTTTGTGTAAAACTAGGATACGAAGTTATAGAAACATTGATTGGAGTTGATCAGTTAAGTAATTTTGATGCAGCTTTTATAACTGGTACATCCATTAATGCGATGCCATTAAAAATAATAGACGGATGTATATTGAATTCATCCCAAAACATTGTAACTAGGAATGTGATGAAAGGTTATAACAGTCTAATATCTGCCTATATCGAAAGCAATAGGCTCAAGAACTAGAGAATTAAATTATTATGGCGAAAAATTGGGAGGTTAGGTATGAGATACCTAGAAAATGCATTTAAGTTTACTTTTAAGAATTTTATAATTACACTTCCGTTGCTGATTGCTATGGCAATACCGAGTATGGTTATGGGTGTGGGATCCTTAGGATTTTTGTTTAACATTAAGAATTTTGAACAGATATTTGAACAGATGATTGACAACAGCGGGACATTTATCCCATCTTACCATATGTTTCTCAGCTTATATGGACCTGCAATGATTATTAGTATGATAATTTCAACGGTTTTGACTCTGGTTTTATCAATTCTGGTTTATCCTGCAACATACGGTATGATAAATAAAAAGTATGAGACGGGTACCTCAACTCTTAGTGATATGACACCTTCCATGACAAAGTATATCGGAAGATATGTACTCTACGGTTTATTAAAAATTGCTCTTTGGATAGGATTGACAGTTGCTTATTGTATACTCATTGCAATAGCAGTGGTTGTAGTAACAACGGTTTCCAACGTTGCAGGAGCAATATTGTTGGTTCTGTTTACACTGGCTTTCATAGTTGCTTGTATAGCACTTGGTGTATACACTTCACTGTGGTTTACTGCAGTTTGTGTTGAGGATACAGATATACTGACAGGGCTGAAAAAATCATTTCGTTATGTAGCAGGTAGTTTTTGGAAAATCCTAGGTATGAGTATCCTTATATCTATATTTGGAACAATAGCAGCATCTATAATAGGAATGGTGGTAGGATGGATTCCTATTATTGGAGGGGCTGTATCGTCAATAGTAACAAATCTTGCTCAATTTATAACAATTGTATTTTTCTTTGAAATATACCGTGATAAATCAGGTAAGTATGCTTGTACAGAATACTATAGGGAAATGAACGGCGGGATTTAAAAATAATTTTCTAAAAATAAAAAAGGCCTTGTACCAGATATATTATTTTCTGTGCAGGGTCTTTTAATATTTAATAATTTATTACCGAATATTACAAGAAAAATACTTGACAAACAAATATGCTAATGTTATTTTTAGTATATAATTAGCACTCAACATTAAAGAGTGCTAACAAGAGGGGTGATTATAATGCTACTTGACGATAGAAAATTGAAAATACTGCAAGCAATCATAGATGATTATATATACTCGGCTGAACCGGTAGGATCCAGAACTATTGCCAAGAAGCATGAACTTGGTTTAAGTTCGGCTACAATAAGAAACGAAATGGCTGACCTTGAGGAAATGGGATTATTGGAGCAACCGTACACATCGGCGGGCAGAGTTCCTTCCGATAAAGGGTACAGGCTTTACGTTGATCAGCTTATGAAGATAGCCGAATTAACAGAAAGTGAAGCAGAGAAAATCCGAAATGATATGAACATTCGTATAAACGAACTTAGTCAGCTCATAAGGAACGCATCTGCAGTTATGTCCAAGTTTACCAAATATACCTCTATAGCGGTAACTCCTCATATGAAGCAGAGTGTATTAAAAGCTGTTCAGGTGGTGCCTATAGAACCGGGAAAAGCGCTGGTGATTATTGTAACTGATTCAAATGTTGTAAGAAATAATTTGATCAGGATCCCTGAAAATGTTACACCGGATTTCTTGATTCAGATTTCAAATATGCTTAATGAACAGTTAAAAGGATTTACCCTTGAAATGCTCAAATCGGATATATTAAATGAAAAGTTTGAAAAACTGACAGCATTGCCTTTTGGGGTAATAAAACCCATCCTCGACGGAATTGAGGATTTGATTCGTACTATTGATAAGCCCGAAGTATATCTGGAAGGTGCTACAAATATTCTGAATTTTCCGGAGTTTAAAGAAGTTGATAAGGCGAAGGAGTTTCTGAATATGCTCGATGAAAAGAAACTTGTATCTGACCTTCTTATAAATAATACAAATCAAAATAATGAAATAATTATTCATATAGGAAATGAGAATGATATAGAAGGTATAAAGGAATGCAGTTTGGTAACTGCGTCCTATAGTGTAGGAAATCATGTGATAGGAACAATAGGTATTATCGGGCCAACCAGAATGGAGTATTCAAAGGTTGTGTCATCCATGAATTATATAAGAAATAAAATCAATCAGGAGATTCTTAAACTCCTGGATAATGGATAGTATAAATAAGGAGGTAGTATTCAGGCAATGAAAAAAGAAAAACATCCTAAAGATGGAAACCAAAATACTAAGGAAATGAATGTGGAAGAAATCAACAAAGTAACAGAAAGTTCCGACACATCAGGGGCTACTGAAGCGCAAAGTGAAGAAACCGTAAACACAGAAATCCAAGAACTTAACACTATGCTTGACGAAAAGTCAAAGCAATGTGAAGACTTCAAAAATATGGTTCAGCGTACAGCAGCCGAGTTTGACAACTATAAAAAAAGAACAATTAAGGAAAAGGAAGCCCTTAGTCTTGATATAGCAATAGACACGGTAAATACCTTCCTTCCGATAGTAGATAACCTTGAAAGAGCCTTAATAGCAGCAGAGAGTATGGAAAACAATCCATTGAAGGAAGGCGTTGAAATGGTTATGAGACAGTTGAAGGATTGTCTCGACAAGTTAGGAGTTGAAGCAATAGAGGCTGTTAATAATCCGTTTGATCCTGAACTTCACAATGCCGTAATGCACGTAACCGATGATGAAATCGGTGAAAATATTGTGGTTGAAGAATTTCAGAAGGGTTATACAATGAAGGGTAAAGTAATCAGACACAGCATGGTAAAGGTAGTAAACTAAAACAGTAGTTTAAAAATAAATAAAAACGATTTACGAATATATTAAGGAGGGTAATTTATGTCAAAAGTAATTGGTATAGATTTAGGTACCACAAATTCATGTGTGGCAGTTATGGAGGGCGGTGAGCCTGTAGTTATTGCAAATCCGGAAGGAAATAGAACAACTCCTTCAGTTGTAGCATTTTCAAAAACAGGTGAACGTATGATAGGACAAGTCGCTAAAAGACAATCCATCACAAATCCTGAAAGAACAATTATTTCAATAAAGAGAGATATGGGAACTGACCGTAAGGTTAATATAGATGATAAGAAATATTCACCTCAGGAAATATCTTCAATGGTTCTTCAGAAGCTTAAGGCTGATGCAGAAGCATATCTCGGTGAAACAATAACTCAGGCGGTAATCACTGTTCCAGCATACTTTAGTGATGCTCAAAGACAAGCAACAAAGGATGCCGGAAAAATTGCAGGACTGGAAGTTCTCAGAATAATAAACGAGCCTACTGCAGCGGCTTTGGCATATGGCCTTGACAAAGAACATGACCAGAAAATAATGGTATATGACTTAGGTGGAGGAACATTCGACGTATCCATACTTGAAATTGGTGACGGTGTGTTTGAAGTTCTTGCAACACATGGTAATAACAGACTTGGCGGAGATGACTTTGACCAGAGAGTAATAGATTTCCTTGTTGATACATTTAAAAAGGAAAGTGGAATAGACCTCAAAAATGACAAGATGGCAATGCAGAGATTGAAGGAAGCAGCTGAAAAGGCAAAAATAGAACTTTCAGGTGTAACTTCATCAAATATAAACCTACCGTTTATAACAGCTGATGCAACAGGACCAAAGCATCTTGATGTAACCCTTACAAGAGCAAAATTCGATGAAATTACAGCTGATTTAGTTGAAAACACAATGGGACCTACAAGACAGGCAATGCAGGATGCAGGCCTTACTCCTGACAAGATAGACAAAATTCTTTTAGTCGGTGGTTCCACAAGAATTCCTGCAGTTCAGGAAGCAGTAAAGAAATATTTAGGAAAAGATCCATTCAAGGGAATTAATCCTGATGAATGTGTTGCTGTTGGTGCTGCAATTCAGGCTGGTGTATTGACAGGTGATGTAACAGGACTTCTGCTTCTGGACGTTACACCGTTGTCACTGGGACTTGAAACACTTGGAGGAGTATTCACAAAACTCATTGAAAGAAATACAACAATTCCTACAAAGAAGAGCCAGGTATTCTCTACTGCTGCAGACGGTCAGACAAGTGTTGAGATTCACGTATTACAAGGTGAAAGAGAAATGGCTCAATACAACAAGTCTCTCGGCAGATTCCAGCTAACAGGTATTCCATCTGCACCAAGAGGTGTACCACAGATTGAAGTTGCATTTGATATAGATGCAAACGGTATAGTTCATGTATCTGCAAAAGATCTCGGAACAGGAAACGAGCAAAAGATAACAATAACTGCTTCAACTAATCTGTCTGATTCAGATATAGACAAAGCTGTTAAAGAAGCAGAAAAATTTGCTGCGGAAGACAAACAACGTAAAGAAGAAATCGACGTTAGAAATAATGCAGATTCCTTAGTTTATCAATCAGAGAAGTCATTAAAAGACCTTGGAGACAAAGTGTCTGCTGATGACAAATCAAAGATTGAAAGCGAAGTAAACAAGGTAAAGGATGCCCTTAAAGGTACTGACACCGAAGCAATAAAGAAAGCAACCGAAGAATTGCAGCAGTCCTTCTATGATATATCCTCAAAAATATATCAACAGACTCAAGGTGCACAGGCAGACCCGGGAGCAGCAGGGTTTGACGGACAACAGGGAGCAGCGGGAGCAGGACAGGAAGACAATGTTGTTGATGCAGACTATAAAGTAGTTGACGATGATAAATAATTATATAATAATGTATAGGGGCTTCAAAAGCCCCTATAGCATTAACAGCATAACAGCATAAGTTTTTAACAATGCCAAAGCTTTAATACAGCTCTGGCTTATTTTAGGTTGCTGGTTTGCTGTGTAATGAGACGGGAGTTGAATTGGATGGCAGAAAAAAGAGATTATTACGAAGTATTGGGCGTTGACAGAAACGTTTCTGATGCGGAGCTGAAAAAAGCATATAGAAATCTTGCAAAAAAGTATCACCCGGATGTTAATCCCGATGATAAGACTGCAGAAGCAAAGTTCAAAGAGGTAAGTGAAGCCTATGAGATACTTAGTGATTCTCAGAAAAGGGGCAGGTACGACCAGTTTGGTCACGCAGGAACAGATCCTAACGGATTTGGCGGTGCAGGAGGTTACTCCTCTGACTTTGACTTCGGCGGAATAGGGGACATATTTGAAACTTTCTTCGGAGGCTCAGGCTTTGGAGGAAGAAGCAAAACAAGAAATGGTCCTCAAAAGGGTGCTGATATCAAATATTCTATGGAGATTAGCTTTGAAGAGGCTGCTTTTGGTATTGAACGGGAAATAAATGTAAGCAAAATGGAAGTATGCTCGAAATGTTCAGGTTCGGGGGCCAAGCCCGGAAGTAATGTATCAACCTGTAGTCGCTGTCACGGGACAGGTCAGGTTCAGATAAAACAAAATACACCATTTGGTCAGTTTATAAACAGTAAAACCTGTGATGCATGTAGAGGTGAAGGAAAGATTATTACAGAGCCTTGTCCTGCTTGTAACGGAAAAGGAAGACTAAGGAGTACAAAGAAAATAAAAATAGACGTTCCTGCGGGAATTGATGACGGTCAGACCATTTCGTTAAGAGGCGGTGGAGACCCTGGAGTAAAAGGAGGTCCAAACGGAGACTTGTATGTTAGTATCCGTGTAAAACCACATCCGCTATTTACAAGACAGGGAAATAATGTTGTATGCGATGTACCCGTTACATTCGCACAGGCTGCACTAGGTGCGGAATTAGAAGTTCCTACTCTTGATGGTAAAGTAAAATATTCTGTACCTGAGGGAACCCAAACAGGCTCTGTATTCAGGTTAAAAGGAAAAGGAATACCATATCTGAGAGGAAATGGCCGAGGAGACCAGTATGTTAAAGTAAATATTGAGGTTCCGAAAAAACTGAATGACAAACAAAAAGCGTTGCTGAGGGAATTCGCTGAAATTAGCGGTGATGAAACCCACGAGCAGAGAAAAGGTTTTTTCGACAAAATGAAGGATGCATTTAAGTAATTAAGAAATTTACTGCTCATGGAGGCTAAGGATAAAATGAAATGGTATGAAATACGGGTAAACACTACAGACGAAGCGAGTGATGCGGTTTCAGAGATGCTTACGACATTGGGTGCCGGAGGCGTCGCTATTAAGGACCCTTTTGATATAAGAAAAGAAATATTAAAGCCTAATACTCTGGACTATGCAGATGATGAATTCCTTGAATCATTAGGTGAGGACGTTATCATACAAGCGTATTTCCAAAGCGGAATTAATATAGACGAGCTGTTAAGGGAAATAAAAGATGGTTTGGGAAATATTTCCCAATTTTTAAACATTGGAAAAGGACTTGAGGGATACGGCGAAGTAGATGATGAGGAATGGTCTACAGCTTGGAAAAAGTACTTTAAGCCACTGCAACTTACAGACAGAATAGTCATCAAACCGACTTGGGAAGATTATAGCCCAAAAGGTGAAGAAATAATTATACAAATGGACCCCGGGATGGCCTTTGGAACAGGTACGCACGAAACAACGCAGATGTGTTCCGTACTGCTGGATAAGTATATGAAGGATGACACACAGGTTCTTGATATTGGCTGCGGTACGGGTATCCTTTCAATAATTGCTGCAAAACTAGGTGCAAAAACAGTTGAAGCTATTGATATAGACGAGGTTGCAGTGAAAGTTGCCCGGGAAAATATCGAGTTGAACCGGGAAATATCAAAAGTATCTGCGTACAAGGCTGTATTATCCGATTTGAAGAGAGAAGAGCATAAATACGATATCATCGTAGCAAATATAATAGCAAATGTAATTATTGACTTGTCCTCCCATATACCTTATTATTTAAAAAAGGAATCTTTGTTTATTACTTCAGGTATTATCAAAGAAAGAAAACAGGAAGTAATAGATGCTTGTGAGAAAAGCGGGATGTCACGGATAGAAACCCTGGAAATGGGAGAATGGGTGGCAATGGTGTTTAAATGTCCAGATACTTTGTAGAAGAATCTCAAATTGGGAACGGCAGAGTTAGTATAATTGGGGAAGATTTTCAGCATTTAAAGAAAGTACTTCGTGCTCAGATAAAGGACGAAGTACTTGTGTGCTGTGGTGGATTTGACTATACAGTGGAAATAGAAAATATAAATGAGAATTCAATTATATGCTTAATAACAGATGTAAATAAAAACTTTACTGAATCGCCATTAAAAGTTACTTTGTTTCAGGGCTTGCCTAAGTCGGACAAGATGGAGTTAATTATACAGAAATGTGTTGAACTCGGGGTATGTGGAATAGTTCCTGTAATCACAGAACGCTGTGTTTCAAGAATAAATACGGATAAGGATGCTCAAAATAAGCTTGCAAGGTGGCAAAAGATAGCAAGAGAAGCTGCAAAGCAGTGCAATAGGGGAATAATCCCCAATATTTATTATCCTATAACTTTTAAAGAAGCTGTTGTAATGGCATCAGAAGCTGAACTGGCGGTCATTCCTTATGAGAAGGAAAGTGCGGTTGGATTTAAAAATATTGTAGCCCGGCATCAGGGAGTTACTAGCGGAAGTATCATGATTGGTCCTGAAGGCGGGTTTGAAGACAAGGAAATTCAATTGGCACAAGACAGCGGGATACAGAAAATATCTCTGGGGCCAAGGATTCTACGCACGGAAACTGCCGGCATGGTAGCTTTATCACTTATGATGTATGAATTAGGAGATGTGTCTAATGGGAGAACTTAAATTTGTTGTTGTTGACGATGCAGTATTTATGAGAACATTAATAAAGAGGATGATTGAAGAAATTACAGATTATCACGTTGTAGGTGAAGGTGCCAATGGTCGTGAGGCTATAGAGCAGGCAAAGCGTAATCAGCCTGATATTATGACCCTTGATATTACAATGCCGGAGATGGATGGTATTATGGCAATAAAGGAAATATTGGAAGTAAGTCCTGCTACCAAGATAATCATGGTTTCAGCAATGGGTCAACAGTCTATGGTAATAGATGCAATAAAAATGGGAGCTAAAGATTTTATTGTTAAACCTTTTGATAAAACCAGAGT
>JAEZIU010000231.1 GCA_023436485.1 Bacillota bacterium | reverse complement strand
TATCAATGAAGAATGTTTGCGTTGAACTGCATGCAGAAACATAATCCCCATCAAATTCCTGTATGTTATAGTATAAAAAGTCTGTTAACTGTTTTCCGTCACTGTTAAATATTGCATTTGGATAATTTGAATACCCAGCGTACCCAAAGCCTTTTTTGTTAACACCATAAAGACCTTTACCTATATAATGAATACCTGAGTATTGGGGTTTTATAATATATTCGCCATTAATATTGATAAGTGCAGGGTTTGTTTCGTATTCTTCCTTACCCGTTTGAATAGTAACCTTTGCTACACCGTTGATGAATTCCTCTGCTTCAGTAAACTTAGCCTTAATAGCTATCTCACCGTCTGAGAATTTATAACCGAATTTATTAGTCTTTTGGTCCATAAAAGAAACAGGCCATAAAACTTCTTGACCATTAGATGGTACATCACTATTTTTTACAACATTACCCTTCCGATCAATGCTGATGGATTTTTCTGTTGTAGGCATTACTTTTGCAATACCGTCTTTAAAGTTCTGGGCATAAGTATATTTTGGTGATATAATGATATTTCCTTTCATATCCATGTAACCATATAAGGTATTGTCTTTTTTGGTTTCTGAGAATAAAACAATTCCTTCCGAAACACTTTCAAGTCTGTACTTGCTGGTAAGAACGACTTTCCCTTCCTCATTTACCAATTTGCCTCCCTTTTCATTTTCATAAACAACTGTATAACCATTATCAAAATCTGGTATGTAACAACTAAAAGGACCTAAAACTGTTTTCCCTTCTTTGTTAATGAAGTATGAATTGACATCATATGTGTTGATGGTATTTGATGTGTCCTCATATACAACAGCAATTCCTTTAGCTGAAAAATTGTTTACAGAATCATATTTAGGGGAGATCACAAATTCACCAGAAAGGTTTATAAAGCCCCATTTATCACTTCCATTCTGTTCTGTAACTGCGGGAAGAAGCATTGCATTATCTTCGCCAGATGAGTATAAAGATAATGACGGTAGTAAAAGTATTAAACATAATATTAGGCTAACTATTTTTTTCATATAAATTGCTCCTCTTATAAAAAATATTATTAATCTTGGGTTTGTCAGATCAAAGTGCGATAATTAGAATAGCGTTCACAATTCTCTTCTTTTATTCTATTACAATAGGAGTCAAAAATAATTACCGAATAGTTAAGAAATAGTTAAGGTTCAGATTGGAGTTACAAATAATGACACGAAAAGATATAAATCGACATTTTATACTATTTGTAGTATAATTATTATATAAAATATGTTGGGGGGACATAAATGGACGATTTAAACATGTATCAAAAGGATCAGAACAATCAGAACAATCAGTACAATCAGTATGACCAGTACAATCAGAACAGCAATGGGTTAAGCATTAGTCAGTCGGATTTGAGAAGTCTTGCGGGGTGGGCAAAATTTATTGCGATAATGCAAATAATTTCTGCTGCAATAATGTGTTTGGGGGTTCTTGCTGTTATTGTCAATCCAGTTGCAATTATCTATCCTGGAATGGGAGCTGTTATAATGATAATGGCACTGAAGCTTTTAAATGCAGCTAATAGTATTAGAAGATTCACAGAAACCGGTGATTATTATAATTTATCTAATTCGCTGCAGAATTTTAAAAGCTATTTCAAGATAAACGGTATATTGGCGATTATCGGTATTGCACTTATGATACTTATTCTTATATTTGCTATTGCAGCAATTGGGACGGGTTCCATATTAAGTGAATACAAATTTCGTTACTAGATTAAAAGTGTTAATAATCTTACATTTGGCGGAGCAAATAACGAACGGTTCAACGGGATTTGCGACAGACAAATGTAATAGATTTTTCACTTTTAATCTAGTAAGATTTTGCTTTAAATTTTAAGAAACTATTTAAGGCATGAATAAAAAATTACTTACGTTTATAAGCGAAATTTATAGCGGAAGTTATTTTTTGATCATGACTAAATGAAAAGTGATTAATATTCATTTGGAAGAGCAAATAACGAACGCTTTAATGGGATTTGCTATAGACAAATGTAATAGATTAATCACTTTTTATTAACTTGTTACCCCTGCAATCAGCAGGATAACATGGTGTGAATAGTTTTTTTTCAATAATCAAGGTTGAACTATGTTTAATTTGTATTTTGCCAATATGTTGGCAGCGTTGTATTCCGATATATTAAAACTCTGCCATCCTGTTTTCCTTTCCAATGCATTTTTCTTATTCCAAAATACCTGCTGGATCTTAAAACCATAATCTTTATCATCTATATATTTTTCCAGATATTTTACAGCATCATAGGATAGGTTGTTAAAATAAGCTACATCTAAAGCTTTACCCTCCTTAATCCTGTCAATGTTTTTAGATGCTATTATATTATCTACGTTGATAAAATTAATTGCCATGTAGCTAATGAGACCGATAATCACATAATACTTGAAGAGTAGCAGCTTGGCATTCCATACTTTAATCGCTGAAACTATCAGAAGAATAAATATGAATACCATAAAACTGTGGGTGAATACCCTCAAATATGTATATCCGTATGCATCTTCATAAAGCCACATTCTATAATGTGCCGAGTAGAGCATAATAAGTGTGCATAATATGAGAAACGTATTTAAAGCCTTGATTCCCAAATGTGAGTTTTTGCCAGAGTTCCTGGTAAAATTAATGTTTAGCAGTAAAATGCTAAAGTTAATGAGTGAAACAGCAACCAGTTCAAAAAACCCTCTCCGTGCGTATTCTGAGAAGGAATAACCTAAGGGTTTTGTACCGCCTAACAGGTATGTGAATTGTATCGTGACAAACACTGCATAAATTAAGTTTACGCAAACCAGTATAGTGGATACTATAACTGGGTCTAGAAATTTCCACCGCTCTGTGTCTTTATCGCAATTTTCAATATGTTCTTTGCTTTTTTTCATATGAAGGCTCCAAATATAGCTGAAGGATGCTAAGGAGATCAATGCAATGAATATGATTCTTGATATAATCTCATCTATTCTTAAACCTGTAAAAAGGTTGGGTAAATTGTTAAGGTAATGCTGAAATACTATATCGGCAGATGCCAATAAAGGAATAACAATTAGTGCTACGGGCAATGAGATAACTAATCCGGCCAGTATTTTAACGAAGTTTTTATTTTTGTTTGTACTGAATAATGGAATTTTTGATATGATGGCAAATGGCTTTCCCATATGCTGAAATGCCTTGATAAACATGCCTTCTAAAATATCCAACATAAAGCTTAATGAAGACCACTTGTTTTTGTTGCGACCTGTTAAAATAATGGTTTGAGCAATAATTAAAACAGGTATGGCAGCAAAATTCAAAACTCGGAAAACATCATTTGAGTATAGGGCATAGGTTGATGAAAGCCCAATAATAGGAACACATAAAAGCC
>JAEZIU010000211.1 GCA_023436485.1 Bacillota bacterium | reverse complement strand
AGTTGGTTGGTGTGCCCACAGAATTGAAGAAGTAGTATGTATGCAAAAAATAATAAGGCCTGCATACAAGAGTATTTCAAAGCCGCATAAATTCTTGCCGATGGACGAAAGATAATTATTTTTTAGTATGTGAGATGGGGAAACGCTAGAGTAGCGTTATCCCCACACTCCTATCATACTCATGAAAACAATAAACAGCAGAACAGGTGTAATATACCTTAAAAGAAAGGTATAAATTCTTATTAGTGTCCGATTCTTCAACTTTCCGTTATTAGAAAGCTCTGCTTCTATATCTTTTTTATTCACAACATAACCCGCAAACAATGCAATCATCAGTCCGCCAAGGGGTAGCAATACATTTGAAGAAGCCTGATCAAAGAAATCAAACAAGCCTAAACCGAAAGGTTTTAGTTTGCTTATGGGATTAGCACTGTTCTGAGACATGGTAACAAGTGTTCCTATGATGAGAACTATAGAGGAACATATCAATACTGCTTTTCTTCTGGATACTTTCTTTTCCTCCACAAAGTAGGTGACCACAACCTCAAGCATTGAAAGCATTGCAGTTGTTGCTGCAATTGCCGACAACACAAAGAACAGCACTATCAGTACTCCTCCAAAGGGTACTTTTGAAAATACCAACGGTATAGTTTTAAACAACAGTCCAGGGCCTTGCTGAGGAGTCATACCAAAGGAGAAAACAGCCGGGAAAATTGCTATACCTGCCAGAAGCGAGACAATTGTATCTGACACGGCAACCCTTCCGGCGGTAGCAATCATATTGTTGTCAGATGTAAAGTAGCTGCCGTAGGTAATAATAGTTCCCATTCCCAAAGACAGTTTAAAAAAAGAAAGTCCTAATGCCATTAAAATAACTTCTTTTGTAATACTTGAAAAGTCTACCTTGAAAATAAAAGCTAGTCCTTTCATAGCACCCGGCAATGTCAGGGCACGTATATCACAGATTATGATAAGAATCAGCAACACAGGCATCAACAGTTTGGTCATTCGTTCAATTCCTTTTTTTACACCCAGAACCAAAATTGATGCTACTACTACAATAGCAATGAACTGCCATATTATAGGGTAGACCGGAGTTGAGACAGTATGATTGAATATATTATCCAAATCCTTATTAGAACTGTTTACAAAAACCCCTGATAAGCCCTTGAAAATATAAGAATAAACCCAACCTGCCACAGAGCTGTAAAAGAAAAGGATAAAAAAAGCAGACAGTATTCCCATATATCCAATTATTTTCCACGGCCCTTTGGACTTGAAAGCAGATATGGCACCGATAGGGTTTTTTCTGGTTTTTCTTCCAATGTACAGCTCACTTATCATAACAGGCAGCGCAACAAGAACAATGCATATAAAATATATCAGGAGAAAAGCTCCTCCCCCATACTTGCCTGTAAGGTAAGGGAATTTCCATATATTACCCAAACCTACTGCGGAACTCAGAGTTGCAAAAAAAACTGCTAATCCTGTTGAAAACCTCTCTCTTTCCTGCGATTTTTTTTCCATTAATTTTAAGTACCTCCAGTGGTATAGTGATAATTATTTTTTACAGTTTGATAATAATAATACGGATATGTAATTCAATGAGGTTAAAAAGGTAGAATATGGGTATAACCAAACTAACAAAATAATTACATGTGTAGACAAGCAGCAAAAAATAAAATATCATAAATTAGATACTGATGCAATAAAACCGTATTAATAATAATATATTTAAACAAATTTATAAATGGTATATATGGAGGATAAAAATGAGGAGAACAAAAATAATTTGTACGTTAGGGCCTGCTTCGGATAATGAGGATATATTAAAGAAAATGATGCTTGGCGGAATGAATCTGGCAAGATTAAATTTTTCCCACGGAACACATGATGAACATAAAAAGAGGGCAGACTTAGTAAAGAAAATAAGAGAAGAACTAAACCTTCCAATACCTTTATTACTTGATACAAAAGGGCCTGAAATAAGAACTGGTGATTTTAAGGACGGTCAGGTTTTACTTAAAGAAGATAATGAGTTTATACTTGTTAACAAGGATATAATAGGTGATGAGACAAAATGTACAATTACCTACAAGGAGCTATACAAAGATGTTGCAAGGGGAAGCAAGATACTTATTAATGACGGCTTGGTTGAACTTGAAGTTACGGAAATAAAAAACAAGGATATTTACTGCAGGGTCCTGAATGGTGGTGCGGTAGGAAATCACAAGGGTATAAACGTACCAGGTGCGGAAATCAGGCTGCCTGCTTTGACAAAACAGGATATTGACGATATTAAATTTGGTATAGAGAATGACTTTGATATTATAGCAGCCTCATTTGTAAGAAAAGCTTCCGACGTTGTTGAGATAAGAAAGATTCTTGAAAAGAATGGCGGCAAGGATATCTTGATAATATCTAAAATAGAGAACAGAGAAGGTATAAAGAACTTCAATGATATTCTCAAGGTTTCTGACGGAATAATGGTAGCAAGGGGAGACCTTGGGGTGGAAATTCCTGTAGAGGAAGTTCCGATTGTTCAGAAGAATATTATAGAAAAGTGCTACCAGACAGGAAAACCGGTAATAACTGCTACACAAATGCTTGACTCTATGATTAGAAATCCAAGACCTACAAGAGCCGAAGCAAGTGACGTTGCAAATGCCATCTTTGATGGAACAAGCTGTGTAATGCTTTCGGGAGAAACAGCTGCGGGTAAGTACCCTCTTGAAACCATTGAAGTAATGGCAAGGATTGCTGAGAAGGCTGAAAGATCCTTGGATTATTGGAAGAGATTCACAATTGCACGTTCAGAATTGAATTCCAGTGTTACAAATGCTATCAGTCACGCAACCTGTACCACTGCGCTGGACTTAAAGGCTTCTGCCATAATAACGGTTACGCAGTCTGGACATACCGCAAGAATGATAGCAAGATTCCGCCCTGCATGCCCGATTATTGCAACAACGGCAAATCCAAAAGTGCAAAGACAGTTAAACTTGTCCTGGGGAGTAATGCCATACCTAGTAGGAATATCAAACACAACTGATGAAATGTTTGATAGCGGTGTTGAAAAGGCATTGGAATCAGGGCTTGTAAAGAATGGCGATCTGGCAGTAATAACAGCCGGTATGCCTGCAGGAATAAGCGGAACAACCAATACACTTAAAGTGCATATTGTGGGAAAAGTGTTGGTTCAGGGTGTTGGAATCGGTGCAGCTTGTGCAACAGGTGAATTATGTGTTGCCCAGAATGCTAAAGAAGCAATGGATAAATTCAGCGATGGTAATATATTAGTTGTTCCATTTACAGATAACTCTATGCTTCCAATAATAAAGAGGGCATCTGCCATAGTTGTGGAAGAACACGGACAATCGTGCCATACTGCAACAGTAGGCTTGGCACTGGATATACCCGTAGTAGTGGGGGCTGAAAATGCTACTAAGATATTGAAATCAGGATCCGTAGTGACAATTGATTCTGAAAGAGGCCTCATAATCAGATGTAATTGATAAATACCTGAAAAAGGGATTTATCAGTTGAACTGGAAAGTCAATAAGGTTATAATAATTAATGCTAATTGGTATATTTTATGGAAAAATGAGAGGATAGACATGGCTGACAAAAGTGAAAAAAAACAGAAAAAGCAATTACCGCTGCTTCCGCTCAGGGGACTAACGGTTTTCCCTTTTATGACACTCTACTTTGACGTAGGAAGGGATAAATCCATAAAGGCACTCGAAGAGGCAATGATCAATGACCAACTGATTTTTCTTGTTGCACAAAAGGATGCTTCGGCTGATTCTCCCGGTGCTGATGATATTTACTCAATCGGAACTATATCAAAGGTTAAGCAGTTACTAAAACTTCAGGGTGATACAATAAGAGTTCTTGTTGAAGGCATAAACAGGGCCGAAATAAAGAAGATTGTACAGGATGATCCGTTTTTTATTGCAGAAGTGATTGAGACAAGCATAGAAGAAGACTTTGACGAAAATGAAGTAGAAGCTTTAAAAAGAAGACTCAATTCAGCATTCGAGGATTATGTGAAGTTAAGCGGGAAGGTTTCTCCGGATACAGCTTTATCAGTTGTGGAGATTAGCAATATAAGCCAGGTTTCTGATATAATAGCAAACAATATACCTCTGAAGGTTGAGCAGAAGCAAGCCATACTTTCAGAATTTCATCCCCTGAGAAGGGTTGAAAAACTTCTGGAGATTCTATATCAGGAGACAGAAATACTGGAGATCGAAAAAGATATAAATATAAAAGTAAGAAAGCAAATAGATAAGCTCCAGAAAGAATACTATCTTCGCGAGCAGATGAAGGCAATTCAAACTGAGCTTGGTGATAGAGAGGGAATTGCGGGAGAGGTTGAGGAATACAAGGAAAAGTTGAAATCGGCAAATCTTCCGGAGGAGGTTGAAAAGAAGGTTCTGAAAGAATTGGACAGACTTTTGAAAATGCCTCAGGGTTCTGCAGAAGGCGGCGTAATCAGAACCTACCTTGATTG
>JAEZIU010000139.1 GCA_023436485.1 Bacillota bacterium | reverse complement strand
TTGGTGAATCAACCTGTTGGATGTAACCATCCTTCATAACAACGATTCTTGTACCCATTGTCATAGCTTCTGTCTGGTCATGTGTTACATATATGAATGTTGTGTTAAGTCTGTTGTGAAGTCTTCCGATCTCAGTTCTCATCTGAACTCTGAGCTTAGCATCCAAGTTTGAGAGAGGTTCGTCCATTAAGAATACTTTTGGTTCACGAACGATAGCACGTCCTAACGCAACTCTCTGTCTCTGACCACCGGATAAAGCCTTTGGCTTTCTATCAAGCAAATGCTCGATATCCAGGATTTTTGCTGCTTCCTGAACACGCTTCTTTATTTCTTCCTTTGGAGTCTTTCTCAATTTCAAACCAAATGCCATGTTATCATATACTGTCATATGAGGATACAATGCATAGTTCTGGAAAACCATCGCTATATCTCTATCCTTTGGAGCAACATCATTTACTAATTTATCTCCAATGTACAATTCACCTTCGGATATTTCTTCCAAACCAGCTATCATTCTAAGTGTAGTAGTCTTACCACATCCTGAAGGACCAACCAGTACAAGGAATTCATTGTGTTCAATATCAAGATTAAAATCATTAACAGCAGTTACCCCACCTGCATATCTTTTGTAAATATTCTTCAGCTTTAAATTAGCCATTTTTATACCTCCCTGAAAACATTTCTTATAAATTTATGTTATCAACGTATCACGATTTATATATATTATGATACACTGCTGACCTTTTACAAACCATATTGTTTTTTAACAAAATTAATTTTTTGCTTTTAGTACTTTTGTATAGTATTAAAAAAATAATTCTTATTTTGCATAAAATTTGCATAAATAAAATAAAAATCCTCTGTTATATTGAATTTTTATGCATCGCAGTGTATAATTATAAAATAATATTCATTTTATGCATAAATTCTCAATAGCTGAAATTTTATTGTGAATCTATCTATCTGCTATGTATTATATAGAAAGGATTGAAATCTATATGAAATATAAAATTTATGTAGACGGAAGTGAAGGTACTACAGGATTAAAGATAAACGAAAGATTGGAAAGAAGAAATGACATTGAAATACTAAGAATAGACCCCGAAAAACGTAAAGACATAAATGAAAGAAAAAAATACATAAATGATGCAGATATAGTTTTCCTTTGTCTGCCGGATGCTGCTGCAAAGGAAGCTGTAACACTTGCAGAAAATCCAAGCACTAAAATTATTGATGCAAGTACCGCTCACAGGATAAACCCCGACTGGGCTTACGGATTGCCTGAATTAAGCATTGGACACCGTGAGAAGATTCAAAATTCAAAAAGGGTTGCTGTTCCGGGCTGTTATGCAACAGGATTTATCAGTATAGTTCACCCCCTCGTTGCAGGCAACATTCTTCCAAAGGATTACCCTGTAACCTGCCATGCACTTTCAGGGTACAGCGGTGGGGGCAAAAAACTCATAGCACAGTACGAATCACCCGAAGGACATAGTTTTGACAGTCCGCAGCTTTATGCGTTGGGTCTGTCACATAAGCATATTCCTGAAATGGCTGTTATCAGTGGACTTGATCACCAGCCTATTTTTTCTCCTATAGTATGTTCGTATTTCAAGGGTATGTCAGTTTGTGTTCCCTTGTACAGAACACTTCTTTCAGGAAATCCTTCTATGGAAAAAATTCATGAATTTTTTACTGACTATTATAGTAATGAGAAGTTTATAAAGGTTATGCCATTAGGTACGGAAAAGGAGTTTCCCAACAGTTTTCTTGGTGCTACACGTGTTAATGATACAAACTATCTTGAAATTTATGTTACGGGAAATGAAGAACAAATAATGCTTGTGTCTGTTCTTGATAACCTTGGAAAAGGCTCTTCCGGTGCAGCCATACAAAATATGAATATAATGTTGGGATTCGATGAGGATACCGGACTGTAATACTAATTATATATTTGGAGCCATATTACAGGCTTAACGGAGGTCAATTTTATGAATTATGATAATTTAATTAAAAAAGCAGAAATATTAATTGAAGCACTTCCTTACATACAAAAACTTTATGGTAAAACCGTTGTAATAAAATACGGCGGTAATGCAATGATTAACGATGAGCTAAAAAACTCCGTTATGGAGGATATTACTCTATTAAAATATATAGGAATGAACCCCGTGCTGGTACATGGCGGCGGCCCTGATATTAACAAGGCCCTTCAAAATTACAACGTAAAGAGTGAGTTCGTTAACGGTTTAAGAGTGACAGATGCTCAGACTATAGAAGTTGCTCAAATGGTTCTGGTAGGTAAAACCAATAAGCAGATTGTATCCATGCTGAACCACAAGGGTGGCAAGGCTATAGGCTTATGCGGTATCGACGGAAAACTCATTGAGTGCCAACAGTACAAAACAGAAATCGACGGCGAACTCAGGGATATAGGCTACGTCGGCACAATTACCAAAATAAATTCAAAAGTTCTGGAGCTTATATCAAAAGATGAATATATACCGGTTGTAGCTCCTATAGGAGTTGGCCCTGACGGTGAGAGTTATAATATCAACGCAGATACTGTAGCAGGAGAAATTGCAGCTGCATTGAAAGCGGAAAAACTCATGCTTCTAACAGATGTAGAAGGTGTAAAGCCTTCCAAGGATAGCGAATCAATAATTCCCGCCCTTACTATTGACGAGGTTTATGACCTTATTGATAAAAAGATTATTGCCGGAGGAATGATTCCGAAAGTTTTAGGTTGTGTTGAGGCCCTTGAGAAAGGTGTTGGTAGAACACACATAATTGACGGACGTATTCCCCACTGTATTCTTCTTGAAATTTTCACCTACAAGGGAATCGGTACAATGATTATGAAGGATAAAAATCTTTACCATGAAAACGAGGCATTGTATTAATATTAGTTATTAGTACCCACCCAATGAAATTTAAAAAGACATTTGACACTTCCTGTATTGATTTAGCATGGGAAGTGTTTTACTTTGTAGAGAAAATCTCATACATAATTTGGTTGCATTTTTATGCATATTAATGTATAATTATGAATTATAAACAATGTGTTATTTTTAGAAAGAAGGAGTGATTGACATGTTTTTAGAAAAAATACAGGAATATGATGATAAATATTACATGAATACTTTTGGTAAAAGAATACCTGTTGCCTTTAAAAAAGGTAAGGGTATCCATTTATGGAGTACAGAAGGAGAAAAGTATACAGACTTTTTTTCGGGAATAGCCGTGAATTCCATAGGTTATGGCCATCCGGTTTTTACTGAAATGGTCAGCGAACAGCTAAATAATCTCATACATTGTTCGAATCTTTACTACATAGAATCACAGGCAGAACTTGCCAAAGAGCTTGTTGAAAACTCCTGTGCAGATAAAATCTTTTTTGCCAATAGCGGTGCTGAAGCAAATGAAGGTGCTATAAAACTCGCAAGGATTTACTTTAAAAAACAAGGCTTGCCTGAAAAATACGAGATTATTACCCTTAACAAGTCCTTTCACGGAAGAACCATAACAACTCTCAGTGCTACAGGTCAAGAAAAGTATGCAAAGCCTTTTGAGCCACTTACACAAGGATTTAAAAAGGTTCCTCAAAATGATTTCGCTGCTTTGGAAGCTGCCGTAACTGAAAATACTTGTGCAATTATGCTGGAACCGGTTCAAGGTGAAAGTGGAGTCTATCCGTGTGATTGCGAATATTTGAAAAAAGTGCGGAAATTATGCAATGACAAAAATCTGCTGCTTATATTCGATGAAGTTCAGACCGGTATAGGAAGAACCGGCAAGCTTTTTGGTTATCAGAACTTTGATATCGAGCCTGATATTTTCACCCTTGCAAAGGCTTTGGGAGGAGGAATTCCTGTAGCTGCGGTATGTGCCAAAGAATCAGTTGCAAAGGCTTTTACTCCCGGCGACCACGGTTCAACTTTCGGAGGTAATCCTTTAGCCTGTACCGCCGGTCTTGCAGTTATGAAAATAATGAAGGACGAGAACCTTCCTGAAAATGCTCAGAAAATAGGGGGTTACATAAAGAGTGAATTGGAAAAAATGTCGTCCTCTTCGTACCCGATAATTTCCGAAGTAAGAGCGGCTGGTCTTATGATCGGTATTGAGCTCAACAAGGCTATCGCTCCCGCTGTAAAAAGCAAAATGTTTGAAAAGAAATACCTTATTGCCAATATAGGTCAGAATATTTTAAGAATACTCCCACCGCTTGTTATTACGCAGAAGGATGCTGATGATTTTATTTCAACATTAAAATCGGCCTTTGATGAATTAAATTAAACATATTAGAGTCGCTTTCGGACTCACGGAGGTTTATATATAATGAAAGCAGTTCTATTACTCGAAGACGGTACATATTTCTCAGGTGAAGGCTTTGGAAAGAGCGGAGAAACAGCCGGAGAAATTGTTTTTAATACTTGTATGACAGGGTATCAGGAAATAACTACTGACCCTTCCTATAACGGACAGATTGTAACGATGACTTATCCGCTTATCGGGAATTACGGGTTCAATTCTATCGACAATGAATCCTACAAGCCACATGTTCAGGGATTTATAGTTAAAGAGCTCTGCTCTACTCCCAGCAACTGGAGAAATGATATGGATCCGGATCAATATTTTGCAAAACACAATATTGTGGGTATTAAAAGTATTGATACCAGGGCGCTGACCCAGCATATACGTAAACACGGGAGCATGTACGGAATTATATCCACTGAATGCGGGAATCTGGATACCTTACGCAAAAACCTTGAAAACTATAAAAGTGTCCCAAGAAACCTGGTAATGGAAGTTACATCAAAAACTCCTACTCATATTCCCGGTTCAGGTAAAAAGGTAGTACTACTGGATTTCGGTGTAAAAAGCAATATAATACGTTCTCTGGAAAGCAGAAATTGTGATATACACATCCTCCCTGCTTTCAGTACCTTTGATGAAATAATGGAATTAAATCCCGATGGTATTCTTCTTTCCAACGGACCGGGTGATCCAAGGGATTTGACTGTTGCTAAAAAAACAGTGCAAAAGCTCTTGGAACTAAAGCCAATAATGGGAATATGCCTTGGGCATCAGCTTTTGGGACTTTCGCTGGGATGCAATGTTAAAAAGCTCAAGTTTGGCCATCATGGTGGCAACCATCCAGTTAAGGATTACATTACAGGAAGATGCTATATAACTTCTCAGAATCACAATTACGCAATAGACAGCAGTTTAAACGATGATATAGTGATAACACACAGAAATGTTAATGATGATACAATAGAAGGCTTCAGACACAAAACGCTTCCTATTATAAGCGTACAGTATCATCCTGAAGCCGCTCCGGGTCCTCAGGATTCCGCATATATTTTTGATGACTTTGTAAAAATGCTATAGTTTATAATTTTATTACCGCATTGCGGCTCATGGAGGCGAATGGTATGCCAAGGAATATAAATATTAAAAAGGTTTTAGTAATAGGTTCAGGTCCTATCGTAATAGGCCAGGCTGCAGAGTTTGACTATTCCGGTACTCAAGCCTGCAAGTCCTTACGGGAAGAAGGTATTGAGGTTGTTCTGATTAACAGTAACCCAGCCACAATTATGACAGATACCCAATCAGCAGATAAGGTATATATTGAACCCATTACTCTTGAATTTGTTAAAAAAATAATATATAAAGAAAAGCCCGATGGAATTCTTGCATCACTTGGCGGTCAAACCGGCCTTAACATGGCTGTTGAAC
>JAEZIU010000113.1 GCA_023436485.1 Bacillota bacterium | reverse complement strand
TTGACAGTAGTGCCAATTTACTTTTTGAATCTTAAAAGTGTTTTAGTTCAGGAGTGATTTGTTTGAAGTATGGTATTAAAACTGATAGGGGATTGAAAAGACAGCTAAATGAGGATAATTGCAATGTCCTGGTAGGTTATCCCGGAATTCCTGTTTGTTTCGTTATAGCTGACGGAATGGGAGGTCACCAGTGCGGTGAAGTTGCAAGTAAACAGGCAGTTGACTCGGTATGCAATCACCTACTTAAATCTGATTGGTCGACAGAAGATATTCCAGAGTTATTAAAAAATATAATAGCTACGGTGAATGAGGAAATATACAATTTTTCACTGCTCGACATTTCTACCCAGGGTATGGGGACTACACTTATTATAACTATACTTAAAAACAGGAAACTCTATATCGGCCACGTTGGAGATAGCAGGGTTTACCTGATAAGAAACAAAACAATCGATAAAGTAACCTGGGATCACTCATTTATAGAAGAAATGCTTAAAAACGGCTCTATAACTAAGGATGAAGCAATTAACCATCCTAAAAAAAATCTTATTACCCGTGCTGTAGGATATGAACCTGATTTGCAGGTTGATACATATGAAATAGACGTTGAAGAAAATGATGTTGTACTTTTATGCACTGATGGACTAACAAACATGATAACAGAAGACGAAATTTTGGACATAATTATTAATACTAGGGATCCTCAGGATGCTTGTGATACTTTAATCCAAAATGCAAATAATAAAGGCGGGGAAGATAACGTAACCGTAATCATTGGGAAAATATAAAATGAGGTGAAGTATGGAAGGTCAAATATTAGGAAACAGGTATCTTTTACTGGAGAAAATAGGCGGCGGTGGAATGGCTGTCGTATATAAAGCAAAATGTACACTTTTAAACAGGTTTGTTGCAGTAAAGATATTACGGACGGAATTTACTAACGATGATGAGTTTGTAAAACGATTCAAAATAGAAGCTCAAGCAGTTGCAAGCCTTTCACACCCCAATGTTGTATCAATTTATGACGTGGGACATCAGGACGATATCCATTACATTGTTATGGAATATGTCGATGGTATGACTTTAAAGGACTATTTGAACAAGCATGGTGCTTTAAACTGGAAAGATGCAGTTAAAATAACCATACAGATTTGTTCGGCAATTGAACATGCTCACAAAAATAACATCGTACATAGAGACATAAAGCCGCACAATATACTCCTGACAAAAGAAGGTATTGCGAAGGTCACAGATTTTGGAATAGCACGTGCAGTAACATCTTCCACAATTACTATGGTTGGAAGTACTATCGGTTCGGTACATTATTTTTCTCCTGAGCAGGCAAGGGGCGGCTTTATAGATGAAAAATCCGATCTCTATTCATTGGGAATAGCACTGTATGAAATGGTTACCGGAAAGGTTCCTTTTGACGGGGATTCACCTGTAGCAGTGGCGTTGAAGCATATTCAGGAGATGCCGGTAGAGCCACATAAGCTGGTTCCAAGCTTGCCTTACGGTGTAAATGAAATAATAATGAAAGCTATTCAAAAAGAACAAAATATGCGTTATCAGTCTGCAACGGAAATGCTCAGCGATTTAAACACAGTGCTTGTACAGCCTCAGGGCGGGTTTGTAGGTCAGAAGTCTGTTTCAAACCAGTCAACAATTAGAATGAGATCGGTAAATTCAGACGATATCGACAGCACTGTGAGAGTAAGTACAAGGCCGACCAATGTTAATAATAAAAAGTACGAGTCAGAAAAACAGAAAAAGAAAAACAATACTACTTACTGGCTGGCGGGTATTGTCAGTGTAGTTGTTATAGGAGTATTATTATTTATAACTATCGGATTGTTAACAAAAAACGGATCAAATAGTGATATAAATACAATGCCTGATTACCGCAATAAGAAATTTGAAGACATAAAGCAAGATCTTGATAAAAGGGGTATTAACTATACTGAGAACTGGCAGGATAATGATGCAGTAGATAAAGGTGTAATATATGATCAGAGTGTTGAACCCGGAACCGAATACAGGGACGGTAGTTTTACAAATCTTGAGCTTACCATCAGTAATGGCCCTAAGAGTAAAAAAGTACCTGATGTTACAAACAAGGATTATAGAGATGCTCAAAGTCAACTTGAAAGTCAGGATATAAAATATAGAATTGAAGAAGAATTTAATGAAGATATTAAAGAAGATTATGTAATTCGTACAGATCCAAAAGCTAATGAAGAAATCACAGAGGAAACAGTAGTAACAATCTTTGTTAGCAAGGGTGCGGAAGTTAAATTAATAAAAGTACCAAATCTTGTAGGAAAAACTGAAAGTGTCGCTCAACAGCTTCTTAAAGATGCAAAATTATCTCTTGGAAGCGTGCTTCCGGCAGGTACCACAAACGGAATAGTCAATAAACAGGCTCCGGAAGCATACTCGGAAGTAGCTCCGGGTGAAGTGGTAACAATATGGCTTACTCCTCAGGAACAGCAGGCACCTTCAAGTCCAACCCAGAGCCAACCATCCGATACTCAAACAAACGGTAATGTGGGTGGAGATAGCACAAAAGGTAATGGTAAAGGTGGTAAAGGAACTACATCCGGAGATCAGGATACCTCAGGAACACAGCCACCTGATAGCGGTTCTGTAGACGGAGATAATAAAACAAACACTGATGGAAAGTAAAATAGGAGGTTCATTTTGCCGCTTGGTATAATACTAAAGGGAATTGGTGGTTTTTACTACGTTAAGCAAGAAGAAACAGAGGATATTTATGAGTGCAAACTCAGAGGGATATTCAGAAAAAATTCTATTACTCCCCTCCCCGGGGACAGAGTGGGTTTTAGCATTATTGATGAAGCTAAAAAGCTTGGAAATGTTGATGAAATACTTCCGCGTAATTCGGAACTATTGCGTCCCGCAGTTGCAAACGTTGACCAAATAGCCCTTGTGGTAGCGGCAAAAGCACCAAACCCTGATTATATGCTTCTGGACAAGCTGTTAATTACCGCAGAAACAAAAAATATCAGAGTTATAATATGTATAAATAAGATTGACCTTGATGACGGTACCGCTAAAATTGTCAGAGATGCATACTTGCTGGCCGGTTATGAAGTAGTAGAAATAAGTTCTGTCCGGAATATCGGATACAAGCGGCTAAAGGAGGAACTAAAAGGGCATATTACTGTTTTTGCAGGCCAATCGGGAGTAGGAAAGTCAACCATATTAAATCACATTATGGAATCATGGGTTATGGAAACCGGAAGTGTGAGCAACAAAATAGAACGTGGTAAGCATACTACACGGCATGCAGAACTTCTCGAACTTAAATACGGCGGTTATGTAGCTGATACCCCCGGGTTTAGTTCTTTTGAAATTACAGATATCCCGTACAATGAACTGGAAAGTTATTATCCCGAGTTCCGACCGTATATCAATACTTGCAGGTTTAATTCCTGCAGTCATATATCCGAACCTGGATGCAGGATCATAGAAGCACTGGAACGAAGTGAAATTGACAATAACAGATATCAAAGATATATACAATTATACAAAGCATTAAAAGATATTCCGCAATATAAAGGGAAAAAGACCGAATCTAGGAGAGTGATAAAATGATTAAAATTGCACCTTCAATTTTATCAGCTGACTTTTCATGTCTTGGCAGTGAAATTGAAAAAATCGATAAGAACGGTGCGGATATTATTCATATTGATGTTATGGATGGCAATTTCGTGCCAAATATAACAATAGGACCGGGAGTTGTTAAATGTTTACGTAAGTATACAAATAAACCCTTTGATGTTCATCTGATGGTTTCAAATCCTGATCAATACATTGAGCAATTTGCACAAGCAGGTGCTGACATAATAACAGTACATACTGAGTCAACCAAACACCTGAACAGAACTATTCAATTAATCAAAGGCTGCGGAAAAAAAGCCGGAGTTGCTTTGAACCCGGCAACTCCTTTGACTGTATTGGACTATGTACTGCAGGATTTAGATATGGTACTTATAATGACTGTTAATCCCGGCTTTGGAGGTCAGTTATATCTGCCACGTTCTACAAAAAAGATCTCGGACTTAAAAAACATGATGATAAGAAATGCTATTGAAGTTGATATTGAAGTTGATGGTGGAATTACTGCTAATAATATTAATGTCGTAACAAAGGCCGGGGCAAATATTATTGTTGCAGGCTCTGCTGTATTTAAGCAAGATGATGTCGGAGAGGCAATCAGAAGCTTGAAACTGAATTCTTATAACAGAAGTGCACTGTAATGAAACGTGTGGGCCGGAGGTAAAATGAAAGTTGTTTGTGTATGTAATGGTTCGATCAGTGATTATGACAAAATTAAAAAATACATACTTGACTCAGATTATATTATTTCCGTGGATGGAGGAGCGGGTCACCTAAAGAAAATGGGAATTGATCCTGATATTTTGATAGGTGACTTTGATTCTGCTAATTCAAAGGATTTAGATTATTATGTAAATAAAGGCATAAATGTATCAAAGTTTCCCGTTGAAAAGGACATGACTGATTCAGAGCTTGCTATTGAAATGGTATTGGAGTTGGGAGCTGACGAAGTGGTCTTTTTAGGGGCATTGGGAACACGAATTGACCATTCCTTTGCAAACATCATGCTCCTAAAAAAAATGCTGGATACCGGTCTTAGAGGCTCTATTGTAGACGAACATAACGAAATATATATGTTCAACTCCAATTTCAGTATGAATAGAAAAGAGGGCCGAAAGCTCTCTTTGATTCCTATTACCGAAAAGGTTACAGGTGTAAGTACAAAAGGCCTTAAATATCCACTTAACAATGCAACTATGACTTTAGGAACTTCCTGGGGAATCAGTAATGAATTTGAGGAAGAAACCGCTCGTGTTGCTATTGACAGCGGAATTTTACTTGCATGCCTATCCAGAGATTGATACGCTAATAGCACAGTAAAATATGATTGCTATTATTAAAAAATCATGTTAATATTTGATTAAACATGTAATAAGCGTGGGGCATTAGCGCAGTTGGGAGCACAAGCTACCAGGTGTGCATCCCCAAAGAAAAATGTAAATTGAAAATCTTAAAAAATTGGAAAGCCGCATAAATACTAGGTTTTCCATATAGATGGGGGTATAGCTCAGCTGGGGGAGCGCTTGAATGGCATTCAAGAGGTCAGCGGTTCGATCCCGCTTATCTCCACCAAAAATAAAAGACTACAAGGCCAAAACTTTGTAGTTTTTTATTTTATATAAGATCGGACACTTGATGAGAGGTACAACTCAAAAACTGTATATATATAGGGTTTTTTACAACTAAATTATTTGAATTAAGTTATTAAGGCAGCTTCATACAAAGCTGTCTTTTTTATTTTCTTAAAAAATTATTAGGAAGGAGTTTTTAAATGGTTAATCAGGCTATATCCACAAAGCTGATTTACAGATTAAGAATGATGGGTTATGGAGCTACTTCACTTAATACCAGTGGAAAGGACAACAACTGGGATACTGAAAAGATATGTGTAACCAAAGATGGCAGAGATTTGTGTGATATCAATTGTATTGAAGGAACGATTACATATCACAATGCTTCTGATCAGGAGGAAATAGATTCAATTCGAGATATTATCAATGACCTTCAGGAGCAGGAAAGGGTTTTTACCAGGGCTGAATCTTTACAAGTTGATGGACTAAAACATTATAAGGTTTTAGCTGAGTACAATAATGTTATTCTTGCTGCATGTGGATCAGAAAGTATAAATACTTCCATGCAGCGGGTTAATAGCTATCAATATGTCACATGGGAAAAAGACATTGGAGGGTTTGGTGTTCACTCAGGGAATTACTTTAGTGATAACTATACAGGTGCAAAGGAGAACTTTGCCGTCAGAGCCGGAATTCTGAGAAAAAGCAAGTTGCTTAGTGAAACTGAGATGATGGCTATTTATAGCGGAATCGTAAAGCTAGAAGATAATGAAAATAACGATGACGGTAGTAACAAAATATTTAAGCAAATTAAAGAAAAAATACAGGACATAATTCCTGATATTGAAGCAAGGATTTACAGGAATGATCCCAGGGTTATTACAAACTCTGTTAATAAAACCGACGTTATCGAGGAAGATTTAGAGCTATATGACAGAGAGATTTAGTAAAAGAAAAAGTCATTTCTTATTAACTTCATAAATTTAAATAATTAAAAACAGAAAGGATTTTAGGATAATGCCTAGTTTCAAAACAATGTTTAATGAAACTATGAAGCAGATTACGAGGAATGACAGCGAGTGGAAAAAGTTTCTAGGTTTCTCAGGACAGTTATTCAAGTATGGTTTTTACGAAACTGTCTTTATTCATAATCAAAGACCAAATGCAACAATTGTTGCAGACATGGATACATGGAATAAAAGAGTAGGAAGATGGATAAATCGTGGCAGCAGGGCAATTAAGGTTTTTGACTCTGATAATAAAGGGGTACGATATTTATTTGATATATCAGATACACACGGTAACTATACAAGTAGAATCAACAGTTACACCATAAAATCAGATGCAGCTCAAAACTACGTTATGGAATATTTAGGTGTAGAAAAAGAAAGGGATTTTGAGGGTCTTGTAGAAAGTCTTTGTACTGAGTTTTTAGAAAAACATGAGTACCCGGGAGAGCACTTTGATTGCTTTGTACAAGATAGTGTTGTTTATTCTGTATTTAGCAGGCTTAAATTTGATACTGAAGGAAAATTTCATTTTGAGGATATTTTGAAACAGCTTGACGTTGGACAGGCAACTGAGTACTCTTCGATAATATGTGAAATTAGCAAACAGGTTTTAAGACTTTTGGAAAAACCGGCACGAATATATGAAAATAAGGAGATAAGTAAAAATGCGAACCAAATACATAGAAGGAATTGGACTGGTGGAATGTCCGGAGACACCGGAGGAAATGCAGGAAGCCATGAACAAAGAGACGGATACAATAAAGAAGCAGGAACCGATATCCAGAGCGGAGTACCGGGAGGGAGAAGACGGGATATTATATCCGGGGATATCACCGGACGAGAATCAGGAGCTGGACAAGATACCGGAAGGGATATTCGCAGCGGAGGCAGTGAAATACTTGGTGCAAAACCACCCCGAGAGAGTGCAGGAACTGAAAATACAGGGTACATGGTTCAGCACAATTTATCAGATAGACAATCAGGCATTGAAAATGATGGACAAGGTTCAACAGGAGTTGAAGAAAGTGCATCCGGCTCCCAATACGGAGAACTTTACCGAGCTGGCCAGATACAACGTCTTGATCAGGGAAACGGCCCAGGAGATAGTAATGAAGGAAGTAGTCAGAGTTCCGAGATAGAGTCATCAGAAAATGGTGACTCTTTTATTTTGCCCCGGAAGCAACAAACTCTATTTGATTTAATTGAGACAAAAGAAAACGAGGTTGAGAAGTTAACCTTTGAATTTTTTAATGGTATCGAGGGAACCGGAGAGAAATTAGACCTTGCTATTAAAGAGCTTGAAGACTTAGAAAACCAGAAAAGTCACCAGGACGAAAATGAGCAAGAGCAAATTGAATATATAGCTGTAATAAGTAAGAAAGTTAACTATAGATATAGCCCTTCAGATGATATTGGTGCCGGTGGTCAAAAGACAAAATATAAAGCCAATGTTGAAGCAATTAAGCTACTAAAGGATATCGAGAAGGCAAACCGCCTTGCAACAAGCCAGGAACAGAGCATACTTACCCGATATACCGGGTTGGGCGGATTATCCCTGGTATTCAATGAAGAAGCCAAAGGCTGGGAAAATGAGTACCAGGAATTGAAAGAACTCCTTACTGAGGAAGAATACAGCAGTGTCAGAGCATCTACACCCAATGCCCATTACACAGACCCGCAAGTAATCAAAGCTATATACAAAGCATTGAGCAGGTTTGGCTTTAAAGGAGGAAACATACTTGAACCGTCCATGGGTACCGGCTTATTTTATTCCTTAGTTCCTGAAGACATTTCTGATAAATCCAAGTTATACGGTGTCGAACTGGACAGCGTATCCGGAAGAATATCAAAGCAGCTTTACCAAAAGGCTGATATAAGGATTCAGGGATTTGAAGATACAGACTATTCAGATAATTTCTTTGATATTGCAGTGGGCAATGTACCATTCGGAGATTATAAGCTCCACGATAAAAGATATGACAAGCTCAACCTTAACATACATGATTACTTCTTTGTAAAGACCTTGGACAAGGTTCGCCCAGGTGGGATTATCGCATATATAACCAGCAAAGGGACAATGGATAAGGCAAACGGTTCCTTTAGGAGATATTTGGCGGAACGTGCCGAACTGATAGGAGCAATAAGGCTTCCAAACAATGCCTTCAGGCAGATAGCCAATACAGACGTAACAACAGATATCATTTTTCTTCAGAAACGTGATCATGCAATTATTTTGGATCAAGAACCTGTTTGGACGGGACTTGGTCAGACTTATGTAGTCTCTGATGAAGAAGAACAGGAAATGGAGATGTAAATTATTTAATGAAAGACGCATCGGTCGTAAAAACAAATTATCAGTATGATGATGTACTCGCATGACGACTTCAACAAGAAGAACGAAGGCATCCATACATTGGAATTCGACACAGAGAATGCACATAACAGCCAATACTTTGCTTACTATAATGAAAAAGATGACGGACCAGGGTTGTATTATCAGGACTCTACCAAAAAACGTGACGATATTAGATGGATTCAAGGAAGGTCTTGGAAGTATACATATTATAAGAGAAAACTGTTGGATGACGAGCTTAGGTCAGTTGCTGAGAAGAGCGATGACTTCAACAGTTTTGTTGCTGCCATAGGCAAACCGAACTGTTCCTGGACGGTTTATGGATATTATTATTACGAACTTAATAACGGCTTGTTTGCTGTATGCAAGCTGGATGATGATGTCCGTCCCAGAGATTCTTCCGGTTATGCTGTAAAGCCTAACTCTATAGTAGCTATTTATGTTGCAGACGAAAAAGATGATCTCGAAACCATTTGGATGGCGAACGATATTGTTAAGGTAAATGGTGAGTATCGTTATTTTTCACCAGTAAAAAGAGAACTGTCGGAGGAGTTTTTTAAAACTTTCGCAACGAGTAGCCATAGTTTAAGTAAACTTAAAGAGGAAATAGGGCCGCCCAATATTGATGAAACATGGTATTGTTATTACAAATTGGACGGAAACCGCTTTGTTGGATGTCACTATTCAGGTAACGATATAGAGGAGTTTTATGTTGCAGATTCAAAAGATAAATTATACACAATCTGGAAAGCAAAATCTTCTTCTGATTAATTTTTTATATAAAGGACATATATCACACTTGTGTGAGTTTCCACAGCCTATGGTTAACTACTTAAAGGTTAACTAATATAGGGAAATTGATTTGGTAATGTACTAAAATTCTTATATCAAAATAAGTACAAAGTCTCAGCTGGAAGAGAGGCAAAATGCAAAGTAAAGTTGACACTATCTTTGTATTTTGTAAATTAAAGTAATGTCAGAAATTTAGGCTCTTAACAAAAAGTGAATAAAACTAGAATCAATACCGCATTATTCGTAAATGAAAGTGCGGTATTTTTTATTGAAATTTAGTTCGCAATATAGCGGGATAGCGGAGAAAAAGTAAAAACGGGTCCTATTTTGGACCCGATAAGGCTATAAACAAATTTACGATTGTGGCAGCAGTAGTTACAAGTGTCATAAACCCAATTGCAATAGTCCAATACTTTACAGTTCTATTTGAATGATCTTGTAGCAATTAGATTATACACTTGGGGAAAGACAGGCATCATAAATACTTTTACTCCGAACCTCTTAATAATTTTGTCTAAATCTTTTTTTGAAAATTTGGATATATCTTGCTTATCGAAAAAATCATTTAGGTTTTGAAGAGTCAGAATGTCAGGGTTAATTTTTAATAATTCGTCTAAAGTCATAATTGTCTCACCTCTTATTACATTATTTGCTACTTATTAGGAAAATCCTGTTTCGAAAATAATACACATAAAGGAGTGAGGACACTTGAAAAAAGTTTACATAGCCGGGAAGATAAACGGTAACCCGACATTTCGGGAAGATTTTCAGCAGCAGGAAGACAAGTTGTTAAGTCAAGGGTATGCAGTACTAAATCCTGCAAAATTACCGGATAACTTGGGTTACGAAGATTACATGCATATATGTTTAGCAATGATTGATGTAGCTGATATCGTCTTTTTGCTACCAAACTGGCGAAATAGTCCCGGAGCAACCAGAGAGTACGAATATGCATAAAAAAATAACAAGTGTATCAGAGGGAGTGAGGACGTTGAGGGAGATTAAATTTAGAGCAGTTATTAAGGCTACAAACGAAGTTTTTCCTGTAATAACAATATGGAGCAATTCGGTGTGCTTGGATTTATCGGGAAGTAAGTATGAATACCCTGAGAAAGTGTTTTTAATGGATGAAGTTGAACTGATGCAATACACAGGCCTGCATGACGATTCGGGCGATGAAGTAGAAATATTTGAAAATGATATTGTTGAATTTGAGTATGAAGGAAGTACATACAGAGGTTTAATAAAGTTCGAAGGTGGGTGCGTTATTATTGCGTGCAATGAATTGCCAGACAGTTACATAACAATGTTTGATATAGCCGAGTTTGACAGGGATTATTTGTGGATAAATGGGAAAGTAATTGGGAACAAGTTTAACAACCCCGAACTGATGAAGGAGAGTGATTAATTTGTTAAATGAATTAGCAAAAGAAGTACACCAGAACGCTGTAGAGCATGGTTGGTGGGAAGAAGAAAGAAGCTTCGGTGAAATTATCGCATTGTGCCACAGTGAGCTATCAGAAGCATTGGAAGAACATAGAAATGGGTTTGCATCAACGAATACATATTATGCTTGCAAAGCACCAAAATCAGCATATGACGAATCGGGAGATTTGCCAGAATGCAAAGGCGTCTGTAATAGTTGTAAATATGGTAAGCCAGAAGGAATTGCCGTTGAACTTGCCGACTGCATTATCCGAATACTGGACTACTGTTGTAAAGAAGAAATTGACATTGACGAAGCAATCCGCATCAAGCACAAATACAACAAAACAAGGCCGTACAAACATGGGGGTAAGGTGATTTGATTTAGCTCAGAAAATAAGTCTATTGCGTCATAAACGATCTTTGAAAACTGAATAGTGCGGTAATAACGAAACTTGTGTTGCTACCATATATATTATAAAATGTATAGAGTTTATACAAAAGGGAAAAATATGCTAAAAAATAATTTGAAATGTTTCTGTCTATACATAATAGTGATCAACGTATGTATATTGTTTCTTAATTGGTATGATAAAACTTTTCCGTATTCTTTAATTGTATATGAAGGAGGTGATCTACTATTATTCTTAGCTTCTATATTATTAGTTTTAGGCGGGTTTTTTCTTAAGAACCATGCAAACCTTTTAAGGGAAGTAGGTGGTGTAATATTATTAGCAGTATTTCTTGCAGTATGTTTATCAGTTTTAGCATTTGAATACGACTATATTTCATCAATTCTACATCAAAATACTCCTAATTTTAAAATTTATACCGAAGAATTTTTAGGCATAATAGATACCTTGTGCTTACCATTATGGTGGTTTATGCGTATCCCCGATTCTATACGGAGCATCAATAAGTATTGCATAATATTTTCTAGTATATACCCTTCAACAATGATTTTTATAGGAATGCAATTAAAAAAATTAGTTTTTATTTTCAAGAATCAGAATTATTCACATAGATAATTATAATAAATTAATATCGTCCACTACCGCACATTCAGTAAATCTGAAATGCGGTATTTTTATGTCCGCATTAAGTTCGCAAAATGAATAGATAGCGAACTAAGAAAGTTGGACTTTGAGAACTGAATAGCGGTAATGTGTGAGACTTGACATGGATATATTCCAGATGTAGTATTATTTGTAATAAATCACTTTAAATCAGTATTGTTTTAAGTGAAAATTGGAGATTATTTATATTTTGTGAGGTTAGGTTATGAAAAGGATAATAGCTATTTCCCTGTTATTATTGATTTGTAGTTGTTTGCCATCTTGCCAAACAACTTATCAAACTCCAAAGGGTGTAAAAACTTACCAAAAACCGATTGATTTAATATATGTTTACCATGAGGCTTTTGGACAACGATTTCCTGAGTATAAAATAGATCTAAAAAATAAGCAATTCTGGGAATTTACATCTAATGGTTACGAGAATTTCGTTGCTCGTGATTCTTCTTCAAAAAATGAAGGGTTTACCTTCGTTTGTGATCTGAACGAAGACAAGGTCGAAACATTTATTCTCGAATCTTCAAGATATGGATTTACAAATTGGAAAGATACTTATAAGAATAATAATATTTTAGATGGCCATCAGTGGGGAATTACTATCATGTTTTCTGATTCAACCAAAAAGGAAACAAGCGGTAGCAATCAGTACCCTGAAACATGGAATAAAATGTATGACGTTTTTGAAAACTTGACAAGTAAAAATATTCTTCTGAAAAAAGATAGTTAACACTTTAGTATAATTAGAAGTTTTTCTATTTCGCAATGATTAATATCAAGAATCATCCTATTACCGCAAATTCAGTTAACCGAATTTGCGGTTTTTCATATCCGCATTAAATTCGCAATTTTAGTCTATTGCGTCCTAAAAATTTGTACATTGATAACTGAATAATGCGGTAAGGCTTGAAACTTGACAGAGTAATGTTGCAGATATAGTATTATTTGTAATAAGTGATTTGAATTTGATTATTTATATATGGCGACGTAAGATCGGTTAGAAAGGAGATAATTGATTGAGAGATACATCATCTCGAAACAAAATAATTGTCCTAATTATTGTGATTTTATTCTTGTTATCTTTTGCAGGATTATATGTTTATGGTTCGTTTTATACAACAACAGGATATTGTGATATAAAATATAAGCAAATAGAAAATAATAAGTGCTATATTTTTGCCCGAAATGGAAATAGAAATATAAGATTAGAATGCAACAAAGATGATTATGAAAAGATTACTGTTGATAGCTATTTAGCATATGGTATTTCATACAAATGGAGTACACTTTCCCCCAATAAAGGCAAACTATTGTATATTAATATTAATGACGTTATTGACAATAGGCATTAGCCACTTACAATTAAGATATTATGTTGAGTTAATGAACAATTTTTATATATCAAGAATCATTCTATTACCGCACATTCAGTTAACTGAACTGCGGTTTTTTCATATCCGTATTAAGTTCGGCAAAATGAATGTTGCATGATATAAAGAGGTAGTTTAATATAAAGAGTATTACTGATTAACAATAAAGAATTGGTACAGATTACGAGAGTAGCAGTGACGCCGATGATATTGTTACTGAATAATAAATTGTGCAGCTAAAGGGGATATGACTATGAGAAAATACATAATTGCTTATTTAGTAATAATAGCATTGTTGACAGGCTGTTCGGTACAGAGTGTTCCAAAGCAGAATGATCCAACTACGAAATTAACAGAAAACAATTCGTCTATAAAAACCGCATTTCCTAGTGAAAATAAAACAAGTATACCAAATAAGGCTACAGCTAAAGCGTCAAGTAAATCAACAGAATCGTCTCCTACACGAGGAAAGTACAAGGAAATTAAAGTAGCCGGGGGGGAGATGAGCGGAACAAGAAAACCTATGGTTGCAGTTGATATTGGATATGGTGGCAGAGAATACTGGGCATATACCAACCAATATGGACAATTAATCAGGGTTACTGCTAAGAAGATTATTCTTCAGAATGCAAAAACGGAACCGGTGCTTGAAAATGGCAGATACTATAAAGACGAAGCAAAGGTTCCTGGTACTGAACGGTCAGACCTTGATCAGGGGCATGTCATTGCAGACTCGTTGGGTGGAGTTTCCAACGCTTATAATATAACACCGCAGGACAGTACATTAAACCGTTATGGCGATCAGGCATATATGGAAAAAAACATTAGGGATGCAGGTGGTTGTACCAATTTTGAAGCTATCATTACGTATCCCAATACAAAGACGCAGATTCCGAATCATTATCGCTACACCTATACATTAAAGGGAAATGTTATCACCGATGACTTTAATAATGTTAATCCTGATAAAGTAAATAAGTCTTTGAATGAGAAATCGGCAGAAAAGCCAAAGACTACTCCCAAAACGTCTACTACAGATAAGAATCATAACATCGATGCTATAGATAAAAATCACAATGGTAAGGTATCAATAGCTGAAGCAAAAGCAGCCGGGTTTAAGATGCCAATCACAAAGGATCACTGGTTGTATCAATATATGGATGATCGTGATGGAGACGGTATGGTAGGCGAGTAAAAATTCAAATATGGATAACTAAATACTTAATCAACAAAACAGCAGGCACATTTGTGTTCTGCTGTTTTTATTTTGAAAGGAGAAAACGAAATGGGAAAAGTAATTGCAATTGCAAATCAAAAAGGCGGAGTAGGTAAAACTACAACTGCTGTAAACATTGCTGCGGGTCTGGTGCAGGAAGGATTCAGTGTCATAGGCATTGACCTGGACCCGCAGGCAAACATGAGCGACTATTTAGGTTATGAAAACGAAAGCTTGTACAATATCAGCGATTTGATGGTGGCAGCGGCAAACAATACTCTTAGTGATGAGTACATTGTAGAAAGTATAGTGCACAGTAAGGAGGGCATTGATTATATTCCTTCCAGTATAAAGCTTTCCGGGGCTGACTTGTTTTTATCAAACAAAGAAGGCATCCAGTGCCACTATAACTTATACCGCTGACAAAACAAATTATTATTTTGTCGGCATTACTAACGCTTCCTCAGATAGTATAACAATATCCAATGTTTCGTTTGTCTTTAAACACTTAAGAGACATTAATTATTTTCTCGGTTGTGGCTTCAAACAATATTTCTGGCTATCGTTGTTAATCGGATGTATCATTTATTATAAAAGAAAGAAAAATGTTTTACATGGAATACTTTTCTCTATCAAATAGTTATTTTACGCAGATAGGAAAAAGTACATACACCAAAAAGAACGAACGTATTTTGAGTTATTTAAAATAGGTTCGTTCTTTTTTATTTTTAATTGCCTCATGAACAATAATAGCATTTTTAGGGAAAATAAATATGAGGGAAGTAATGGGCACACTCCCGGGAACTTAAGTTCTACACTACTATTGTTTGTAAAACCAAGTTCTTCTATAATGGGTGAATTTCTTAAATTGAATAAAAATGTCAAATACAAGCAAAATTTGACTTAAATTGAAATAATTTATTGACAAATGGCAGGTAATAGCATAATATGTAAATGTATGGATAGGAAGTTAATGGTAAGAAATACGGAGTGTTTGTAAGTCATAACTTAATATTTATAAGCAAAATGCAACCTTTGTTAAATAGAATTACGAAGACTGTCGTACTCTCTGTATCTATGGAGATACAAAGAAATTAAGTATTTCAGCTTCTGATACACAATTTTTTCTTCATGGATATAATATTTAGACATCTATCCTCCATTCTTATCTAATTCTCAAAGAATATATGATTATCAAAACCAAGAAAACAAAAAAATCAGCAGATACTAATTATGGAAAGGAGAGTATGCATTAGCATACAAAATGAAGATTGATTAGTTTACAACAGAAAATGCATTTTAAAGAAATATCTCCAATTGAAACAGTTAATAAGTTAAAAGGAATTCTCAAGGCATGTGAAATAGAGGTTGATGAAACCTGGCTCCAAAAAAGCAGTTTAAATACATATACAGTTAGAATTGAGATTAAGGGAACAGGTATAGGCACAAATGGTAAGGGCATATCGAAGGATTTTGCACTTGCAAGCGGTTACGCCGAATTTTTTGAGCGCTTTCAGAATAATATGCTTGGTACAAATGTTATTGTACAGGATAAAGTAAATGAGCATGGGGGGGCTTTAGATGGAAAGTGCTTAACTGCAGAAGAATTGATATCCAATAATAATAGCTTTATGCGACTGTATTTTGAAAACCGTAATATGGAGTGTGCTTCTTTTGAGGATAAAGTTCAAAACTTCAAAAGCGTACATGTTTTAGAACATTTGCTAAATAAAGAAGAAACCTATTATTCTTTACCTTTATATAATTTTAAAGATGGTAAAGTTGAATTTCTACCAATAAACAGTTATGTGTTAAATTATGGAAGTAACGGAATGTGTGCCGGTAATACACCAGAGGAAGCAATTGTTCAAGGATTATCGGAAATAATAGAACGCTATATACAAAAACGTCTATTTACAGAAAAACCGGCATTACCAGATATACCAGAAGAGTATATAAAGCAATTTCCATATATTTATGAAATGTTTTTGTTATTGAAAGAAAACTCTAATTATAAAGTAATGCTAAAAGATTGTTCGTTTGGTGGCAAATATCCTGTGGCAGCATTAATAATCATTGAAAAAAATACAGGTAAATATGGAATTAAGTTAGGATGTCATCCTGACTATGGAATTGCTATGGAACGGGCTTTTACCGAGGCCACCCAGGGACAGGATATTTTTGAATATGTAAATCGTAGTGTTATAGATTTCTTTAATACTAATGTAGATGATGAAACTAATATATGTAACAGTTATAAGATAGGTGTTGGACAATTTCCATATCAAATATTCGGAAGAACCCCTTCTTTTGAATTTGCTCCTGTAAAAGATGTTTCAACTATGACAAATGAGGAAATTGCAAACAGTTGGATTAATGAATTTATTAACGACGGTTATGATGTTTTGGTTCGAAATGTGTCGTATTTTAACTTCCCTTCATTTCATATTATAATACCCGGAATGTCAGAGATGAGAAATACGAGTGATACATTATTCAGGGTTTATAATACTAAACATGTTGTTTCAGGTATGCTTTACAACGCAGATAAAATTACACTTGATAATACAAAATATATTATCGGAACAATGGACTATTTCTCCAATGCACAATTAGAGAATATAGTAAGCAACTTTTATAGTTTTCTGGAAGATGTTAAAATTCCTTTTGAAGAATTAGGAGAGGGATGTTCATATCTCACAGCAATGTGTTATGTAGTAAATAAAGACTATTTAAATGCATTAAGAGAGATTACTTATATTGAAAATAGAATCACAAAGAGAAATATAAATGCAAATGTATTGGATTGGATTACTTCATTAAAATATTACCTTAGTGCAATGTGTGAATTAAAAGAACATACAAAGGCATTAGAATACCTGGAATCCATATTTGATAAAGAATATATTCTTAGACTAGATTCGTTATTTAATGATCCGTCAGCTGTAATTATCAAACAGTATCCATCCAGTGCTCAGTTAGAAAATCTAAAAGATAATGAAAATTATAAAAGGTTTGAACATGCATTTAATCAATATATCTGTGCTCAGAAGAAGAATCCGATAAATCAGGCTGATATAGCAAAATTAATTAAGTTTAATTCAGACCATGTATAATGCATAATTCTTTTTAATATTTTTTCTTATCACATATTTTTATAAAGTGTTTCGTGAAAAGAAATTATATAATACAAAAACAGAAAGGAGGGGAAAGTTATGAGTATTCTAGTTGAAGGTCTATTATCTGATGATGAACTTCAGAAAATACATGAAGATCATGTAGAGAAAGTAAAATCAGAAGACGTAAACAGCTTAGGGGCAGCTCTGGGTGGATCTACTGTTACATTCGCAGCAGGAGGTGCTGCATTCCTATAACTATTGTAGATAAAAATAGTTATGTAAATAGGTAACATATTATTTAATATGTTACCTATTATTTATTAATTAATCTATAAAAGTGACTGATTGTTTCTCCCTAAAGCTAAATGTACTGAGATTGCTCAAGTGGCAGTAAACCGGAGATAATATCAATCGTAAATTATTTTACACTTAAATGATAATGAAAAAGGGTATAATATGAAATCATATATGAAAAATGATATAGCTGTTATTAAAGAAGATGAAGAAGTTATTGTAGTATATAATCGTAATAATAGAAATACCTATAAAATTGGGCATAAAGAATTTGAGATACTTAATTTATTAAACAAAATTAATACAATTGATGATATCTATGATAGCAGTATTAGTAAAGACTATATTATTCATCTGATTAATACATTTAGAGAAGTAGGACTCATTAATGAAAAAAGCATAAAAAAAAGATTTCGTCACTGGAAATTAATTGATGGGATAGAATTATTTAAGTCTAAAAAATTATTTGTAAAGATACTTTACTATATTATTCTTTTTATTCCTATACCATTATTTTTTATAGGAATATCATTGGTTAAGTTTAACTTTAACTTTAATAGTATGCTTTTTTCTATTGATTTTATAAGTATAATATTTGCTGTAATATTTGCATTAATATCAACATTAGTACATGAAATTGCTCATGGAATAGTAGCTGCTATTAATAATGTTTATGTGATTGAAATAGGCTTAAAAATTAACCATTTTATACCAACCATGTATACTTCTTTATATGGAATGGAATATATAAAGAAAAAGAGAAAAATACTAGTCTATATTGCAGGTATATTATCTGATATTGGTTTGATAGGAATTTCACTAATTTTATATGGTGCATTTCCGTTTTTAGATAATATATTATTCTTATATATAATTATTGAAACATTTTCTGTTATTGCAAATCTATGTATTTTTAAGCATACTGATGGATATAAAATATTTAAGATATTATTAGGTGAAGATATATAAACGTATATTTGATATTGTTTTAGATTAAAAAAGTCGTGATATGCCGAGATACTTTCAAAAAGATTAACTTTAGCTTGGTATATCAAGTCAGTTTTAATAAAATCAGGGACTAAATTAACATTTAGTTATGTAACCTCATATTATATAAATGAATTCATCGTTTGTGGAGGCATTATATATGGATTACAAATATTCTTATAATAAAGATAAAATTGATAAAAGAGATTTATTTTTTTCTAGTTCAGTATCGCCACATCCTGAAATAATACTCCCTAAATTAATAGACTTAAGAGAGAAATATCCACCTGTTTATAACCAGGGGAACTTAGGTTCGTGTACTTCAAATGCTGGTTGCACTTGTAGAGCTATGCTATTGCAAGATAAGCAAATTGAGTTATCAAGAATGTTTTTATATTATGAAGAAAGAAAATTAGAAGGAAAAACCAACAAGGATGAAGGGGCAAGTCTTAGAGATACGTGCAAATCAATCTATAAGAAAGGCATTTGTGAAGAAAAATATATGCCCTATAATCCGGAAAATTATAAGTTACGACCATCAAAACTTGCAAAAATAAATGCACGACAATACAAGATTATTGCATATAAATCATTAAGTTCCTTAGATGAAATCAAGCAAAACTTGGCTTTTAGACAACAACCAGTATTATTAGGAATGAGTGTATATGAAAGTTTTGAATCGGATGCGGTAACTAAAACGGGAATTATGCCAATGCCACACAAGAACGAAAAGAAACTAGGAGCTCATGCTGTTTTAATAGTTGGTTATAAGGACATCGTGGAAAATCATGGTAAGACTGGTAGGAACAAACATCAACAAGGTTATCTTATTGTGAGAAATTCATGGGGAGATAAATGGGGCGATAAAGGATATTTTTATATGCCATTTAATTATGTCATACCTGATTATACTTTTGATTATTGGATTATGGAATAAGTGTATGGAAGTCGGGACGGATGCTTTTTTATTGATGCAAACAAGAGCCTTATGAATGTTGCTGTTTCTCGTGCTAAAGATTACTTTTTTTGTTTTCGGAGATTTGAACTGTTTGAAAGATACTAAAAGTAGTGGAAGCGGATTGCTGAAAAAGTGTGTTCATGGAAATCCAATATAGAAAAATATATTTACTAGATTTTATGTGAGCAATTTAATGATAATCAAATTAACCGGAAATGATGGGGTAAAATGAATTATAAAGCGGTACTTTTATTAATTTTGGGTTTACTTTTAATAAGATTTCCTCAGTTTATTCGATATTACAGAGCTGACGAATTGGGAGAGAAACCTACCCGGGATTTTATTATTATTCAGAGAATAACGGGGGATTTTATTTGTTGTAATTTCCATTATTTCGCTAATACTGGGTAAATAAAAACTACAAGGTCAAAACCTTGTAGTTTTTTATTTGATTGTGGTTAGCTCAACATGAAGTGCACCCCAAATGTTGGATAAAAAAATCTAACTTTTGGAGGTGCACTTTTTTTATGACTAAGTTCAGTTCGTGATTTTAACCCAGAACGTCCAAACCAGAAGTGGACGACTGATATTACAGAGTTTATTTTGTTTGGTCAGAAACTCTATTTATCGCCTATTCCTGATATGCTAAATGGTGAGATAAAAGGAATGAGCCCGGTTGAATTCCGAACTCATTCCCAAGTTGCTGCTTAATTTATGTCTAACATTTGGGGTGCTGAACATCAAACTATCGGTCTGTTTGTTATGCCTAAAATCAGAATTAGTGTATTTGGTACAGGCACTCGGTATATGTTTGTTTCATAAGATATACTAGTCGTCATAATTAGTTTATTCTTCGGTTGTGGGG
>JAEZIU010000048.1 GCA_023436485.1 Bacillota bacterium | reverse complement strand
GAACTGGGCTCATACTTTTCATCAGTTTATAGCGATTATCACCTCTTTGAAAAGCTTTATGGAATTGAATACGAGGACAAGCTTGAAGACATAGAAAGGTATCTTAAAATTCTTGGTATAGACAGTAAGGTTGAAATAAAGGACGGGGAATTCAGTACCCTCAAGCTGTCTTCCGGACAGAGAAAAAGACTTGCACTTTTGGTAAGTTACCTTGAAGATCGCCCGGCATATCTTTTTGATGAATGGGCTTCCGACCAGGACCCCGAATTCAGAATGTTCTTTTACAAAACCCTTCTTCCGGAGCTTAAAGCAAGAAGAAAAGCCGTAATAGCAATAACCCATGATGACAGATATTTTGATCAGGCGGATAAGATAATCAAAATGGACATGGGAAAGATAGTCAGCAGTATTATATCGGTTAACGTGTAATGGGGGAGTCGGAATGAAAAGATTAATTGCAGGGTTATTATTAATATTACTGATTTTTCAGACTGCATGTACGCAGGAAATATCAGTTACAAAAGGTTCGTCGGATTATAAGGGTAACGGTGTAACTATAACGGATAAAGGAAACTATTTCAATGTTGAACTTGATTTTACAAAAGGCTTAAGCCACAGGGAGATAGGGAAAGAATTTGCCAGAGGAATACTCTCGGTTGTACCTGATTACGAAGCTCTGGTTGATTCATACATAGCCGACAACCTTTTCAAAAGTGAATATAATGAAGCTTTCTGGAGAGTTGATGATATAAAAAAACAGATAGATAAAGAATACAGAGAAGAAATTGAAGGTATGTCTGAGGTATTTTCCGGCGGTGATAAAAATGTCAGGGGAGATAACAAAATCTCAAAGGATGAATTCTTTCTGTTCAATTTATTCCTTGACGTTGTCAGGTCTACACAGTGCAGTTTTGTATCAGTATTCGGCTCGCAAAGTACTACGGGTAAAACAATTACCGGAAGAATTCTTGATTGGTATGGAGGAGACATGAACCAACTGCCAAGAATTCAGGCTCTTATAACAATGAAAAACACTACCGGAAGTATATGTTCCATCGGATACATGGGCTTTATGGGTATAATAACCGGATTTAATGATAGAAAAATATTTGCTGCGGTTCAGGAATCAACATCAGGAGCTGCATATTCGTCGGCAGGGAAAAGGTCTTACCCGCTGGATTTAAGATGTGCTTTGGAAAATACCGACAAAATAGAAAACACTATCGAGTTTATGAAGGATGAAAACAAACAGTATGCGGTAAATCACCTGATAGTATTTTCTGATCCTGATGAGAGTAAAGTTCTGGAGAACAATTTCAGCGGAAGAGGTACCGGTGCAGGACGGGTGAAACGTGCAGTTAGAACTGATGAATCAAGGCTTAATAAAGGTGTTTCATGGGGAATAAAGGACGCAGTTGCTTCTGTAAATTCATTTATTTTGGAAGGTAGCACAGACAACCATACCAGAAATAAATTCAATACAAGAAGATGGAAATACATAAAAGAGCAGCTATCGGGCAAACAATCAAAGTTTTCCCCTGAGGATATGAAAAATATCATGACTTATACAGAAGGCTCACCAAGGGCTTTACTTGATACAAGGTATTTGTATACTAAAGCGACATTGAGTATGACTGTTTTTCAGCCGGATACTCTTGCACTGGAAGTATATTTTTTCCCGAGAAATACGTTAAAAGTACCCGATAAACCAACTTTTGAGAAAATAACCGTATTTCAATAATATTAATTTGACTGGTGGTGAAAAGAATGTATGCATTTAAAACATTGGTAGATTTGATTGTTTCCAGACAGGACGAAAAATCCAAGGGTATCACATTTATACTAAGTGAAGCAGAAGAACATTTTCTATCCTATGGTGAGTTATACCATGGAGCAATGTCTCTATTATACAATTTACAGACATCGGGCTTTAAAAAAGGTGACGAAGTTATATTCCAGATAGATGACAACAAACAATTCATGCTTGCCTTTTGGGCATGCATACTGGGAGGAATGATTCCTGTTCCGGTTACAACGGGGACAAATGATGAACATAAGCTAAAGTTGTTTAAAATATGGGATACTCTCAACAACCCCAAAATGCTGGCAACCGACGATTTCTTTTCAAGACTGAAAAGCTTCGGGGATAAGAACGGCCTAATTGAACAAGTTGACATAATACGAACAAGAACCTTGAGTATGGAGAATTTAGAACAAGCCGACTGCCACGGAGAAATTGTAAAAGCCCGGGAAAATGACATTGCGTTCATTCAGTTTTCCTCAGGCTCAACAGGTGACCCTAAGGGTGTAATAATCACACACAGGAATGTCCTGTACAATATGGGTTCCGTAATACGCTGGGTAAACATCAATTCAGAGGACGCCGGATTGAGCTGGATGCCCCTGACCCATGACATGGGACTTATAGGTGCACATATAAAGGATACAATTGCAGGTATAAACCAATACATTATGGAGACACAGCTGTTTATAAAACACCCTTTATTATGGATACAAAAATCCAGTGAACACAAGGTTACAATATTGTATTCACCGAATTTCGGGTACAAGCATTTCCTGACATTTTTCAATCCGGAAGTAGAAAATAACTGGGATTTGTCAAAGGTCAGAATCATTTACAACGGTGCTGAACCCATTTCTTATGAACTGTGTGATGAATTTCTTGAAAAGTTGGCGCCATACGGTTTGAAAAGAAACTCTATGTTCCCGGCTTACGGCCTGGCAGAGGGAACTATTGCAGTAACTTTTCCACACTTTGGTGATGAAATGAGATTTTTAACCCTTGACCGTAATTATCTTAGTATAGGAGATACAGTAAGAGAAGTCTGTAAGGATGACATCAGAGGCTGTAGTTTTGCAGATGAAGGGTATCCTATATATGACTGCTATGTTCGCGTTTGCGACAGTGATAACAATGACATAGGTGAAAACAAAATAGGTTATATATATATATCAGGTGAAAATGTCACTTCCGGATACTATAACAACGAAGAAGCAACCCGTAAGGTAATAACAGAGGACGGATGGCTTAATACTGGTGATTTGGGATTTATGAGGAACGGAAGGCTTGTAATTACCGGTCGTGCCAAAGATGTAATATTCGTAAAGGGGCAAAACTTTTATTCACATGATATAGAACGTGTTGCACAGGGGGCAGAAGGTGTTGGCAGTGGAAAGGTGGTTGCAGTAGGTGCTTTCAATGAAAAAAACAAGTCTGATGAGCTGATACTCTTTTTCCTACTGGAAACGAAGGAAGATAAGTTCATTGGAACAGTTCGAAGTCTTAAAAAATTGATTAGCGAAAGAATGGGAATAGAAGTATCCCGGATAATTCCACTTACTAGTTTTCCTAAAACCGGTAGCGGGAAGGTACAGCGATTCAAGCTGAGAGAAAACTATATTAATGGTGAATATGATACCATACTGAAAGAAACGGAATTACTATTTGATTCCGAAGTTAACATCAGACAGACTGACATGCCTGAAAATGAAATACAGGAAAAAATGGTAAAAATCTGGCAAGAGATATTGGGTCTAAAGAAAATCGGCATAAAAGAGAATTTCTTTGAATTGGGAGGAGATTCTTTAAAGATGACCCAAATGACCTCCCGCATAAGAGAAGAATTCGGAGTTGAACTGGAACTGCCGATTCTGTTTGAAAATCCCGTACTGAAAGACCTTGCTGAAATCATTGAGAAATCAGACAAAATATGCATAGATGGAAATAGAATACAGCGTTTTTCAGAGAACGGTGAGTTACCACTTTCTTATGCACAGCAGAGGATATGGTTTCTTGACCGACTAGATGAAAACAGCTCCCAATACATGTTATATACAGGCCTTAAAATTAAGGGAAATATTAATTACGACTTGCTTTTAAAGAGCTTTAATACAATCATTGAAAGACATGAGAGTTTGAGAACATCTTTCTTTGAAGAGGAGGGACAGCCAAAGCAAACAGTAATAGACGGACTGCAAATGGACTTGCCTTTTGTAAGTCTTTTAGAAATTCCTGTAGACAACAGAAGAAAAGAAGCTATGGTTCTTGTAAAAGAAGAAATAAGCTGTCCCTTTGATTTAAATAAGGCACCTCTTATAAGAGGAAAGTTGCTTCAACTTGAAAAAGACGAATACATTTTGATTCTGGCAGCTCACCATATAGTGTTTGACGGATGGTCTTTTAAGGTACTGCTGAAAGAATTAGAAATATTATATAATTCCTATTTGCAAAATGAAAATTATGTTTTGCCGGAACTTAAAATCACATACTCGGATTATGCTTGCTGGCAAATAGACAAATATAAGGAAAGTACTATTCAGAAACAGCTTGCCTATTGGAAAGAAAAGCTGAGCGGAAAAATCCCTGTTCTGGAACTGCCTTTTTCAAAGCAAAGGCCGACCATACAAACCTATAACGGTTCCAATTTCAGATGCGACCTTTCAGGAGAGTTGTCTGAAAAACTCAAAAGTGCGGCAGAACAGGAAGGCGCCACACTTTATATGATTTTACTTGCAGCCTTTAAGTTTTTACTTTTTAAATATACCGGACAAGAAGACATAATCATAGGTTCACCTGTAGCAAACAGAAATCGTTCCGAGCTGGAACCGATGATAGGTTTCTTTACTAACAACCTGATCATCAGGACAGCTTTCAGCGAGAATAACAGTTTCCGTGAACTATTGAGAATTGTTAGAAATGTTACCCTTGAAGCATACTCTAATCAGGATGTTCCTTTTGAAAAAATAGTTGAAGAACTGAGCCTGGAACGTGACATGAGTCGCAATCCCCTTTTCCAGGTGTTTTTCAGCCTCCAGGACACTCCTATACAGTCAACAAAACTGTCCGGAATGAGTATTTCAAGTATCGATATAAAGGGTGACACAGCAAGGTTTGATCTTTCTGTTGATATAATCGACAGCGGGTCGGACCTTGAGGTAAATTTTGAATTTAATACTGACTTATTTGATGCAGACACCATAAAAAGAATGGCAGGACATTACACTCATATATTGGAGAATTTGACTGCAAATTTTGAAACAAAAATCAAAAAGTTTAATATTTTAAATTCTGAAGAGAGTAAAACCTTACTGGAAGGCTGGAACAATACCCGTGTGGATTGTGAAAGTGATTTGTGGACAAAACTCTTTGAGGACAAGGTTTTAGGCAATCCTGAGGCCGTTGCTGTAGTAAAGGGAGATGAAAAACTTTCCTACGGTGAACTTGACAAAAGGGCTAATCGGCTTGCAAATTATCTTGTATCACTTGGAGTCGGTCCTGAAACCATAGTAGGTATTTATATGGATCGCTCCATAGATATGCTTACGGCTTTAGTGGGTATTCACAAGTCAGGTGGAGCATACCTTCCTATGGACCCCGTTTTTCCAAAGGACAGGCTGGAGTTTATGTTGGATAATGCACAGGTTCCTATAATTCTTACAGATAATACAATCAAAGATACATTGCCTACAAATACAGCAAAAATACTATGCATCGACGAAGAATGGCAGAAAATATTTGTACAAAGTGCAGAAAAGCCTGAAAAAAGGGCTACAACGGATAATCTTGCATATGTAATTTATACTTCAGGCTCCACCGGGAATCCCAAGGGTGTACAAATTGAACACCGTGCATTGACAAACTTCTTGCTTTCAATGGGCAAAAGTACAAATATTTGCGATAAGGACAGGCTTCTGGCTGTAACCACTTTTTCATTTGATATTGCAGGACTGGAAATGATGCTTCCCTTGGTAACAGGTGCTTCAGTTGTAATGGCAGGAAGGGATGAAGTAATCGACGGAGAAAAACTCATAGAACTAATGGACAAACATGATATTTCGGTTATGCAGGCAACCCCTGCCACATGGCGATTACTTGTGGAGGCAGACTGGCAGGGCTGCAGCAGTCTTAAAATACTCTGCGGAGGAGAGGCACTGCCAAGAGATTTGGCAAATGAGTTGATGGACAGATGTTCATGCCTATGGAATGTTTACGGGCCAACAGAAACTACAATATGGTCTACTATGATGCGGTTGGACTCAAAAGAAGGCCCGGTATCCATAGGGAAACCCATTGCAAATACAACGGTATATATACTTGATAATGAAATGAAGCCAACTCCTGTAGGGGTTCCGGGTGAACTATATATTGGGGGAGACGGTCTTGCAAGAGGATATTTGAAGCTTCCACAGCTTACAGGTGAAAAATTTATACAGAACCCATTCAGCAGCGAAGAAGGTTCCAGACTATATAAAACAGGAGATATCGTCAGGTTTATGCCTGACGGGAATATAGAATTCGTGGGAAGAGGAGATCATCAGGTCAAAATACGGGGTTTCCGTATTGAACTGGGTGAAATAGAGGCACTATTAAACAAAAATCCTTTAATCAGACAGAGCATAGTTGTATGCAGGGAAGTATATCCCGGGGAAAAGGCACTTATAGCCTATGTTATCCCAAATTCCCGGGAAACAGCTGACAGTATATTAAGGGAGTATCTGAGAGACAGATTGCCGGATTATATGATACCTTCATACTTTGTAATGCTTGATTGTTTCCCAATGACACCAAATAATAAAATAGACAGAAAGTCTCTGCCAATGCCTGAAAAGTCAGCCTATAGAGCGAACTCAGACATGATGCAACCGTCAAATAATGTACAAAAAACGGTATCAGACATATGGAAAGAGGTTCTGAACAGAGAAAACATTGGCTTGAATGAGAATTTCTTTGATCTGGGAGGACATTCTCTGCTTTTGGCAAAAGTACGCAGCAAGATTTATAAAACAATGAACATAGATTTACAGATAATGGACCTGTTTAAATATCCGACAGTTAACACGCTGTCAGAATATCTGGAACAAAAGCAGGGCAAAAAAACAGCAGGTGTAAACAGAAAAATAAAGCAGCCTGAAACTACTTCTTCACAAAATTGTGATATAGCAGTAACAGGTATGAGTGCAAGAGTACCCGGTGCACGGAATATAAAGGAATTCTGGGAAAATCTCTGTCAAGGTAAGGAATCAATAACCCGCTTTAGTGACGAAGAAATAATTGCAGAGGGTATAGCACCGGAACTTTTAAAAAAGCCGGAATATGTAAAGGCTTGGGGTGTTTTAGAGAATGCTGACAAATTTGATGCACAGTTTTTCGGATACAATCCAAGGGAAGCTGAAATACTTGATCCCCAGCAGAGAATATTCCTTGAAGAAGCTTGGAAGGCAATGGAAGATGCAGGCTGTGATTCCGAAAGGTTCAGCGGTGCAGTAGGAACCTTTGCCAGTGTGGGCATGAATACATATGTAAAAAATCTTACAGAAGACAGTGAAATTGGGAATGTGGCAAATAATTATCAGATAATGATAAATAATGACAAGGACTTTCTTGCCACCAGAGTAGCTTACAAACTAAATCTGGAAGGCCCCGGAATAACGGTTCAGACGGCCTGCTCATCCTCAATGGTTGCGGTACATCTTGCTTGTAAGAGTCTTTTGAATAAAGAATGTGATATGGCCTTAGCAGGCGGTGTAAGTATAAGACTTCCACAAAAAACAGGTTATTTGTATCAGGAAGGAATGATATTGTCGCCTGATGGCCATTGCAGAGCCTTTGACGAAAAAGCAAAAGGAACTGTGGGAGGAAACGGCGTCGGAGTAGTTGTTCTAAAAAGGTTGGAAGACGCCATAGCACAGGGCGATAACATTTGTGCCGTAATAAAAGGGACTGCAGTTAACAACGACGGCTCGATGAAAGTAGGTTATACTGCTCCAAGAATTGAAGGTGAAGCGGGTGTCATTGCAAAGGCACAGGAACTTGCCGGAGTAAGTCCTGACACCATTACATATATTGAAGCTCATGGCACAGGGACACCTCTTGGGGACCCTATAGAAATAGAAGCACTGGAGAAGGTGTTCAGTGAAAAAACTGACAAGAAAAAGTATTGTGCAGTTGGTTCGGTAAAAACAAACATAGGCCATCTGGATGCAGCATCCGGTGTAATCGGTTTTATTAAAACGGTTCTTGCAATCAAGAACGGCAAAATACCACCAAGTCTCAATTTTAATAAGCCTAACCCAAAGTGTGATTTTGAAAACGGACATTTCTTTGTAAATACAGAGCTTTGTGACTGGAAAACCAACGGAATACCTCGGAGAGCGGGAGTAAGCTCATTTGGAATCGGAGGTACAAATGCACATGCAGTTCTGGAAGAAGCCCCGATAAAAAGAAATGTAACACCGGGAAAAGCAAGGAATTTACTGATATTTTCAGCTAAAACCCCAAGTGCTTTAAAAAGGATGACATCAAACTTTGCATTACATTTAAAAGAAAATCCCGGTATAGATATTGACGATGCGTCATACACTCTGAAACTGGGCCGTAGGGAGTTGGAATACAAGGGCTGTCTTGTTTGCAGTACAAGGGAAGAAGCAATAGAAGCTATAGAAAATGACAATTTGATGTATGGAAACAGTGTAAAAAATGACAAGAGCTATAGTGCAGCAAGATTAAAGGAATACACAGAGGAGGAATTGGGTCTTTTCTGGCTGCAAGGTGAAAAAATAGATTGGATCAGCTTATATGAAGGACAGGTAAGAACTAAGCTTAATCTTCCGGTGTACCCCTTTGAAGGACAATCCTACTGGGCAAAAACAAAAAAAACCTACAGTAAGGATATTAAAGATTATTTTTATACACCGCTATGGAAACAGACAGTTTGCAATATACCTTCGGAGCTGATACTGCCTGAAAATAAAAAATGCATACTTGTACTATCTGAAAAAAATGCCTTTGAATATCAATATGTCGAGCTTTTGAAAAAGTCGGGTGCAGAAGTCATTGAGGCTAATCCGAAACTGCAGCAGGACTATGATACATTGCTTACTGAGCTTGCAAACATAGGTAAAATACCTGACAAAATAATAAATATGCTGGGCATTTCAAGTGAAGACCGAGGCAAGGCCCTTTTCTACAGTATGCTGTTCCTTGCAAAAGCACTGGGAAAACAAGAATCGAAAAAAGAAATAAATATTATTGTTTTCACAAACGGTATGCAAAAAGTATTTGGTGAATTAGTGTTGTATCCTGAAAAAGCTTTGGTATTGGGGCCTTGTAGAGTAATTCCAAGGGAATATGAAAATATCAAGTGCAGAAGTGTGGATTTCATGCTTTATGAAGATGCCAGTCCGTTTGAAAGGGAGCTGTTGGAGCAGCTTTTGTATGAAGCCTGCTGTGATTCCGAGGATACAACAATAGCGTACCGTGGGGAAAGGCGTTGGATTCAAAGCTTTGATAGAATGGAACTCCAAAACACACAAAAGCCTGTACTTCAAATAAGGAATAATGGAACCTACCTCATAACAGGCGGTTTGGGCGGAATCGGACTTGTGCTGGCGGAATACCTTGCAGAAAGGGAAAAAGTAAATTTAGTCCTTGTGGGACGGTCCTCATTCCCTGAAATGGGAAAGTGGGATGAATGGCTGAAAGACAAGGGAGAAGCTGACAAAATTTCTATAAAAATAAGAGCCTTAAAGCGTATCACAGAATTTGGTTCTAAAGTTCTCATTTGCCGTGGAAGTGTTGACAATATAGAAGAAATGACAAGAGTACGTCAGCAGGTTGAGAATCAATTTGGAAAAATTGACGGTGTAATTCATGCAGCCGGAAATCCCGGTGGCGGAATGATACAGATGAAAGAAGGAGGCTTTGTTGAAAATATATTTGCACCCAAAGTTACCGGAACACAGGTGTTATATGAAGTTTTAAAGGACTGCAAGCCGGATTTCTTTATTATGAGTTCCTCACTGAATTCAATAACCGGAGGTTTCGGACAAGCAGATTACAGTGCTGCTAACAATTTTACAGATGCATTTGCAAATGCTCACGATACAAGACACGGGACACGTTTTGTAGCAATCAATTGGGACAGGTGGCCCGGAGTGGGTATGGCTAAAGGAAATAAGAAATGGATTCATCCGTTACTTGAAAGGAAAATATCCCAATCCCCGGACAAAGCCGTATATTTATCACGGTTTAATCCTAAAAAGGATTGGGTGCTGAACGAGCATATGGTGATGGGAATCCCGACAATAGCGGGAACTACATATATTGAAATGGCCAGAGCTGCATTTGCAGATTTAAATGGTGACAAGCCGGTTGAGTATTCTGATGTTACCTTCTTAACTCCAATGGCAGTTGGAGAAAATGAAGAACAAGACGTTTTAACAATTTTGGAAAAGAGTGGAACATACTACGAGTTCAAAATAGTAAGCAGACTACATTCAAACATACAGGATAATCCCTGGAAGGAACATGCAAGGGGAAAGGTTGCAGCAGCAATTGACCCGGAATACAAACAAATTAATATTTCTGAATCAGCAGACATATTTAATCAGGAAACATTTGATTACATAAATAAAGATATTAAAGAATTTATAAGTTTCGGAAGCAGGTGGAGGACACTGAAAAGGCTTGGTTTCCACGGTAGAAAAGGGATTGCAGAGATAGAACTGTCCTCGGAATTTATAGATGATTTAAATTACTTTAATATACATCCTTCTCTTTTGGATGTTGCTACCGGTTCGGTAAGACTGGCATCCAAAAGAAATTTTCTTCCTGTTTCATACGAGAAGATAATAGTAAAACAAAGATTACCAAAAAAGATATATGCAAATATGACTTTCAGGGATGAATATAATGCCCTCAATGAAATAATAACCTGTGATATAGATGTTATGGATGAAAAAGGTGTTCAGCTCATTGAAATACGGAATTTCTCCATGAGGCATATTACAGAGGAAAATAGTCAAACCATAAAAACCAGAACACAGAATTTACATTCATTTATAGAGGGCAACGAAGTCTATAGTAGCTTAATTAAAAGCTTAAATAGCAACAATATTATGGATTCGGGACTGACCACGGATGAAGGCAGGAAGGTATTTGAAAAAATCCTGTCTGGACAGTATTTCAACACTCAGGTTATTGTTTCAACCAAAGATATTAAAGAAGCTATTGCAGATGCAGGTTATATAAATAGAAAAAGTAATTCAGTTGCTGAAAAGGACGAACAAAAAACATTACATCCGAGGCCTGACCTTAACAGTGCATATTCTGCACCAAAGAGTGAGACGGAAAAAAAGCTGGTACCCGTATGGCAAAATCTTTTGGGTATAGAGGGACTTGGAATTCACGATGAATTTTTTGCACTGGGCGGCGATTCGCTTCTGTTGGTGCAGCTTCATTCAAAAATAAAAGAAATATTCCCGACAGATTTAGCAGTTGTTGATCTATATAAATACAATACTATATCACTTTTAGCCTCCAGGCTGGATGAAGGAAACAGTAAAGTAGAAAAACCTAGTTTTAAAAGTGTAAGTGAAAGAGTCAGTAAACAGCAAGAGAGGTTGAAGCAAAGAAAACAAAGGATGTTGATGCAGAGGGGGGAGACTCATTAATGAGTAATTTTGAAGAAAACGGTTCCCTGGACGGTGCAATAGCCATAATAGGTATGGCAGGTCGTTTCCCGGGTGCTAATAATACGGACGAGTTCTGGGAGAATCTTTATAATGGTGTGGAGTCTGTGAAATTTTTCAAACACGATGAACTAATAAAGATGGGTATAGACGAACATCTTTTGGATAATCCCAAATATGTTGCAGCAGATGCTATTTTAGACGGAATGGACATATTCGACGCCGAGTTTTTTGATTATTCAGCCAGAGAAGCTGAAATAATGGACCCACAGCACCGTTTGTTTCTGGAGAGTGCATGGGAGGTTTTAGAAAGTGCCGGGTACAATTCTGACCTGTATGATGGAAGAATCGCAGTTTATGCAAGTGCAAACCTAAGCGGATATATGATAAGAAATCTGTATTCCAATCCGGGACTGGTTGAAAGTCTGGGTTCATTTAAGATAATGATAGCAAACGGACAAGATTTTCTTGCAACAAAAGTTTCCTACAAAATGAACCTAATGGGGCCAAGTGTTAATGTTAATACTCTTTGTTCCTCATCAATGGTCGCAGTCCATTATGCTTGTCAAAGCCTTAACAACTTTGAGTGTGATATTGCTATGGCGGGAGGCGTTAGCTTTCAGGTTTCAAGAAATGAGGCCTTCTTTTATCAGGAAGGCGGAATAGGCTCTGCCGACGGACACTGCCGTGCATTTGATTCCAAAGCCAACGGTACGGTGAGCGGAAGCGGACTGGGTATAGTTGCCTTGAAGAGATTGGAAGATGCAATTGCTGACGGAGATTATATACATGCGGTTATAAAAGGGACAGGAATAAACAATGACGGTTCTTCAAAAAACAGCTATACTGCCCCAAATGTAGACGGTCAGGCCCAATGTATTGCTGAGGCCATAGAAATGTCAGGTGTCAATCCTGAAACAATTACATATATAGATGCTCACGGAACGGGTACAAACTTGGGCGATCCTATTGAAATAGCCGCTCTTAACAGTGCTTTCAGGGCATACACAGACAAAAAGGGATTCTGTGCCATCGGCTCTGCTAAAACCAATATAGGACATCTTGTAAATGCCGGTGGTCTTGTGAGTATGATAAAAACAACACTTGCTATGAAACACAGGGTAATTCCGGCAAGTCTTAACTTTGAGGAACCAAACCCAAAGATAGATTTTGTAAACAGCCCCTTTTATGTAAATAGTAAACTTTCAAAATGGGAAACTGAAGGTTTTCCTCTTAGGGCAGGTGTTAGTTCCTTTGGAATTGGAGGCACAAATACTCATGTTATTTTAGAGGAAGCCCCCGTTACAGAGTCATCTGATGATTCAGGAAGACCGCTTCAACTAATTTGTCTGTCAGCAAAGACTGATACGGCTCTTGATAAAATGACGCAAAACCTTTCTGAATATCTGAAAAAGAATCCTGACCAAAACCTGGCGGATATTGCTTTTACAGAGGCAATGGGCAGAAGAAACTTTAATCACCGCCGAATGGTGGTATGTAGTAATATTGCGGATTTAAAATGCAAGCTTGAAAATCCCGAATCCGAATATGTCAAGTCACATTTTCAAAAACATAAAGACAGGCCTGTTGCATTTATTTTTACGGGGGACGGGAAGTTTTTGAATATAAGCAAAGAGCTATATAATACGGAAATGAAATATAAAGAGACCGTTGATTATTGCGCCGAAATCCTTATAACAATATTAAACACTGACATACGTAAAATAATTTATTCAAATGAAGCCCCAATAAATGATGCAACTGCTGAAAAATTGATGATGTTTGTTAACTCATATGCTTTGTCAAAATTATGCGTTGATCTTGGAGTAAAACCTCAATGTATGATAGGTGACGGAGTGGGTGAGTACGTAGCCGCAAGCCTGGCAGGAGTTTTTGCCCTTGAAGATGCACTTCTGGCTGTGGCTTCAACTGATGAGAAGCTACCTGAATTTTTATCGTCGATAAATATAAATAAAGCTGAGATACCATTTGTTTCAAGCCTTACAGGTAAGTGGGTTGAAGCTTCAGAAGCTGCAAACCCTGACTACTGGATAAAGCAACGTAACAGCAGTATGTTTACTAAGGGTTTACAGGAAATCCTTTCCGATGACGAACTCATATTAGTTGAAATCGGAACAGGTGAAAAGTTATGCTCCAATACGGAATGGAACAATAAAAAAACATATATCAGTGCTATGCCTTCACCTACAGGGAAGGAAGGGGATTTTGAGGCACTGTTGAATTGTATCGGTCAAATATGGTTACATGGCGGGCGTGTTGCTTGGAATAATTTCTATGAGAGTGAAAAAAGACATCGTATTCCACTGCCCACATATCCCTTTGAAAGACAGAGATATTGGATTGAACCCGGGGTAAGAACTGAAAACAAAAAGGAGCAGGAATTCCCTGTATCAGATAAATCAGAAATTGATGAAAAGGTTCTTGCAGAGTGTATAAAGGGAGATATATCAATATCAGTAGATTTGGATGAATCAGCAAAGAAAAAGCAAATAGAAGATATGCTTGAATTCAGAGAAAAACTGGAAAAACTATGCTCAGAGTTCGAGGGTAAGCTTAAAATTTCACCACTGTTACTAAAGGGGACAGAAGCCCCTAATAGTGCGATGAATGGTGCTGACAAGCTTAGTAAAAGGCCTCGTCCCGATTTGGATGTACCTTATGTTGAGCCCCGTAATGAGGTTGAAAAAGTTATTGAGGAGCACTGGAAAAAGGTTCTTGGCTTTGAAAAACTGGGAATACACGACGATTTCTTTGAACTGGGAGGCCATTCACTGATTGCTGCCGCCGTTGCTTCCGATTTGAGCAAGGTATTCAATATCCAGATACCTATGACCAAGCTTTTGGAGACTACAACTATAGCCGCTGTTGCAGAAATGATTGAAACCTTCCGCTGGGCGATACAGGGAGAAGGAGAGGCGGCAGCTACGGAAGAGGATATGGAAGGCGGTACAATATAATTTCAGGAGATGGTTAGAATGTCTGTTATACAATTTCTGTCAAGACTGCGTAATATGGGAGTCAATTTATGGTTGGACAAGGATGAATTAAAGTATCAGGCTCCAAAAGGAGTGGTAAACAAAACATTACTTGCTGAAATATCTCAAAATAAACATGAAATAATAGAGTTTCTTAAAAAATTAAAAATGGAAACAAGTTCAAATAATGAACAAATTCCGCAGGCTCCCAGAGATAGCATAACGGAATTTCCACTCTCCTATTCGCAGCAGTCCATGTGGTTTTACGATCAGCTAGTAAAAGAAAATCCTGCTTTTAATATATCAAATGCTGTAAAAATAACGGGTACACTTGACATCAATGCTATTGAGAATGCAATAAATGAACTGGTAATTAGACATGAAGCCTTGAGGACTACCTTCGGAAGTATTGATGGAAATCCCGTTCAGATTGTAAAAGCTGAATTAAAAGCAGAGCTTTATAAAACATACTTAGAGAATAGCGTTGATGAAGTCCGTCTTAAAGACCTTTTAAAAGAAGAATCAAGGAGGGGCTTTAATCTGGAAACAGGTCCCTTATTCCGTTTTCACCTGTTTATAATTGGTAAAGAGGAATATGTGTTAACTATGGTTATACACCATATAATATCAGACGGCTGGTCAAATACGGTATTGGTAGGGGAGCTGTTCAATTTATACAAAGCCGGTATACAGGGCGTGGGGCAGATACTGCCGCTGCCTTTAATACAATTTGCGGATTATGCATACTGGGAAAAAAACAGGCTGCAGGGAGAGCTTTTGGATAATTTGCTGGACTATTGGGAAAAAAAGCTGGCAAATACAAGCACCTTAAAACTTCCACTGGATCGTGAAAGACCTGCTGTACGAACTTTCGAGGGCGGATATGAACCCATAGTAATACCACTTGAACTTACAAAAAACATAAATATTATTTGTAAAAACAAAAGTGTCACCCAGTTCATATTGATTCTAGCTGCCTTTAAGACTTTGCTTCACAGGTACTCGGGACAGCAGGATATTTGTATAGGAACTGTTGTAGCAAACCGAAACAGAAAAGAAATTGAACGTTCAGTGGGATTTTTTATGAATACTCTTGCATTGAGTACCCGAATTGACGGGGAAAGCAGTTTTTCAGAGATACTGGAAAGAGTAAAGAAAACCACCTACGATGCATTTACATATCAGGAACTACCTTTTGACAAGATGGTGGAGGAACTGAAACCCCCAAGAGAAGATGGGGTAAATCCGTTTTTCCAGGTTATGTTTATACTTCAAAACACTCAAAAAGTGGACTTGGAGCTTCCTGGAGTAACAATGCAGCCTCTTGATATAGAAAGCGGTATGGCTCCATTTGATTTAAGGATACAACTTACTGAAACACAGGAAGGGTTAAAGGGAGGCTTTGACTATAATCTGTCAATTTTTGATTCTTCTACTATCAGAAGTATGGCAAGGCATTTAGTTACGACATTAGAATGTATAGTAGAAAATCAGGAGCAAAAAATTAAACAGCTTCCGATTTTCACTCAAGAGGACATTAAAAAAATATATAAGCTGAAAATAGCTGTTGCAGCAACCTTTACAGCTGAGCCTGTTGAAGATTATATAAACTGGTGGTGCAAACAATTCAGCGTTAAGAATGAGGTGGTTTTTGCACCGTACAACCAGGTATTTCAGCAGCTATTAGATGAAACAAGCCTTGTTTCCGTAAATGACGGTGCAAATATCCTGCTGATCCGTTTTGAAGACTGGCTAAGAAACGATATGTCAGGTGATGCTGAACAGATTAAAAAGCTTGAAGAGAACTATAGCTACCTTATAAGTATTTTAAAATCAAAAGTAAAATTGATACCTTATTTTGTTGCGGTGTTTCCTGTCTGCCAGTATTCAAATATAAGTCAAAGAGTAAGTGAATACATAGAAGATATGAACAATAGATGGAAACAGGCTTTGGAGGATATGGAAAATGTATATGTAATGGACTGTGAGAATCTGGATGAACAGTTTGCTATTGATACAGTGTTCGATTCCCTAAAAGATACTGAAGCACATATGCCTTTCAGTGATATGTATTTCAGTGCTTTAGGAACTTTAGCCGCTAGACAGATATGTGCTTGGAGAAAGCAGAATTTCAAGGTTATAGTACTTGACTGTGACAATACCCTATGGAAAGGTGTATGTGGAGAAGAAGGAACCCAGGGGGTGATAATAAGTGAACCCTTTAAAAGACTGCAGGAGTTCATGTTGGAACGCTACAGGGAAGGTATGTTGCTGGCTGTTTGCAGTAAAAACAATGAAGCAGATGTGTGGGATGTATTTGATAATAACAAGGGAATGTTGCTGAAAAAGGAGCATTTTGTATCATGGAGAATAAACTGGCAGTCAAAAGCCGACAACATAAGGGAAATTGCCCATGAACTTAATCTTGGTATTGACAGCTTTATTTTTATAGACGACAGTCCTATGGAGTGCACTGAGGTAATGATAAAACTGCCGGAGGTGCTTACTCTCAACCTGCCTGAAGATGCAGAACAAATACCGGGATATTTACAGCATGTTTGGGCCTTTGACAGATTCAAAGTAACCGCAGAGGATACCCAAAGAACACAAATGTATATAGCTGAGAAGGAAAGAAAGCAAATGCAGGAAAGTGTTCAGTCTCTGGATGGCTTTATAAAAGGTCTTGAACTTAAAATGAGCATGAACCCCATAGAGGATTCACAATACATGAGAGCAGCTCAGCTGACTCATAGAACCAATCAGTTTAATCTTAGCACTATAAGAAGAACGGAGGAGGAACTAAGGCTGCTGACAAGTTTGCCGGGTTCCGGATGCCATGTAATAGAGGTAATGGACAGATTCGGTGATTACGGGTTGGTAGGTGTAATTATATCAAAGGAAAACGGCGACAAGCTGTTTATAGACACATTCCTCCTGAGTTGCAGAGTATTGGGAAGAAGGATTGAAGATGCGATACTTGTTGGTCTTAAAAAGCTGTGTATTAAAAATGGTGCAAAGATACTTGAAGCGGAGTTCAGACCCACGGAAAAAAACATGCCCTTTAAACATTTCCTTGAAAAGAGCGGTTGGAAAAGTATTGAAGAAGGGAGTGGATTCAGCAGATACCAATTGGATATTGAAGCAATACCTGAACATGAGAATATGGTAGAGTGCTACTATGATTCAAAATTTGAGTCAGTAAAATCCATGGGAGAAGAATCTAAATATGAGTCAGTTTACATAAAAAAAGAAAAGGAACACACTTCGGTTAATAATGGCTGGAGAGTGCTTTCAGTAAACAGGGAAATGCTTCTCCACAAAGCATATCTGCTTCCACTTGAAAATGCTTCAGGAAAGTGCTTAACAGAACTTCCCGTTCATGGGACAGGTGTAGCAAAAATAGCCGGGACAAAACAAGAAGAATACAAAGCACCTGAAAATAAAACCCAAAAAATATTAGCTGAAATATGGCAGGAGATACTTGGTGTCGAAAATATAGGAGTTAATGACGATTTCTTTAGGCTGGGTGGGCACTCCCTTACTGCTGTTTCCATAATTTCAAGACTAAGAGACAGATTCCATAAATACATACCTCTACAATGGATTATAGAGAACAGAACCATAGCTCAATTGGAAAAATTAATAGGAGAAATTGAAGAAACCTATAATTCAGACGATGCACAAGACCATATATCGAGAGTTTGTGACGAAACAAAAGAATTTCCTCTTTCCTTTTCACAACAGTCCATGTGGTTTTATGACCAGATTAACAAGGGTAATGCTGTATTCAACCTGTCCAGTGCTGTACGGATAAGCGGCGGACTGAATATTGAAATACTTAAACAAACACTGGAAAATGCAGTAATGTCCCATGAAGCTTTAAGAACAACATTCAAGAGTATAAATGGAAGCCCTGTTCAGGTGATAAACGACAGAGTTTACGTGGAGATAAATGAAATTGACCTGACCTACCTGAAAAAAGGTAATGAAGAAGAAATCAGAAAACTTTTAAAGCAAGAGGCACGTTATATATTCAATCTGGAAAAAGGCCCGTTGTTCAGATTCTGCCTTTTCTTACTCAACGGAAATGAATATATTTTTTCAATGACAACACATCACATAATATCTGACGGTTGGTCAAATACAATAATAGTAGAAGAATTTTTACGAAATTACACTAAGCTTACCAATAGTCAAGACATAGAAATAAAATCGCTCCCCATAAGGTTCGCAGATTATGCCATATGGGAAAGGAACAGATTTACGGGGGAAAAATTGGACAAGCTTATGGGATACTGGAAAAAGCAGCTTGAAAATCCAACAACACTTGAACTTCCCGCTGATAAGGCAAGACCAAAAAGCCGTACATACGAGGGTGGCTTTGAGAGCATTGTTATTCCTGAAAAACTGGTGCCGGAACTAAGGAAACTTTCAAATGACCGGGGTGCAACAATGTTTATGCTAATTCTGGCTGCCTTCCAGACACTATTGCACAGGTATTCTGGACAGAACGACATTTTTACGGGTACTGTAGTTGCAAACAGAAACAGAACGGAAATTGAAAATACAGTAGGCCCTTTTATAAATACTCTGGTTCTGAGAACTGATTTTGAGGAAGACCCGGAATTTTTAAGCCTTCTCTCAAAAGTTAAAAAAATAACTCTGGAGGCATATGAACATCAGGAACTGCCCTTTGATAAAATGCTTGAAGAAATGAGACTGGAGCGCGACCTCAGCAGGGCTCCATTATTTCAGGTTATGTTTATACTACATAACAATAAGAAAGCTGAACTGGAACTTGACGGTATGAAAATAACCGAAATAGATGTGGCAAGCGATATGGCTCCTTTTGATTTAAGATTGCAACTGACAGAAACAGAAAAAGGGATAAAAGGCGGGTTTGACTATAACATATCGCTATTTGAGCCTTCTACCATTAAAGAAATATCACAGCATCTGATAAAATTACTTGAAAATATAGTACAAAAGCCTAATGAGAAGGTTTCCAGACTTGAATATATTACAGAAACAGAAAAGAGACAAATTTTATCGGACTTTAATAATACTAATGCAGATTATCCCGACCACAAGGTTATTTATGAATACTTGGAGGAACAGGCTGGGAAAGATTCTACGAATACGGCAGTAATATTTAAAAATAAAACATTGAGCTACGGTGAACTCAATTTCAGAGCAAACATCCTTGCAAGGCTTCTGCAAGAAAATGGTGTAGGACGGGAAAGTATTGCAGCTGTTATGATGGAACGCTCGCTTGAGATGATAATAGCAATAATGGCCATACAGAAAACAGGAGGAGCATATCTCCCGGTAGACCCGCATTTTCCTGCCGATAGAATAGATTATATACTCAAAGACAGTAATACCGGGATATTGCTGACTCATAAGGAATTTGGAGACTTTAAAATTCCGCAAAACATAAAAAAGATAAATCTTGATTTAATTGATTTATCCGTTGGAGAACAATCAAATTTGCCTTTGGTTGCAACTCCTGAGAATATTGCATACGTGATTTATACATCAGGCTCCACAGGCAAGCCTAAAGGAACATTGATAGAACACAGGTCTCTTGTCAACAGGCTAAACTGGATGCAGAAAAAATATCCTTTAGGTAAAAATGATATTATCCTCCAGAAGACACCTTATACTTTTGATGTCTCTGTATGGGAAATGTTCTGGTGGTCTATGGCAGGAGCAAAGGTATGTTTTCTTGAGCCCGGAGCCGAAAAAGACCCCGGAAAGATTGTTGAAACTATTGAAAAAAACAATATTACAGTTATTCATTTTGTGCCATCCATGCTGGGTATTTTCCTGGAATACCTTAATCAAACAGGGGAGGCATCAAGGGTTGCCGGACTAAAACAGGTTTTCGCCAGCGGAGAGGCATTAACACCTTCACAGGTAAAGGCTTTCAAGTCACTGCTTTCAAAAAACGGAACCAAACTGGCAAACCTTTATGGGCCTACCGAAGCAACAATAGATGTATCCTACTTTGACTGTGATACAGTGACAGAACTTGATTCCATTCCAATAGGAAAGCCTATTGATAATACAAAGCTGCTTATATTGGACAAAAATATGCAGCTCCAGCCTGTTGGTATAGCAGGAGAATTGTGCATCGGCGGGATCGGTCTGGCAAGAGAGTACCTGAACAAACCTGAGTTGACAAATGAGAAATTTGTACAAAATCCATACCAACCCAACAGGAGGCTTTACCGTACCGGTGATCTGGCAAAGTGGAGACGGGACGGAAATATTGAATACTTGGGAAGAATGGATTTTCAGGTAAAGATACGAGGACTTAGGATTGAACTGGGTGAGATAGAAAAGCAGTTAACTGCTCACCCGGAAGTAAAAGAGTGTGTGGTAATTGCATGGAGAAAAGGCGAGGGTGATATACAGCTGGTAGCATATGTAATATGTGAAAATAGTACGAGAGTGGAGCAAGGAGTTCTTCAGTCATTCCTTGAAAAGAGTCTCCCGGAATATATGGTTCCAAGAATCTATGTTTTTATGGAAATAATGCCTCTGTCTCCAAATGGAAAAATAGACAGGAAGGCACTTCCAACTCCTGTAATTCTAACTGACAGAGTTTATACAGCTCCAAGAAACGATACGGAAAAGCAGCTGGCAGATATATGGCAGAAAATACTGGGTATAGGCAGAATTGGAATAAACGACAATTTCTTTGAAATCGGCGGGGATTCCTTGAAAGCAATGGAAACAAACATATTACTTAAAAAACAAGGACTACAGCTTGAAATAAAAGACTTGTTCGAAGGCCAGACAATAGCAAATCTTAGTGGCTTAGTAAAATATTCCGAAAAAATTGACATAGAAGAACCCGTTACCGGAGAAATTGGCTTGCTTCCTACCCAGAAAGGATTTTTCAGAAAAACAAGGACAGATATAAATCACTGGAACATATCAGTAATGATGTACAAAAAAGACAGGTTTGATGTAAATATTATAAAAAAGGCATTTACCAAAATAATAGAACAGCATGATGCACTTAGAATAAATTTCAGAATTGACGGAGATAAAATAACCCAATACAACCGAGGCATAGACGGTGAATTATTAGAAATAAATATATTTGACTGTACAGCTGACGAGGATGATACAACCAACATGGATAACAAGGCATATGCAATACATAGGAGCATAAATCTTACAGAGGGGCCCCTTGTAAAGCTGGCACTTTTCAGACGCCATGACGGAGACCATCTGCTCCTTGTGACACATCACCTGCTTTGCGACGGTCTGTCACTTATGACAATACTTGAGGATGCAGCCGCCGCGTATAATCAGCTCCAAAGAAATGAGATAATATCACTTCCTCCCAAAACTTCTTCCTTAAAGGAATGGTCGGAGAGAATATATGCTTATTCCAACAGCAGTGAATTTCTTAAAGAAATTGATTATTGGAGAAAGATAGAAAACACGCCTATAGCACTGCTCCCAAAGGATACAACCTTTAGTGAGGAAAGGCATAAGTATGATGTTGCAATAAACGAAACACTGCTTTCGGAAAATGAAACGAAGGTATTAATCAAGAATGTAAATCAGAGCCTTGATACAGATGTAAAGGATTTACTGGCGACAGCTTTCGGGGCAGCCGTAAAAGAGTGGACAGGCACGAACAATATACTCATTGATTATAAAATTCATGGCAGGGAGAACATTTTTGACGGTATTGATGTTTCAAGGACAGTGGGCTGGTTTGCCACAGAGTTTCCGGCAGTACTTGATATGTCCAAGCTGGAAGATCTACCGACCCAGATAATATCAATAAGAGATATGTTCAGAAATGTTCCCGGTAGGGGACTTGGCTATGAAACCTTGAGAGAGGTAACTCTGCCTGAAAATAAAAAGGAATTAAAACTAAATCTGCACCCGGAAATACTATTTAATTATTCAGGTGACTTTGCAGGCAGGACAAATGAGGATTTTCAGGGTTTCAGCATATCACCGCTATATAAAAACCTAAATGAGAGTCCTGAATCTGAAAGGAAATACACCTTAATTATTGAACTCATGATTCTGGAGGGTAATTTAAATGTCACCCTGCATTACAACAAGCATCAGTATTATGAAAGCACAATGAAAGAGTTGCTTGATATATTAAAAAAATATCTTTATGAAATTACAAAATTAGGTACAGAAAGCAAATTTCAAAAGGAGAGATAAACGGTATGAATAAGCTAGCATTTTTGTTCCCGGGACAGGGGGCTCAATATATTGGTATGGGCAGTAAACTTTGCGAAAACTTTTCTGTTGCTGGACAGGTTTTTGCTGAAGCAAATGAAGCCCTTGGCTTTGATCTGAAACACCTTTGCTTCCAAGGAAGTATGGAGGAACTGACAAAAACAGAAAATACCCAGCCTGCCATACTAACTGCAAGTGTTGCAGCATTCAGAGTATATATGCAGGAGGTAGGCATTAAGCCGGACTATACCGCCGGACACAGCCTTGGAGAGCTTTCCGCACTTTGTTGTGCAGGAGGGATGGAGTTTGCAGACGCTGTCAGGCTTGTAAGACAAAGAGGAAAGCTTATGCAGGAAGCAGTTCCTGAAGGAATTGGTAGTATGGCTGCCGTAAGCGGGATTGAAAAGGAAATTATAGAAAAGGAATGTTCTCGGGTATCTAAAGAAGGAAATATTGTGGTGGTTTCCAACTACAATTCATTGGAGCAAATAGTAATATCAGGGCATGTAAAAGCAGTTAATGATGCTGGAGAACAGTTGAAATCTATGGGAGCAAGGGTGGTTTATCTCAAAGTAAGTGCACCTTTTCACAGCCCGTTGATGCAACCGGCGGCTGACAGATTCAGAGAGGAATTGGGGAAATATTCCTTCGGTGAAATGGAATGGCCTGTAATATCCAATGTTACATCAGAACCATATCCCGGTAAAGACAAAATAATTGATTACTTATCCCTGCAAATAACAAACCCCGTAAAATGGCAGTCTACAATAGAGTATTTGCAGAAGTCCGGTATAAATAAAGCTGTTGAAATGGGGCCAAAAACTGTTCTGAAAAACCTTTTAAGAAGCAATACGACAATAACGGTCTTTTCATCAGAAACAAATGAAGATATATCTCTTATGAAGAAAAAACTGATTTCTGCAAAGGATTCGGGAAAGCCGGTAAATAACGGTCTTAAGTTTATAACCTCCTGTATAGCAACTGCTGTCAGTACGAAAAACTGCAACTGGGATGAAGATGCATACCAAAAAGGTGTAGTAGAGTCATACAGAAAATTAGTTGAGATGAAAGAAGAATTAATAAAACAAAGAATTCAGCCCACCAATGAACATATTGCAGAGGCTACTGATTTAATAAAACAAATACTCAATACAAAGTTGTTGCCGGTTGATGAACAGAAGGTCAGATTAAACCAATTGTTCAAAGAAGCGGGGTTGCAATCCTAAATTGGGAGTATATAAGGAAGGTAGGTATTATAAATGGAACAGAAGTTAAATTTCTTCCTGAATGATATTAAAGAAGCCGGAATCTACTGGGAAGAAAAATTATCAGGAGAGTTTCCAAAAGTAATGATGCCCTGTGACTTCAAAAGAGAATCCAGCAATAGAAGGGGAAGATTTCACTTTGAAATAAGCAAAGAACTAACTAATAAATTATGCTGTATTGAAGAAGGTAAGGACATAGCCACTTTTATAAAACTTACGTCTGCCATAAATATCCTTATTTACAAATATACAAATCAGAACGACATTCTTGTGGGGATACCAATTCTGACCGGGATACAGGAGTTTTACCCCTATAACAAATTTATAGTACAAAAAAGCAATGTACAGGGTGAAATGACTGTCAGAGAATATATGGAAAGTATAACTCAGGAAATAAACACATGCTATAAAAATCAGCATTACCCAATGGACAAATTCTTTGAAACATTAAAAATAAAAGATAAAACAACCTTATTTAATGTAATTTCAATATACAAAAATATACATAGTGTTGATGAAGATAAAATAATGACCTCTATGGATAATGACCTTGCTTTTTGCTTTTTAAAAACAGGCGATTGTATAAATGCAAGGATTACAT
>JAEZIU010000006.1 GCA_023436485.1 Bacillota bacterium | reverse complement strand
AGGTACTGGTCATACCAGAATTGAACATTTGGAGATTGATTTATATAACCCAATATTTCATTAATCAAAGGATTTTGTATGTCTAGATCCTTGACAGGCGGTATTTTCCCTGCAGCTATACGTTTCTTTACAGCAGTATCATCAATTAAGTAATTTATAAGCTCAAAGGCTTTATCAGGATATTCACACGAACTGGCAACGGAGTAATAATTGTCCCCAAGTGTTCCGATTGTATTGCACGGATCACCTTTTCCTCCCGGAATTGAAGGGAATGGAAATACTCCTATCTTCTCCACAAATTCAGGTTTTTCATACCTGACGTTACTTATAAACCAACTTCCGGCCAATGTCATACACGCTGAATTATTGTACAAAAGATTTCTGGAATCCCCGGCATCTTCATCCATCCAGTTGAAGCCTTTAGGGAAAGCCCCCATATTTACCAGCTCCTGTACCATTTTTCCAGCCTGCACAAATACATCGTTATCAAATGAACCGTTATTTTTTCTATTTGCTGCATTGGCAAAAACAGAAGGCCCTCCAAGGCGATCTACAAAATACATGTAGAACATCGACCCCGTCCAAGCAGTCCTATTGGCAAGTGCAAATGGAATATACTGATGTTGTCTTAGCTTAGTTATTATATCCTTGAGTTCATCAAAAGTCTTTGGTTCAGATAACTTCAAGGCATTAAAAATGTCTTTGTTATAGAATATGAGAGCAATCGCCATGTTTTCAACAGGAACACCCCATATTCCATTCTCATCGGTCACCATCTTTAACGCCTTGTCATTAAACTTAAAACTGTAATTGTCGGTTTTCATGTATTTTTCAAGATTAACTACTCCACCAATACTTATGTACTGCTTTAAAATTCCTCCGGACCAGGTGGGAAAAACGTCCGGCATTTGATTAGTTGCTACACAAACAGATAGTCTGTTCTTATACAAGTCGTTAGGTATAAGCTCGTGTATCACTTCAAAATTCCTGTTATCCTTTTCAAACCTGTACACAGAATCGGCAATTACCTGATTTACAGATGAATCGCCCTGTATGGTATACAAGTTCAACTGCTTTTTCGAAGGATTTGTCTTTACCAGTACATCGTCTCCGTCATAAAAGCATCCGGAAATAATTAATACACTCATCAGTATAATAAGGGCTTTAAATATTTTTTTCATATTATACCTCATTAGTTAATTTATAGCCCTATTATATACTATCTGGAGGCTTCTGTCTGTAGCAAACTATTGTGATTTTGCCTTATATATTTGTTAACTCTTATCCTTTAACTGCACCAGCCATCATACCTTTTATGAGTTTATCCTGACCAATGGCAAAAGCAAGAATCATTGGTAATGCACATAAAGTCAAAACAGCCATAATCATAGGTATGTTAGCGTTATACTGTCCCTGGAATTCCCATATTGAAAGGGGAAGTGTACGGCTTTTTTGTGACTGTGTAAGTACAAGTGCAAAGCTGAACTCATTCCACATATTTACACTGTTGTATATGGCAAGAGTTGCAAGTCCCGGCTTTGAAAGAGGTGCTATAATGTTGAAGAATGTACGATACTTACCGCATCCGTCGATTTCAGCCGATTCCTCCAGTTCTTTTGGAATTTGCGCCATAAATCCTGTAAGTATAAACACTGATATAGGCAGATTAAAAGCGGTATATGGGCCAATGAGTGCAAATATTGTATCATATAAGTTCAATTTTTGTGTAAGCTGAAATACAGGTATCAAAGTAACATGTATAGGTACAGCCATTGCAGCGACTATTATTCCGAAAAGAGGTTTGTTTAGTTTAAATTTAAATCTTGAAAAAGGATAGGAAGCAAACAGTGATGTTATTAATATCAACACCAATGAAACTCCTACTACAAGCAAGCTATTCACAAGGTATTTATAGAAAGAACTCTCAATAACCTTTTGGAAGTTCTGCAAATAAAAGCCTTTTGGCATTGCAAAAACTCCCGCAGTGAATATCTCAAACTGCTCCTTAAAGGCTGACGCAACCATAAAGTAGAAAGGAGCACCTGCAATTACAAGCCATATTAACGCCAGTAAAGCAACGACTAGTTTTCCGACTTTGAATTTCTTTATCATGTGCATCAGGCCTCCTCTTTTCCGTTTATTACTCTAAGTGTAACCAATGAAATAACTGTAATTATTATAAACATTCCGGATGCGACGGTAGCTCCGTATCCCATTTTACCAATGGTGAAAGCATTCTTATACATGTACGTCGCCATGAGCTCTGTGGCACCGTCAGGTCCACCCTGAGTCATAACGTAAATCAAATCGAAATACTTTAGAGAACCTACAAGTGAGAGAACAGAAGCACTCTTAATAGTTCCCTTCATAGATGGTAAAGCAACTCTCCAGAAATATTGTCCATGGGATGCTCCATCAATAACTGATGCCTCATATATTTCAACCGGCAACGAACTTAATGCAGCCAGAAAATAGACCATGTAAAAAGGTATAAACTGCCAGCATATTACTGCAATTACTCCAAAAATAGCTCTGTGCGGGTCACCCAGCACATCAACCATGCCCTGCCCGCCTAACATTGTGTCAACTGCACTGATTAAACCGAACTGAGGGTCATATGTATACTTAAATAAGAATCCAACTGCTACTGATGACATTAGCATTGGAAGAAAATATACCATTTTGAGGAAATTAAGTTTCTTTCCACCCGTGTCTAGAAGAAAAGCAATAGCCATTGCTATTGGGAGCTGGATTACAATGGACAATACAACTATAATCATGTTATTTATAAAAGCCTTGAAAAAGATTTTATCTCCCAGCAGTGATTTCCAATTTTCCAGGCCCACGAAAGCTTTTCCAGAAGTAATGCCGTTCCATTCATGCATGCTCAGCCAAAATGAATCTATTATAGGATATATAATAAAAATAAGAATAAAAAAGAATACGGGTAGAAGGAATATTGTTGTTGCAGTGAACGTACTCCTTTTTTTGTATTCTGATAATGAGCGGGTAGCTTGCATTATATCTTCCCCTTCCTAAATTGCATTGATTTTAAGAGAAATAAGGATAATATATCTTTTTTCTACGTTAAGTTATGCTGTATAAATTGATTGGGTACCTGTAAGATAAAGTACCCAATCATTTTATACTCTGAATTTACTTTACTTTCCTGCTAACTCCTTAGCCTTTGCTTCCATTTCTTTGTCAACCTGGTCAGGAGTCTTTGATAATCCAAACAGTGCCTGTGTAGTGCTCTTATGTAGATCACTCAATTGAGGTGGGAGATACTGGTCATACCACAACTGAACAGAAGGTGCCTTTTGAACTGCATCCAAAACGTTCTGGAGAAGAGGATCGCTAACCTTTACGCCCTTAACTGGAGGAACTCTTCCTGCTTCGATACGTTTTGTAACTGCTGTATCATCTATCATGTACTGTATAGCCTTGAATGCGCCTTCAGAGTCTTTACAGGTCTTTGAAATATGATAGAAGTTATCTCCAACAGTACCAACAACTGCATCTGGTTCGCCCTTACCGCCTTCAACAGCAGGGAATGCAAATGAGCCTACTTTTTGCATAAAGTCTTTATTTTCACCTGCAGCTGTTGAAAGGAACCATGAACCCATAAGAGTCATAGCTGCTTTTCCAGTGTACAGAAGTGTACGAGATTGTCCTGAATCTTCATCAAGGCCGTTAAAGCCCTTGTTGAAGTAATCCTTTTTAACCCAATCTTGCAATATGGTTCCTGCTTGTTTAAATGATTCATCTTCAAATGATCCGGTACGTGCAGCTGCACCTTTGAATGCATCTGCTCCACCAATACGGTTAGCAAGGTACATATAGTACATTGAACCTGTCCACTGGGTCTTGTTTGCCAGTGAGAATGGTATTATGCCGTTTTTCTTTAAAGTATCACATACAGCTTCAAGCTCTTTTGTAGTTTTTGGAACCTGAAGGTTGTATTTAGCAAATAAGTCTTTGTTGTAGAAGAACATTGCAACTGAAGTGTTTTCTACAGGAACACCCCATATCTTATCTTTGTATGTAGCTTGATTAATACCTGCATCCATGAAACGATCTTTGTAATTGTCTTTAGCCATGAAAGGTGTTAAATCTACAATCTTGTCAGCATCAACATATTCATTCATTGGGCCGCCGGTCCAGCTGAAGAATATATCAGGTGCAGTATTTGAACTTAATGCAATTTTCAGTTTTGTTTTGTATGCATCGTTCTGCATAGCCTGAACATCTACTGAATACTTTGGATTGTCTTTTGTGAACCTGTCAATATCCGCCTTAATGTTGGATGTCATAGGCTCAGTTGTCTGACAATGCCATAGAGTGAACTTTACAGGATCGCCTGATGCTGCATTAGTTGTTGTAGCCGCTGATGAAGAACTTGCTGCTGACGAAGAGGATGATGATTCGGATTGGTTCCCTGAACCACAAGCCGCAATTGATACTGTCATAGCTAATGCTAAAGCGGCAGAAAGGGTTTTTCCAATTACTTTTTTCATTTTTTTGCCTCCTTTATTAATATATTCTAATTCTAACATGATAAAGGAGGCATTTTAATTTATAAAACTTACTTCTTCATATAATTTTGTGTCTTTTATATAATTTTGTTACTATAAGTTAGTAGTATTGTATAAACAATAACCGTGCACTTTGCAAGACCTCACATTCATCAAAACTGAAAATAAATAAAGGAATTGGTATTAAAAACTCCAAAAATAATAATACATATTAATGCTGCATAGTAAATAACCCATCTGAATGCAACATGTCGAGTATTTAGCTCATTGATTACTTTTCTATTGCGTTGGAATACCTGCACTGCCAATAATAAAGCAATTACTCCACAGCACAATACCATTTGGTATCTCGAAACGCCAACCCTTCCTATGTCAATTTTCAGGCTGAAATCCATAAAAATTCTTTTAATAATTGTTACGGCCTGTGAAAACGAACTGGCTCTAAAGAATATCCAAGAAAAGCATATCAAATTAAATGTACAAAATACTTTAACCATTTTGTTTACATTAGGGAATTTATCGATGCCTGTCCATTTAGTAATTTTGCCTCTTATGTCCTTACTAATTATTGCAAATACTAAGTAGAAACCGTTCAATCCACCCCAAATTACATACGTCCAATTGGCTCCATGCCAGAGTCCGCTAAGGAGAAATACTATCATAGTATTCCGAAACCATTTCCATTTAGCACATCTGTTTCCACCCAAAGGAATATATACATAATCGGTGAACCAGCTTGACAGTGATATATGCCATCTCCTCCAAAATTCAGATATTGTCTTGGAGAAATAAGGTCTTCTAAAATTCTGCATCAATTCAATTCCCATTACTCTTGAAGCTCCACGGGCAATATCTGTATATCCTGAGAAGTCACAGAATATTTGAAAAGCAAAGAAATAGGTTGCAATTACTAAGGAAAATCCGTTTACTGCTGTTGGATTCCCATAAACACTATTTACTACCAACGCCAGATTATCTGCTATTACTACTTTCTTGAATAACCCCCATGCCATGAGCTTTAATCCATCTGAAACCCTCTGAGCATCAAATTTATGCTCTTTATGAAATTGCCACAGCATGTTTTGAGGTCTTTCGATTGGTCCTGCAACTAACTGTGGATAGTACATAACATATAAAGCATAAATTCCAAAATGCTTCTCAGGCTGTTGTTTGCCTCTGTATACCTCAATTATATAACTCATACTCTGGAATGTGTGGAATGAAAGACCAATAGGTAATATTATTGAAAGACTAGCTATTGGATAATTCCAATTTAACATATCAGACAAATGCTTTATATTTTCATTAAAGAAATTAAAATATTTAAAAACAAATAACAATCCTATGTTTGTAATTAAGCTTATAATAAGAAATATTCTTTTACTGTTACCTTGCATCCGCGAAATAATTATTCCCGCAAAGTAATCTACAACTATTGTTACTCCTAATATCAATATGTATTTGGGGACAAATGCCATATAAAAGATACAGCTACTAATTAGAAGCAAAAACCAGCGAATTTTGTGTGGTAATAAAAAGTACAGCACTGTCACTACAGGAAAGAATATTAAAAACTCGAGTGAATTAAACAGCATTTCTATATCTCCTTATCAATTTTATTCCATAAATCTTGCGCAATAAAAGAATATCCATCCGGCAGTAAATGTACATGATCAGAAAAAAGTTTATAATCAACTTTATTATTGTAATTTATTAATTTTGCATTCTTATCGTTAAAAAGCTTTTCTATAGAATCAATATTATCCCTATAGCCCTGTTTTGATGTTTGATCTTTAAGAAGTTGGTTATTCGTTGCATTTAATACAAATATCATATTTTTATCCTTCTGCAACTCAATAATCTTATTAATAAAATAAATTTGTATACCGGTTTCTGTCAGATTGAACTTCTTATCAGAAAAATACCATTTATTTTCGGACTTTTTCATAGCATTTTTTAAATCTGCCTTTGAACTCCATACACTCAAAGTCGGTTTAGATTCTCTCAGGATATTATTTGTTTTTGATTTTACCTCATTTGTTACAAATCCACTATTTCCAATAATGCCCAAATTTTTATTGGCAAAATGGTATATCTCAGCTTTAGTGTTTTTCCAAAGTGAATCTTCTTTTATTGCTCCTAATTCCACCATTTTATTATAGCTACTATTATCAAGCTCTTTTAAATAATGGTTAAACCAGTAAGTTGGGGTCTTTGCATTTATCTCCCAATAAGAAAAATTTAAAATAACATTGTCTGTTGAAACACCATATTTTTGCAACAAAAGCAAAACAGTATAAAAATCCCCGAACATAGATGACGGTAATGCTAAATTAAAAAACCTGATATCTTTGCCTTCTTTTTTTGACATAACATTTAAGTAACTGCTAATTGTTTTGTCCGGCGGACACGGGGTTCCATACCCGACAGAATCTCCAACACAAATGTAATAATTTTTAATTTTATCTCTTGAAATTGTTTGTTTAATGGATTTAACCGCCAACTCTATAGAATAAACATTATCCTTAAACACATCATAATTAATTCTTTGATTATAAACATATCTTGCAGGGAAAGCATATGCAAAAATAATCTCTGTGGATATAAAAAAGATTATTAAAAATATAATAGATTTCCGTAGAATTTTCATATTTCACCTTTTATTTGTAAGTATTATCAAACCCTTGCATATCATACTATATTCCTACTTTATTTTCAATATAGTGTAGGATACATATATTACAGCTGTGTGTGCCTAATAGCAAAAAAACAGGAAGTGCATCTCTGGCATATGTTTAACCAAAGATATACTTCCCGCATGAACAGAAGTACCATCTGCCAATTAAGATAATCTTCCTTCAAAATCCTCATACCTAAACTGCTTTATTATCCTTATTCCTTCCTTTTCACTGTAGAGTGCAATGGCAGGAAGGTTTACACCGTTGAAGGTATTATTCTTAACCATTGTATAATGTGCCATATCACAGAAAATCAGTCTATCCCCGGGCTTCAGGTTTTGTTTAAAGGAGTAGTCTCCGATTATATCCCCAGCCAGACAAGTATGTCCTCCAAGTCTGTAGGTCACGGGGTTTTCACCCGGCTTTCCCGCACCAATTATGTTAGGCCTGTAGGGCATTTCAAGTACATCAGGCATATGACATGCTGCCGAAGTATCCAGTATTGCAAGGTTCATTTCGTTTTCTACTGTGTCAAGTACCTTTGCTACAAGATAGCCTGTATTTAATGCGACTGCTTCTCCGGGCTCCAGATATACGTCAATTCCGTATTTATCCTGAAAGTATTTAATTGAACGTATAAGTGTTTCTATGTCATAATCAGGTCTGGTTATGTGATGGCCTCCACCAAAATTCAGCCATTTCATATTCTTTATATAAGTTCCGAATTTTTCATCAACCACTTTAATTGTTCTCTCAAGTGTATCTGAATTTTGCTCGCACATTGTATGGAAATGGAGTCCTTCAATACCGTCCAGTTCCTCAGGTTTGAAATTCGGAAGGGTTACGCCCAGTCTTGAAAATTTATAGCATGGGTCATATATGGGATGATCCTGCTCCGAATACTCAGGGTTTATACGAATTCCACAGCCTATTTTTTTATCTGATGACTTTACTTTGTCTTTATATTGGTTCCATTGATGAAATGAATTGAATACTATATGATCACAGTATTTCATTATTTCATCGAACTCTTCTTCTATATATGCAGGGGCGTAAATATGAACCTCTTTGCCCATTTTCTCATAACCCAGTCTTGCCTCAAACAAAGAGCTTGAAGTAACTCCTGCCAGATATTCTCCAACCAGCGGATATACAGAATGCATGGAAAAACCCTTTTGTGCCAGAAGTATTTTGCAGCCTGTACGCTTTTGGACTGAATCCAGAATTTCAAGATTCTTTACGAGAAGACGCTCATCAACTATGTAGCATGGCGTCGGCAAGCTTTTTATATCTATATCCAGATCTTTAATCAATTTATATTAGCCTCCATGAGCCGAATTTTTAATTGAAAGTTAAATCAGCCGCCACCAGCCTAACTATTTCATTAGCTTTGGCATTTGGCAGCGGCTGCTTAGTGTACCCTTACTAGTCAATAAGCTCCGGTGAAAAGCTCTCTTTCCAAGGAAGTCCGCATCTGTTCAGTTCTTCCATAAACGGATCGGGATCAAATTCTTCTATATTGAAAACACCAGGCCCTTTCCATATTCCCTTGAGTATCATCATTGCACCTATCATCGCAGGAACTCCTGTTGTATAGGAAATTGCCTGTGAACCTACTTCCGCATAACATTCTTCATGTACACATACGTTATACACATAATAAGTTCTTGGCTTTCCATCCTTTATTCCCTGTATAATACAGCCAATATTTGTTTTTCCCTTTGTCCTTGGGCCAAGTGATGCGGGATCGGGAAGCACAGCCTTCAGGAACTGCAGAGGAATAATCTTCTGGCCTTCGAAATCAACCGGTTCAATAGATGTCATTCCTACGTTTTCAAGTACCTTCAAGTGTGTAAGGTATTTCTCCGAAAAAGTCATCCAGAACCGAATTCTTTTTACACCTTTTATATTGAGTGCTAAAGACTCTATTTCTTCATGGTGCAGCAGATAAACATCCTTTGGTCCTATTTCAGGAAGATCGTAAACCTTTTTTAATTCAAGGGGTTCTGTTTCAACCCAGTCCCCGTTTTCCCAATAGCTACCTTTTGCAGTTATTTCACGTATATTTATTTCAGGATTAAAGTTAGTTGCAAATGGGTATCCGTGATCTCCTGCATTTGCATCAACTATATCTATATAATGTATCTCATCAAAATAATGTTTCTGGGCATATGCACAGAAAACACTTGTCACACCGGGGTCAAAGCCGCTGCCCAAAAGTGCGGTTAATCCTGCTTTTTCAAATTTATCTTTGTATGCCCATTGCCATTTATATTCAAACTTTGGTATCTCAGGCGGCTCATAATTTGCAGTATCAAGGTAATGTACACCCGTTGCAAGGCATGCATCCATAATAGTCAAATCCTGATATGGAAGTGCAACATTTATAACAATGTCCGGCCTGAATTTATTGATAAGGTCGATTAGCATATCAGTATTATCAGCATCCACCTGAGCTGTTTGAATTTTAGTTTTACTTCCTGCCAATTTATTTTTTATAGCCTCGCATTTTTCCAGTGTTCTGCTGGCTATACATATTTCTTCAAATACATCGGGGTTCTGACAGCATTTATGGATAACAACACTTGCTACACCACCC
>JAEZIU010000330.1 GCA_023436485.1 Bacillota bacterium | reverse complement strand
CCTTATATGCTTATTTTCTATACGATACAGAGTAATGCCTTGTGCTTTGTGTTCTTTTCTATTCTTGCGGTAAAAACCCTGATTGATATTAAAACTATTGGTATCAGGGGTTCTACTCGTATTTTCCCCCATCTAAAAGGTGCTGTCACCATGACTATTTCTATGACATTTATTATTTACCATTTTGTACTGATCCCTCTCTATACTTCTCATGATACAAATTACACAATTCTTAGCTGGCAGAATATTCTGGTACATTATTTTGTACCAATTATGACAGTTTTGGACTGGCTGTTATTTGACAAAAAACAAAATTTCAGATGGTTTGATCCTCTACTTTGGATTTTCGTTCCAATCTCATATTTCTTTTTTATAATCGTAAGGGGAAAAATCGGTGGAATAATTTCAATAGTTCAAAGTAAATATCCATACTTCTTTGTAGATGTTGATATTCTTGGATGGATTAATGTATTAAGATATGTAGGTGTTTTTATTCTGGGTTTTCTTGTTCTGGGTTATGTTATTTATTGTGTTGACAAAATCTCTCCAGAAAATATCAGATTAAATTTGGTAAAGCCAACTAGACTTTATACAAATACCTATAAAGCTTGATCATGTTTGCAGCATCATCGATACTTGTGTGCATTGTACCGTGGTAGTTTTCGCCGATTATTTGAAGTGCCTTGACAAGATTACAGGAGGAATAAGGGAGCGATGTACATTGCATAAACTGCTCCTGTAAATCTATTATTCCTTCTTTTTGAATCATTTTAAAAAAATCTTTATTCTTATTTCTGTGCCTTCTAAGACTTCGTTTAAGGAGAAAAATGTCATAGTTCCCCCACGTATACAGTATGGCGTTTTCAGTGCTTTTGTAATGCATTATCCATTGGTAAAAGAGGTCGATTGCCCCATTGAAATCTATGCCGATTTCTACATCAGTTTGACTAAGGCCAGTAAGCTCTTTGCAGTAATCAGATAAAACCGGCTCTATTACAGGTCTTATTATGGCAGTAAATTTGCCGATTTCTTGTAAATTTTGTCCGGTTGCAACAGCCCCTATTTCAATTATTTCAGCATGTGGCCGTTTGTTTTTTTCTTTTTTGTCCCAGCAGGTAGCTTCAAAATCAACGAATATTAACATATATTTTTTTCTCTTTTGTATACTTTGTTCAATTTAAAATAAAAATATCCGTAAAAGACTATTATTATGGGAAATATCAGCCATGAAAAGCCTCGGCCCATTGCAAAAGGAGTTTCAAATAAAAAAGCCTTCCAGAATCTCGCACCTGTCATGTCCCAAAGCCCCGGTGTATAATACAACTCTTGCGGATACAGGAAGGCCCTAAGGTTTATATTGCCTTTATTGATAAGCAATATTGTTATTGGTATATATGTCAGTACCAGAGTCAGCCACATGTCGGCCATTCTCTTATATTTTGCTGCCTTAGAGGGGGCATCAGAAAATATATCATCTGTTTCAGGACAGTTTGTTTTTTTGAAATACTGTACACCTGAATACTTAGTACCTTTGATATGCATCCAACCACTGTCTTCAAACATGAGAAGATAATCTTGGAAATCATTTTGTGACTTAAAATACCTGTAGTCGGATTTTATAATTGCGTTAGGATTGCTTTCTTCTATGAAATAATATGTGCTGCCGGTAGAATATACAAGTTCTTTTCCTTCCTTGAGCATTTGATTTATCCATATATCTTCTTTTACAGGGTCTATAAAAAACTTTCTAATTTTCATTATTAATAATCACTTCCTTTGAAATCTTGTAACCATATTTTTGGGCCACACCTACAATGTGTGCCAGCCTGTTTGTTTCCTGCTGCAATACCATTTTCCCAAGCTCAGTAATCTGATAAACCTTTCGTCTCTTATCACCGACATCCAAAATGCTGATTAAATTCTGTTTTGTCAGGTTTTCCAATGCTCCATACATGGTACCTGCAGCAGTTCGGACTTTTCCGTTGCTTAACTCCTCAACCTTTTGCATTACAATATATCCATGGCCCGGTTCATTCAGGGATAGGAGAATATACAAGGTTGTTTCGGTCAATGGCAGGTATTTATCTAAATTCAATTTATCACCACCCATAAACTATACAGTCTAACTGTATAGTTTGATTATATACAGTCGAACTGTATATGTCAATAAGTAAATAAAAAACCGCTATAGAAATGCGGTTGTTAGTAATTCTTAATCTTTTAAACTAATGATTCCGGTCCTAATACAAAAATAAATTGTTGCACCTAAAAGAGATATGATAATGAAAATAAACATAAATGACGGGTTCTGATTATCCTTAAAAACATCCCATATTGTTACGTATGAGTATTTACCTGTCATTATACTCTTTTCTCTAATTGGCAAGGCAAATATAGTTAGCAAAATCACTGCTATGCTCTCTATTACATACTTAATATAATATTTAAATCTGCTTAGTTTTCCTTTTTCATAACTTTTTCTCATGCTAACCCCTGTATACTTATCTTTTTCATTGGCTCTAATTATTTTATTGATTCTATATTTAGCGTAATTAAATTCTTTTTATAGTTTGTACATCCATTTTACAACTTGAATCAAAACGTCCAATTACAACGCCTTTTATCCCGCCACCCTCTACTATCTGAATAAGGGATTGAAGATTTCTATCTATAAAAGTAGTATGCATGTCTTCAATTCTTGACTGTATGCTAGATGAATTTGTTTCATGAATTTCCCAACTATTCTTTGAAAAAGATACTATGTACCCTTTATCTGAAAGGAATTTCAGAGCATTATCAAAAACATCCCGTCTTACGACGCTTAAACTTCTCGAAGGAGCAATAACCCTTATTTAATCACCAAAATTTAACTTTATGCAATCATAACATTCACCTCAAACTTTCTTTTAAATCATCCACTAACGCACACCACTCACTGTATGACTTTTCAATATTTTCCTGGGTAGAACCATACTTTATTACATCGAGCAATCTTTCATAACAATTCTCCGGTTTTAACTGAAAAGAAT
>JAEZIU010000284.1 GCA_023436485.1 Bacillota bacterium | reverse complement strand
TAGAACTCCTGTTCACCCGCAGAAAAAATAAATTCATTTTCACATTCTTTGCAAACCAAGGTTTTGTCAGTGTACATTTTATCTCCCTCACTTCACAGGTATTTGTTTTACATTATATTACATATGGTCCTATTTTTCAATAATTAATTTTCCATACATATACAGTTGATACAATAGTTACCTATAAAGTGACCAAAGTAATATGTTGGGTACAGTTTTATTTAATATTTTCCCAAAGACGGCTGGGATATTTATGTTCCACAACCATATCACTTATTGATTTCTTTACAACAGGCTTATCCTCCTGATATGTAACACCGTACCACTTATCCGAAGTTGAAAGCACCTTGACATCCGCTTTGCCTTCCTTGATAAGATTATCAACTACTGTAGGGAGAAAATACTCCGCTTTTAAGAGGTTGTCTTTATTGTTAATAAGGAATTCAGGAAAGCGTTCCTCCAGTTCTTGGAGAATACTTGGATTAAAGCCCCATGTATTCATGGATACGATACTCTTTTGGGGTATTTTAATCCAATTTGTTTCGTCCTCGGTGTATTTGGTCTCATTTCCGAACTTCACTATCTTTGTTCTTTCATGAATATCAATAAGATTACCCTGACTGTCCACATTGCAAACACCTCTGGCAACGTGACCGTTTTCGGTAAGAGTATTCTCTATAACGAATCCCACCATACAATATTTGTATTTACTACCTGTATCCTGATTACTTGTCAGAAAACCGTTTAAAAGCTTGTATGTCTCAGCTCCGTAAAAATCATCGGCATTTATAACTGCAAATGGCGTGTTTACGGCATTTTTGGCACTTAGCACTGCGTGTCCCGTTCCCCATGGTTTCACTCTCCCATCAGGAACACTAAACCCTTGAGGAAGATTGTCTACTTTTTGATAAACATATTCAACGTCAATAATCCCCTCTATCTTCTTGCCGATTACCTCTCTGAAGGTATCCTCTATTTCTTTTTTTATTATAAATACAACCTTGCTAAATCCCGCTCTAATGGCATCATAGATTGAGTATTCCATAATTATTTCGCCATTTGGCCCAACAGGGTCAATTTGCTTCAAACCGCCGTACCTGCTGCCCATACCTGCCGCCATTATTACTAAAGTTGTGTTGTTTTTCATGTTAATTTTCTCTCCTTGCCCAAATTATAATTATTTATATCCCTCCGGATTCTGTGACTGCCATCTCCATGAATCTACACACATTTCGGGAAGTCCCTTTTCAGCTGTCCAGCCAAGCTCCTTCTTTGCTCTGTCCGGCTTTGCATAGCATTCAGCAATATCTCCCGGTCTTCTGCCTACAATTCTATAAGGTATTTCCTTTTCGCAAGCTTCGGAGAATGCCTTTATTATCTGAATAACGCTGTATCCGTTCCCGGTTCCAAGGTTATATTCCCTTACTCCAACGTGTTCACGGGAGAGCTTTTCCAATGCCTTTATATGGCCTTTTGCAAGGTCTACAACGTGTATGTAATCCCTTACTCCGGTACCGTCAATCGTATTGTAGTCATTTCCGAAAACATTGACTTCCTTCAACTTTCCTATTGCAACCTGTGTAATGTAAGGTACAAGGTTGTTTGGAATTCCGTTTGGATCTTCACCTATTGTACCGCTTTCATGGGCTCCGATAGGGTTAAAGTATCTGAGCAGAGCAATATTCCAGGATGCATCCGCAACATGCAGATCTTTTAATATTTCTTCTATCATGAGTTTTGTTCTACCGTATGGATTTGTAACAGATAGCGGAAATTCCTCAGCGATAGGAACACTGGCAGGATCTCCATATACAGTAGCTGATGAGCTGAAAACCAGATTCTTTACTCCGTATTTTTCCATTAATTCGCACAAAATCAATGTACCGGTTAAATTGTTGTGATAGTATTTCAAAGGAATTGAAACAGATTCGCCAACAGCTTTCAGTCCTGCAAAGTGAATTACAGAATCCGGTTTATTATCTATAAATACCTGTTCAAGTGCTTCTTTGTCCAATATATCAACTTTATAGAATTTTAACCTTTTACCTGTGATTTTTTCTACTCTCTCTATTGCTGCCTCCTTGCTGTTACAAAGGTTATCAACTACGATAACTTCAAACCCGGCCTCAAGCAGTTCAACGCAAGTATGGGTCCCAATATACCCGGCCCCTCCGGTTACTAATACTTTCATTTGATTCCCCCCGATATATTTATTTACGTTATACTTTACTCATACAACGATGATACTCTTTAAATTAACCATAACCATATTTTATACAATATTTATTAATATAACAACATTTTACTTCACCCGGTAGTTTCAATCTGTTTTAATATCTCGTGTAGCTGCGGCGAATTGTCGCATTTCAGGCTTGGTTCAAAGATATCTCCTTTTTGCTCCAACCTGTTTATAATATTTTTGAGGGTAAACATTTCCGGACGCACGTTATTTAGCTCGCCCCATTCTATCGGAGCCGAAACAGCCGCGCTTTTGACTGCCCTTGCAGAATAAGCTGTTATCATGCTTTTTCCAATCCACATCTGCTGCCAATCAAAATAAATCTTGCCGTCCCTTTTCTTCTTCATTCTTTCTATTGTCACCGTGCTTTTGAGCTTTTCAGCAAAATACTGTGCAAAAAACTCATTGAGGCTGCGGGCAGTGTCATAGTCAAACTTCCCAGCCGTAGGGACAAATATCTGTAACCCCGTTGCGCCTGAGGTTTTAATAAACCCTGTTATTCCTAAGGCTTCAAGGGTTTCGTGAATTCTGTCTGCCAGTTCTGCAACATCCTCAAAATGAAGGTCATCGTCCGGGTCCAAGTCAAATACAAGACTGGAGGGATGGTTTGGCTTTTCATGAATATTGAAGCTGGTGTGAAGTTCCAAGGCAGCCTGAGTACAAAGCCATACAAGTGTGGCAGCAGAGTTTAAGGCAATATAGTTTTTTTGGTTGAATTCCACTGTTTCCACCCACTCGGGGGTACCTTGAGGCTTTTCCTTCTGAAAAAAGCTTTTGTCGTTGATCCCGTGAGGATAGCGTATTGAGGTCAACATTCTGTTTTTTGAATATTTTATTAAAAATGGTGCCAGCTTTGTCATGGTTTTCACGAACTCAAGCTTGGTAACCCCGGCTTCCGGCCAGAATAGCTTATCAGGATTTTTTATATCAATTATTTTGTTCTCAATTTCTACTTTGATTATTTCCGTTACTGCAGCCATTATTCAGTCAACACCTTTCCATCTGCTTCTTCCGTGGGAAGAACGGCAAACCCTTCTATTTTGGGATGTCTTAAATGCCCGTCATTTGTCAGTTCCAAAAAACTAACCCAACATGTAAGAGCAGGATGCAGCCATGTAAACTTTTCGCCTGTCCTGTCCAGCTGAATAATTTCATCAGTGGTAAAGGGGCATTCCTCCTGTTCAAGCTGCCCGCTGTACTCCTTTATAAGCATCAAATCAGATTGTTTAAGTCCAATAGACGCTTTACCCACGTATACGAGTTTTTCGCTGTCTCTTGGTTTTATTCCCATAACCAACGAGTTAGGCTGCAAATATTTCCATTGTATTCCTCCAACTACGCAAAGCATTTTTTTAATAAACTTTGTCTTAAACCATGCGTCATGTTTTTTTCCGCCTATATACAAGCTGTCTGTTTTTTTGGAAACGATGCCTTCCATGTTCTGTGCTTTCATTTTTTCAAACAAATTTTTGCCGTCTTTGTACATCTTAGCTACAAATATTTTAGTATCGTTGCCTGTTAACGAACTTAGATTTTCTTCAAGAATCTGTTTTCTTTCAATTAAGGGCATATTCACAAGGATATTGTCCCCATACTGCAAAATATCAAATACCATATAGCAAACAGGGTACGAACTTGTGTAGTATTGCAATTTGCCGCTATTGCGTACACGTTCCCGTATGAGGCTTTTATAAAAGGAGGGAACTCCGTCTTCATCCAGAACAACAAATTCGCCATCGAGTATTGCATTTTTGCCTCCAAGACCCTTTTTAAAAACATCAAGTTCAGGATAGAAGCCTGTCCTCTCTTTGCCTTTCTTTGTGTAGATTTTAACATTTCCATCCTGTATATAAACCATTCCTCTTATACCATCCCATTTTATTTCATGGATGTAGCCGGAACCCTCTTTTACGTCGGGACAAATTACCGGCTCCATTGGTATAATCCAGTTCATGATTCAACCTTCTCTCTGGTTTTCCTTGTACGCTTCTTTGGTTTTTCTTCCGTTGTTACATTTTCGCTTTTTTCTACCTCTGATACCTGGTCTTTTTTGTGGTTTTTAACATCCTTAACACTTTTATCAGCCTTATCAGCGTCCTTATCTTTTTCATTTTTATTATTCCCCTTTGACATTTGTATACTTTGTTTCAATGCCTCCATGAGGCTTACAACATTTTCCTTTTGAACTTCTTTTCTTGCGACTACTTGTTTTCCTTCAACTTTTGCATTAATAAGTTCAACAAGCTTTTCTCTATAGGTGTCCACATATTTTGACGGGTCGAATGCAGTAGTCAGATTTTCTATAAGCTGTGTAGCCATATCCAACTCTGCTTGAGTTGTCTTGGCATTTTCAGGTATACCGGGTACTTGTGCCGAATCTTTTACTTCATCAGGATAAAATATTGTTTCAAGTACCAGCAATTTTTTGTATACCCTTATAACAGCAAGTGATTCCCTGTCTCTTATGGTAATTTTGGCAACTGCAATTTTTTCTTTCTGTCCCAAGGCCTCTCTCAGAAGTGTATAGGCTTTTCCTCCGGTCTCCTGAGGCGCAAGAAAATATGTCTTGTCAAAATATACGGGATCGACTTCTTCAAGTTTTACAAAGTCTACTATTTCAACTGTTTTCTCGCTTTTAACCTGAAGAGAATCAAAATCTTCGCCGCTCATTATAACGTACTTACCGGGTTCATACTCAAAACCCCGGACAATATCCTCAGGTTGAACCTCCTTATTACAGGCAGGACAAACCTTTTTATACTTTACCGGACTATGACATTCCTTATGAAGGTACTTAAATCGTATGTCCTTGTCTTCCGTTGCCGTAAACATTTTTACAGGAATATTAACCAAACCGAAACTGATAGATCCCTTCCAAACTGTATGCATAATTTGTCCTCCATGGTTAATATTTATTGTCCGTATTTAAGTTTTTATTTATTCAACTATTTATCCCTGTTTTTTGAGATGGTATAATACAAAATAATAAAGGAGGTAGATTTATGCCATTTTATGATCTTAAATGCAATAAGTGCGGGAACGAATTCAACGTAATGGCCAAAATGTCCCAACGTGAAAACAAGGAGATTAAATGCCCTGACTGCGGAAACAATGATCTTGAAACCGTTTTTAAGAATGTAAATATTATACAGTCCAGAAAAGACTCCGGGGGAGATTGCCCCAATAAACATGTATGCGGCGGGTGCTGTCATCACTGATTTTTTCTTCCCGGGACATATAAATTTTCACTGCAAAAAAACAAGGTATCTTGAAGGAGCTGTTATCCTAAAAGATACCTTGTTGTATATAACAGATGGCCAACCGGAATTATTCTAAAATTTCATCTTCCAAATCAGCATTTGTTTCCGTATCGGAATTTGTCTTTTTGGTTTTATCTTCTTTTGTTGGCTGCGCTGTTTTGTCTCGTGTATTATCCTTATCTTCGGTGGTTGTTTTTATTGAGCTGTCTTTACCGGGTTCATTGCTTATAAGATGAGCATCTCTTGAATAAGCTATGTCGATTTGGTAACTACCCTTGAACTCTTTAGTGACTTTTCCGTTTATTCTGAACTGTACGGATTTTATATCCTTTATTTCTGTAAGGGTATTAACAATTGAGTATAAAGTGAGCTGTTCATTCTTTTTGCCCCCTTGATGCTTATCAATAAAGTCCTTTGAAAGGTTGACAGTTGCTACACCATCCTTGATCTTTACATCTGTAGTTACTTTTGTTTCCTTTGGAACCGAAGCTTTTAAAAGACTGCCTTTAGCAGGACCGCTTATAAGTTCCTTGAGAACAATTGTTGCCATATGTTCATTGCCCTTGCCCGCATCTGTATTTTGTATATACCTTGTTTCTGCAGCGAGTTTTGTACCCTGTTCATTGATAAAGTATAACTGAACCGGAGTTTTATCCTTTAAGCCATTAGCTTCATCCTGCCCCATAGTAAGACTGCTGACAGGAGTTAATTCATCACTGTTAGCCTCTTTACCTTTAAATCCACAGCCTGCTAGCATAGTTAAAATAATTCCAAATACCATAAACAGACATAATAGTTTTCGCATTTTTATGCACCTCACATTTAAATGTTAAAAGTTGTATTTATGAATATTCATCCTTTACACATTTATTTTTATGCCCAAGCATGAGGAAGTATTCTAAACTTGTCAATATTTTTTGATGGGAGATACACAGTAATTACAAATTGCAATTTTTAGAATTAGTTAATGATTTACTATATACATGCACAACCTTATTAACAGGAAATATAAGACACATTTCTGTCCCCTGATTTTCCTTGCTCTTTATTTGGAGGCTTCCATTGTGTGATTTCATAACTTTAAAACAATAACTTAATCCTAATCCATAATTATTCTTTCCTTTTTTGGTAGAGAAAAACGGAGTCATAACTTTATTTATATAATCTTTGGGAATACCTACTCCATTGTCCGAAACTGTTATACACAATTTCTTGTTATTTATAAACTGAGTATTTACTTTAATAACACCCTCGGTGTGGATAGCCTCAATAGCATTTATAATAAGATTTTTAAGCACTTCCGATACATGAATGGAATCAATAAGCATAGTTATATCTATTTTACTTTCATAAATAATCTGGATATTTTTTTCGTAGATAGAAGGTGTAACCTGATTTATTACCTTGGATATGATTTCACTTAAAAGACATGGCTTAAAATTCATCTTATACAGCTTTATTTCGTTAAGTTTTTTGGTAAATTCCAAAAGATTCTTGCAGGAATCCTTTATAATAGATAATTTATTGTCCATTCCGGTGCTTGTTTTTTCAACGCACATTATAGTGTCTACACATAAATTAATAGTTGAAACTTCATTCTTTATTGCATGAGAAACGATACTCATCCCACCGATAACAGAGTCTATATTGTTATCGATATTTATTCTTTCTATCCTAAAACGTACTCCTAACATACCGTATTTCATACATAATACAAAAAATAAAATGGCTTCACATGCTATTACCCAGACATTAATATGCCAAACATTACTATAGCCTAGAGCCACCGCTATAAAACTTGTCCAGAGAATGCACATTGTAGCCGGCAGTGCAAATAAAGCCGTGAGAATTCTCTGTGTTTTGGTATAGTCATCCCTTTCTTTAATGATGCTTATTATAAGAATTATATTTGCCAGAAGAGTATAAACACATACCCAGCAGGACAGGACGCTATAATTTGGGTTGAAATCGGGTGTAATGGGATAAATGAAAAACATAAGGAGACTCGGAATTGACAGCACACCCACAATTGCTTTTTTAACTATTAATTTCATTTGAATATTAAGAAAGTTTGTAAATAAAAGTACAAAAACCAAAAATAGATATGTAGCAAAGTAATGCTGAAAAATGTCTGCTGTACCCTTGAGTATACGGCTGGCCATAATAAGTCTTTCATTGCCATAACCTTGTATAAAAGGAATAAAGTTTTCACTTATAACCGCCGACAACCCGCCAAAGCCGTTAAATAGCAGGCAAAGGCTTGCGCACCACGCCCAATATTCTTTAGGGTTTGCATAAATTAACAGAATAGAAATTATCCACAATAAAATAAATATGACAAACATATTATATCTCCTATTCAAGTAATACTATTTTACTTTTAAGGCGTGGTCATATTTTATCACTAATTGTAAATATTTTCAATATGTACAAAAACGAGGTAAATACTGTATGCAAGATGTTTTCCCCGAAAACAGGCATTTACAGCACATTTTTCAGGAAAATTTGCTTATTTTTCAGGAATTATTTCTTATAAATTCTATCATTCTCCTCCCAGCCATGGCACCCTGTCCAACCGCAGTTGCAATTTGTTTAAATCCTCCCGTACAGTCTCCTGCCGCAAAAAGGCCCTTTAGGTTCGTGCTTTGGTTTTCATTAACTACAA
>JAEZIU010000283.1 GCA_023436485.1 Bacillota bacterium | reverse complement strand
TTTCTTTTTGTGATGCGGATGAAAAGCCATATCTGAAAGATATTGAAAAACTCATATCCAAGTCAATACCTGTAATTGAAGACCACCCTTATACCTTAACTTTAACGGAACCGGCAGAATATAAGGACAAAACAAGAAAAACTGTTGATGGAAAATCAGACCCAATTGGTTATTTTAGGAGTAGCAGAAGAAAGTTACCAAAAAATAATTATAAAAAATGAATCCTTTTCGTCAACTCACCTTGCACCATTTTGACTCGACACATTATGTTAAAGTTTATACCCCTAATTGTCCACAAACAAGGGCCTATAATTTCGCGGTTTGCCCACAACAAGGGTTTCTAAACTTTTTGATGTCCATTTTATAGGGTATATTTTGGTCAATTCCTTGGATACAAAAAAGGAGAGGATAAGATACCTGTAATTGTTGAGAAAGAAGCTGGAGTTGTACGAAAAATATATAAACTTTTCCTCGAAGGCATGACACCATCGGCAATATCAAGATGGCTTACAGAAGAGGGATACCCGACACCCTCAGGTAAAAAGGTATGGACATAATTCAACTCTTGATGCATTAGGCGGAAATAGTTTCGTTGCCATGAATTTTATCCTCTTTTTCAAGATTTATATCCACGTAACCTGCCACCATTATTTTGTGACATGTTAGTGTTTATATAGGGTTTGCTAACTCAAATTCTGCAAGCCATCTGTGGTACTCACCGTTATTCAGCGTTAAATCATAGAAATATGTTGGAATGCATTTTACAATCGTTACTCTTGTACCAACTTCAACATGCGGGGGGTTGCCATGTCCGGTTGAATTTATAACTGTAGCAAAGCTGCCGGGAATTAAATAAGGGTTTTCGGATCTTAGTTCAAACCAGGCAAACCAACGATGGATCATACCATCTGGTAATTGGACGGTGCATAGATTTCCAAGCCAAGGTTTAACTATTTTGACAGGAGTACCTGGGTGAATTTCAGGTGGATGATTTACAATTGATATCGCATTTGCTTCGGGAAGAAACTGAGGAGAAGGCATATAATTATTCATCTAAATTTTCAAACTCCTTAACGTTATGTTTGCTATACACTATATGAAATAAGTTGGTTAAGTGGTACTATATTAAATGACGTACTTATTCCTTTATGGAACGAAAGGCCAGTCGACTAAGCCTTGACAGACGTATTACCTTACACCAAGAGGGGCATCTACTCAAGTATAAACCGTTGATATATTCTCGTACGGAGGTAATAAAAAATATATATTTGCTATCCATTCGATTTTTTCAGGTAAACCATTAATGAGAAAAATATCAAAAAATAAGATTATATTTTTGTGCATCATTAAGTGCCTATTTTTTGCTGCACCCCCATCTTGAAATGCAACATATACACAATAATTAACTTGTATCAATGACTCTCATTTTAGGCATAAAATCCACTACAGAGATGTCGTGGATTTTTCAGTTATTTACACAACCACCAGTTAAACTAATTGCTAAAAATTTACTGTATACCAAGTCCAAAAGTTGGCTCAAGGATGGTTGGGACCTGAAATGGAAAGTATAGAAAATGTTGAAGAAAATACAAAGCTTTGTGATTATTCTTTATAAGGTAGTAAAATTATAAAATAATAAAAGTAGGAGCACACATTCTGCTCCTACTTTAAGTTGACAAAGAAGTTCCTTTAGTACTTTATTTTAGAAAGCTGATATACTACCAAGCAGATACTTTTTCATCATTGCAAAGTCAAGGGCGTTAACTTCGCCGTTTTTATCCACATCAGCATTTATAAGGGCGTCTCCCGTAAGAGGTGTTATATTGAGTATATGCATTTTTAAAAGTGCATAATCTGTTGCGTCAACTGAACCATCCTTATTGAGATCACCCAAGGTTTGAACTACTGCTATATCTTTAAACAAATCCGGTAATACGTTATAAATGTACTGATTAATCCAAGTCCACGCATGTGTACCACCACTTGCAACCATAAAATAGAAATTTCCATTTTTTATATCAGATGAATATACGAAAGTATCTGTTAGTTTTTTCATTGCATCTATCTGAGGTCTCATATTAGGATATGCAATATCGTCACTGCCTGTAGCACAGAACAGCTTGAAGTCATGCGGTGCTGTATAACCGGCTTTCTTTGCAACATCTGCCAGATACTGTGCTGTTTCGGTTGGTTTACTGCTTCCGGCTGTTGAACCTAATGCCCAACAGTCACCGCTATAAGGCATAAAATATTTAATATAGTCAAGGCAATTAATATATGTATACCAGGTACATACCGAACCCATTGAGAAGCCGCCAAAGGCCCTGTGATCTCTGGAAGCCTTCATATCTGCAGCACTGTTTGACTTTAAATAGGTATTATATTTTGTTTCAACCAACGGAATAAGAGTAGTGCTTAATTCCTGAGGAAAACCTGCAACATCATTATTACCTTTGTAAAATGAAGGTGTAACAACTATAACCGGGTCAATATCTCCCTTTGCAATCATATTATCAATTATTACCTTCAATTCCTTGTTCTGACCAGGTCCGCCGAATAATAAATTCTCATCTTCGCCACCACCGTGCATCAGGTATACAACGTTATACTTTTTAGAAGTATCGGACTGGTTATACCCATTTGGAAGATAGACGTTAAAATACTTAGTATCGGTACCCCATTTGTAACTTGACCTTTCAATAGTACCTTGCTTTGAACTAGTCATTTTGTACTCATATGGAAGGGGTTTGAAAACTTTATCACTGGCATCAACTGCAGACACCGACATATTAGCAGTAGCCACCATGCCAAGAGTCATGATACTGGACAGAATAAAACACAAGCTCTTTTTTAAACCTTTTTTCAAAATCATGATACATCCTCCTTTAAAATTAAAAAATTATTACTTCCCACTCCTTAGTATCAAGGCTCAATATAAATATTTTATTTGTGCCCTTCTTTTTATAGATGGAAAAATGTAAAAATTTGAAAATATAGGAGTAGTTTATAATTATTATATAATATTCCGTGAAAATATACACCAAGAATTTACATTATATCAAGCTACAGGAAATAGGGGGGGTTACACCTCCACCAATAAAAGCCGCTATTAGCGGCTTTTATCATATCTGTGGATTATGTACTTTTCCTTAAATAATATTCTTTATGCCTTCACAGATCCTCTTTGCAACTATAGGGTTATTCATGGTATACAGATGTATTCCCTCCACATCATTTACCAGCAAATCAATAACCTGACTGAGAGCATATGACATTCCTGCATCAAAAAGTGC
>JAEZIU010000243.1 GCA_023436485.1 Bacillota bacterium | reverse complement strand
AAAAGATTTTAAAAATGGCCTTCTTAAATTAATAGATAATTCAACAAACGAAACAGGGGGTGAAGGTTTTGGAAAAAGCTAGAATATACGAGCTGGCCAAAGAACTTAATACTACAAGTAAAAGGTTGATGGAAAAGCTTGCTGAGATAAATGTAAACGTAAAAAATCATATGAGCCTTCTTGAACCTCATGAATTAGATGCACTATATAAGCATATAGGTGTTATAAAGCATGATGACAAGAAAAATGAGGCTGGAGAAAAGAAAGCGGTAACTGAAAGTGCAAATACAGCAGAAAAAAAGAAAGAAGTAAAGAAAGATAATAAAAGTGCACCAAGAATTATCAGAACAACTGAAATAATTATTGATAGTAAAACAGATGATTCAACGGAATCTAACACTTTTCCGAAGAATGAAACAAAAAATGTCCAAAAGAAAAATTATAGAAATGATTTTGTTAAAGTAGAATCAAGTACATCGGGTTTAAGACCTGGCTTTGTAAGGGATGCTAAACCGGATTTTAGAAATAAACAGAATGTGGCAAGTAGTGGTAAGAATGAAGTGCAGAAGGTAGTGCCAAAGGAAACAACTGCACATAAAGAAGATAGTTTAAATAATTCAAAAATATTAAATCAGGACATTCATAAAGAGGAAAAAATTGTGGCGGATAACAAGGGAATTGAATCTAAAGTATTAAGTGATAGCTCAAATGCGGAATCAGCACAGTTAAACAATAAGGTTGCTGCCGCTAAAAAAGAAGAGCCAAAAAGTATTAGCAAGCCTGAAAGTGCTCAACCATCTGCACAGCCAGAGACTAAGCCACAGCAGAGTGGTGGGGCTAAGAAGCCGGATGAGGCGGTTTCATCAGATAATAAAGAATCTCATGGTAACCCTGAAAAACAGATGGCTACTCAAAATGACAGTTCACCTGTTAACAACGTTCCCGTACATGAGAAGCCTGTACAAAGAACAGACAGACCACAGGGACAGTACAACAACCAGAGGTCAGACAGACCACAGGGACAATACAACAACCAGAGGTCAGACAGACCGCAGGGACAGTACAACAAACAGAGATCAGACAGACCACAGGGTCAATACAACACCCATAGATCAGACAGACCACAGGGACAGTACAACAACCAGAGGTCAGACAGACCACAGGGTCAGTACAACAATCAGAGATCAGACAGACCACAGGGTCAGTACAACAATCAGAGATCAGACAGACCACAGGGTCAGTACAACAACCAGAGGTCAGACAGACCACTGGGTCAGTATAACAACCAGAGATCAGACAGACCGCAGGGTCAGTACAACAACCAGAGATCAGACAGACCACAGGGTCAGTATAATAACCAGAGATCAGACAGACCGCAGGGTCAGTTCAGACAACAAAATCTGGATATTCCGAAGCCTGATGCTTCAGTAGCACAGGAAGCTTTTGACTCACAGAGAAATGAGGCAAGAAGAGAGTTCCAAGGTAAAGATTTCGATAAGAGCGTTAAGAGGGAAGAAAAGCAAAAGAAAGAATTACCTAAGAACAACAATTCAACTACAAAGCAAAGATTCAGACCTCAGAAGATAGTTATTGAGAAAAAGGGAGTTTCTGAAATTCTCTCTGAAGACTATATTTTTAATGAGTTCTATAATGATGATGGAAAGAAGAAGAAGCAAAGAAATAAAAGAAATGAAAGGATTCAGGAGAAGTACATTCCTCCAAAGGCAGTACTTACTTCCATAACCATTCCTGAGTCACTTACAGTAAAAGATCTGGCTGAGTCCCTTAAAAAGACTTCCACAGACATTATCAAGAAATTGATGGCTTATGGTGTAATGGCAACGCTTAATAACGAGGTTGATTTTGAAACAGCTACAGTAATTGCTGAAGAATATGGAGTAAAGACAGAAAAAGCTATTCAGGTAAGCGAAGAGGATATACTCTTTGATGATGATGAAGTTCAAGATGACTCCAAGCTCCAGCCAAGACCGCCGGTTGTTGTTGTTATGGGACACGTTGACCATGGTAAGACATCATTGCTTGATGCCATCAGAAGTGCGCACGTTATAGAAAGCGAAGCTGGTGGAATTACACAGCACATAGGTGCTTACATGGTTAAAGCAAATGACAGGCTTATAACCTTCTTGGATACACCGGGTCACGAAGCGTTTACTGCAATGCGTGCCAGAGGAGCTCAGGCAACAGATATTGCAATACTCGTTGTAGCTGCTGACGATGGTGTTATGCCTCAGACAATTGAAGCAATCAACCATGCTAAGGCTGCAAATGTATCAATTATAGTTGCTATAAACAAGATTGATAAGCCGGGCGCAAATCCTGACAAAGTTAAGCAGGAACTTACAGAGTATGGAATTGTAGCGGAAGAATGGGGCGGAGATGCAATAATGGTTCCTGTTTCCGCAAAAAAGAGAGAAAATATAGATCAATTGCTTGAAATGGTACTTCTGGCTGCGGATATGCTTGAATTAAAGGCAGACCCGGAAAGACAAGCAAAAGGTACAATTATTGAAGCAAAGCTTGATAAGGAAAGAGGACCTGTTGCTACGGTTCTTGTCCAGAGAGGTACATTGAAAACCGGAGATTCATTAGTTGCAGGTTCAACATTTGGTAGAATCAAGGCAATGACAAGTGACAAAGGTTATTCAATCAAAGCAGCCGGACCTTCAATGCCGGTTGAAATTCTGGGTATGGACGAGGTTCCTGAAGCAGGAGATATATTCTATGCAGTAACTGATGAAAAGGTAGCAAAGCAGCTGGTTGAGAAGCGTAAGTTCAAACAGAAGGAACAACAGTTTAAAGCAACTGCAAAGGTTACTCTTGAAGATCTGTTTACTCAGATAAAAGAAGGAAAAGTAAAAGATTTAAATATTATTATAAAAGCCGATGTTCAAGGTTCTGTTGAAGCAGTAAAACAGTCGCTTGAAAAATTAAGCAATGAAGAGGTAAGAGTAAAGACCATACATGGTGCGGTTGGTGCAATTACCGAGACAGATGTAACTTTGGCTCAGGTTTCAAATGCTATAATCATCGGGTTTAATGTAAGACCTGGTGCGAATGTTACTGAGGCTGCAAAGAATGCAGAAGTTGACATGAGACTATACAGCGTTATTTACAAGGCAATAGAAGATGTTCAGGCCGCTATGAATGGTATGCTTGAACCAACCTATCAGGAAGTGGTACTCGGACACATTGAAATCAGACAGACATTCAAGGTTTCAGGTGTGGGAACCATCGGAGGTGCTTATGTAACTGACGGTAAGGTACAGAGAAATTCCGAGGTTAGGGTTGTCAGAGAAGGTATTGTTATTCACGAAGGTAAGCTTGCTTCTCTCAAGAGGTTTAAGGATGATGTTAAAGAAGTTGCTCAAGGTTATGAATGTGGTGTATCTGTTGAGCGTTTCAATGACATTAAGGAAGGCGATGTAATTGAAGCCTTCATTATGGAAGAAGTAAAGAGATAACAATAAAAGTACTGTAAGTAAAATAGGTTGAAGTTGGAGGTTTATCCAATTCAACCTATTTACATATTAAAATGAATTTTGAATATGAATTGACATTCTGTATTTAACAATGTATATATGTCAATAATTGCATTAGTATTGTATGATTAGCCTTCTTTATTCGCTACATGTGAATAAGGGAGAAGTCTTATAAAAATATTCAGCCGATAGCGGCAGATGGAGGCTAATAGTATGGCAGACAGAATAGTAAGAATATCAGAAGAAGTAAAAAAGGAAATAAGCAATATAATACAAAATGAGATAAAGGATCCGAGACTTCCAAGTATGGTTAGTATAGTTTCCTGCGCTGTAACCAAGGATTTAAGATATGCTAAGGTATTTGTCAGTGTTTTAGGAAATGAAGAACAAAAGAAAAATGCCATTAGTGCTTTGAAAAGTGCCGCAGGTTTCATCAGACGAGAGCTTGGGCATAGAGTGCAGCTAAGATATACACCTGAGATACATTTTGAACTTGATACATCTATTGAACATGGTATTCATATTAATAAGCTTCTTGATGATGCGAAAAAAGAATTTACCGAATAACATGTTTAATTAAATTATCGGGGGATATAACAATGGAAAAAGGATTAATAAAGGAAATTGAAAGAGCAGAAAGTGTAGCTATTTTTCCTCACATCTCTGCTGATGGCGATGCAATAGGTTCATCTCTTGCTTTAGCTTTGGCATTAAAGAAAACCGGCAAAAAGGTAATAGTGTACTTGGAAGAAAATGTACCTAATACCTACAAATTCCTCCCCGGAATCGAGTTTGTGGGGTTTATCAGTGAAAATGATGAGGTTATGGCACTGAATATTGCACTTGATACCGGTGATGTAGGGAGACTTGCATCAAGAGCAGATATCTTCTTCAAAGCTCCGGTCACTATAAACATTGATCACCATATTACAAATACAAAGTTTGCTCAGTATAACCATGTTGATGCTTTATCTGCATCAACCGGTGAACTTATATTCGTACTGCTTAAAGAGATGAATTGTGAAATTGATAAGGATATGGCAAAGTGCATTTATACTGCCATTGCAACAGATACAGGTGGTTTCAAGTACGGTAACACTACTGCTGGGACTCATAGAGCAGCAGCAGAGCTGCTTTCAACCGGTATTGATATTGCTGATCTTTCACAGAAAATATTTGACAATACTACTTTTGTAAAGCTTAAACTTACTCAGAAAGCAATAGAGCTTTTGGAACTGTATGAAAATGACTTGTTGGCCGTAACAGCTATTACACAGGACATTCTACAGTCAACTGGTGCTAAAGATGAAGACTGCGACGGACTTGTAAATATAGGAAGGTCAATAGAAGCAGTGGAAGTATCCGTTCTTATAAAAGAAAAGAGTAGTAACGAAATCCGTGTAAATTTAAGGTCAAAAGCCTACGTAGATGTTTCTGAGATTGCAGCCGCTTTTGGAGGCGGTGGACATAAAAGGGCTGCCGGGTGTACAATGAAAGGCAGTATTGAAGATGTTAAAGATCAATTGATCGACACTATCAAGAACAAACTTAAACGGGGATAAATATGAATGGTATTTTAAATGTTTTAAAACCCGCCGGAATGACATCTTTTGATGTGATAGGGTATATGAGAAGAATAACTGGTCAAAAAAAGATAGGGCATGCAGGTACTCTTGATCCTTCGGCAGTTGGAGTTTTACCTTTATGTATAGGTAATGCCACAAGGGCTTTAGAGTTTATGATAGACAAGGATAAGGTTTACCGTGCGGAACTCACTCTGGGGATTTCAACCGATACACAGGACTCTTCAGGTAAGGTTTTGTCTTCCCATTCCATTGACGTAACGGAAAATGAAATTAGAAAAACAATTACGAATTTTATGGGTACTATAGAACAGCTTCCTCCAATGTATTCTGCTATAAAGATTGGCGGAAAAAAGCTTTATGAATTGGCCAGACAGGGCCAGACAATAGAACGTGAATCAAGAACTATTCATATATTTAATTTAGACGTTATCAGAATTTGGGATGACAAGGCAATATTCGAATCTGAAGGCGTTACAAAAGAATTTGCAGTAAAAAAAGTTCTTTTGGATGTTCACTGTTCAAAAGGAACATATATAAGAACACTATGCCATGATATTGGAGAGAGTCTTGGCTGCGGTGGGCATATGTCATTTCTGGTAAGAACGAGAGCAGGACAATATGACCTTGATAATGCTTTGACCATGGAAGAAATAGTACAACTGTCAGAGACTGAATCTCTTGAAGGTCATTTATTGCCTGTTGAAAAGATATTTGAAGAGTATGAGAGTATAGAATTAAACAAGGAAGAACTTTTCAAGTATAATAACGGAGTATGGCTGGAAGTAGAAAAAAACAAATATAAAAATACTTTTTACAGAGTATATGATAATAATAGTTTTCTTGGGCTAGGAGAAGTTTTTGAAAAGGGAAATACTTTATATTTAAAATCAAAAAAGTTCTTTAAAGATGAACACTAAGGAGACATAATATGCAGGTTATTCATTCAAATGATGCTAACAATATATTCAGTTGCTATACCGGTGTTGGTCTTGGTAATTTTGACGGCTTGCATATCGGACATATGGCTCTTATTAACACATTAATAAGAGAATCCAAACTAAACGGACTATCATCAGTGGTTTATACTTTTACAAGACATACAGAAAATATTCTTAGAAAAAAGCTTATTACGCCTCTGTTACTTACAGAAACTAAGAAAATAGAACTTTTAAGTGAAACTACCCTAGATTATCTTTATCTTGATGAGTTCAATGAAGTATTTTCCAGAATGTCTCCCGAAGAATTTGTTGTAAATATTCTTAAAAACAAGCTGAATATAAAGCTTGCTGTTGCAGGCCATGACTACAGATTTGGCTATAAGGGCGGGGGAGACATACCTTTACTGGAGGAGTTAGGAAAGAAGTATGGGTTTAAGGTGGTAGTTATCCCGCCAATTACCTGTGATAGCGAGATAATAAGCAGTACCAGCATAAGGCAATCTATTATAAACGGAAATCTTGAAACAGCTTATAAACTGTTGGGGAGGAATTATTCAATTATAGCAGAGGTTGTAAATGGAAGACGTGTAGGTAATACAATAGGATTTCCTACTGCGAATATTCATCCTGAAAAGTACCTTGTACTGCCTCACAATGGTGTATATATTACAAAAACACTGTTAAACGGTCATTTATACAATAGTATGACAAATGTTGGATATAACCCTACTTTTGAGGATGTAAGAGAGAAAACTGTTGAAACTCATATTATGGACTTTGATCAGGATATTTACGGTGAAAAAATTGAAGTATTCTTTTTGAAAAAAATACGTGATGAAAAGAAATTTAACAATGTAGAAGAATTGATAAATCAGATAACAAAGGACATGAAGGTTGCAAAGGATTACTTGAGCATAGTCAGTTAGGAGATAAATTTAAGTTATATATGACAGGTTACAGAATTATCATAACAGGTATTGTACAGGGAGTTGGCTTCAGACCCTTTATTTTTAATCTGGCTGAAAGTTTTGGTCTTAAAGGTTGGGTAGGTAACTCTGACAGTAACGTAATAATAGAGATTGACGGAGATTTTCAGGTGACGGCTGATTTTATAGATGAAATAAAAAAATGTGCACCTGTTTTATCATTAATTGAATCAATAGAATATAGTGAGATAGAATATCAAGGCTTTAGGAATTTTGAGATACGGCACAGCCAAAAAAATTCCAAGGGGCTTGTTTTCATTTCACCGGATGTTGCCACTTGCGGGGATTGTCTAAGAGAAATGAAAGATAAAAGTGACAGAAGATATAAGTATCCATTTATTAATTGTACCAACTGCGGCCCGAGGTTTACCATAATTAAGAATATCCCCTATGACCGGGATAAGACTACTATGGCCTGTTTTGAGATGTGTAAAATTTGCAGACAGGAGTATACAAAACCTTCTGACAGACGGTATCATGCACAGCCCGTTTCCTGCCATGATTGCGGCCCTAGTCTAAGTGTTGCCGATGAAACAGGTAAAGTGATACCGGAAATTAAAACCAGCAGTCAATGTATTCGGTATACTGCTGATATGATTAAAAAGGGCTATATTGTTGCAGTAAAAGGAATAGGCGGATATCACCTGGCATGTGACGGACTGAACAAAGAGGCCGTTGAAAGACTCAGAATCAGAAAACATAGAGATGACAAACCTTTTGCGGTTATGGCAAAAGATTTCAAGACAGCTCAAAAATATTGTACAATCAGCCCTGCTGAAATGAGTTTACTAAATTCACCTGCAAGTCCCATAGTTTTACTTGAAAGAATATATGGTGGAATACTGCCTGATGCCATCGCTCATCTTAACAGGTACCTTGGGGTTATGCTGCCCTATACACCCGTTCATCATCTGTTATATGAAGAAGAAGGCTTTCCTGAACTTTTGGTTATGACCAGCGGAAATTTGAGCAGTGAACCTATTTTTTTCCTGGACGAGGAGGCAATGGAAGGACTTGAGGGAATTGCAGATGCCTACCTGACCAACAACAGGGAAATATATATAAGAACAGATGACTCTGTAACCAGAGTATTCAAGGACAAAGAATACATCATAAGAAGGGCAAGGGGCTATGTACCAAAGCCTGTCTCTATAAATGTACACGAATTGCTTGATTTGAACGAAGATGTTGAAATACCTTCGGTTCTTGCCTGCGGAGGGGAACTCAAAAATGTTTTTTGCCTGAATAAAGGCAAGAACTTTTATTTGAGTCATCATATTGGGGATTTAGAAAATGAAAGTACCAATATTGCTTTTCGTAATGGGATTGAGCACTTCAAACGGTTGTTTGACATTTCACCCCAATGCATAGCATATGACCTTCACCCCAATTACTATTCATCTCAATATGCACTTAGTCAACCGGATATTGATAAAATTGCCCTTCAGCATCACAAGGCACATATTGCTTCTTGTATGGTAGAGAACCGGCTGAAAGGTGAAGTAATAGGAGTTTCCTTTGATGGAACAGGCTACGGTGAGGATGGTAACATATGGGGCGGAGAGTTTTTTACGGGAGGCTATTACGGTTTCAATAGAGCCGGACATCTGGACTATGTTATGATGCCGGGAAGTGATTCTGCAGTAAAACATCCTTGGCGTATGGCTTTAAGTTATTTATATGCCGCAGAGGATGGTGTTTTTAAAAACATAATGGAAATTACTGATAAACTTCCGGCATTTAAAGCTAGAAGTAAGGAAGAGATAATTTTTATTCTAAAAATGCTGGAAAAGAAAATAAACAGTCCGTTTACTTCAAGTATGGGTCGTTTTTTTGATGCAGTTTCGGCATTGCTTGGTATTAAAACAGATATCAGCTATGAAGGACAGGCCGCTATCGAACTGGAATATTATGCTGATTTATGCTGCACCGAACCATACCGTTTAGATATTGAAAATACAGAACAAGGCTTTAAAGTTAACACAAACTGTATTATTAAGCAGATTGTTGAGGATATTCTGACTGGAAACGGTCCAGAGTATATCTCAACCAGATTTCATTCCACAATAGCGGATATAGTACTTGAGGGCTGTTTGCATATCAGAAAAATAAATGATTTAAATAACGTTGTTTTAAGCGGAGGAGTATTCCAAAATGTAACTCTTCTTCAAATAACAGTGGATTTATTGGAAAAACAAGACTTTAAGGTTTTTGTTCATTCCGAGGTTCCTGCAAATGATGGAGGAATATCGTTGGGACAATCAATAATGGCAATCTCACAAATGATACAAAAGAGACAGTGATTCTTCTTTCCAACTCTTGAAGATTGAAATGTAACACATCAGGGTATATACTCATTAATGTGTGTAAATGTATATAATCTAATTTTATAAATACAGCTAACAAAATATATAACAACAGGAGGAATAAAATATGTGTTTGGGATTACCTGCAAAGGTTGTAAGTATTGATGGAAACAGCAGTAATGTAGAAATGATGGGAGTAACTAACAAGGTTTCTATAGAGCTTTTGGAAAATGTAAAGGTAGGAGACTACGTTCTTGTGCATGCAGGATGTGCCATACAGGTTCTTGATGAGGAGGAGGCACTTAAAACAATAGATATATTCAATGAAATAAAGGAGCTTGGCATTAAATGAGAAACTATATAGATGAATTCAGGGACAGTGAAGTTATAGGCAAAATTGTGCAAAGCCTGCAAGGCTACTCTGGACGCAGATTGAAGATAATGGAAGTGTGCGGTACCCATACAATGGCTATTTCAAGATATGGACTTCGGTCACTTCTTCCCCCGCAGATAGAACTTATTTCCGGGCCGGGTTGTCCTGTCTGTGTAACGCCTACGTCATATATTGACAGTGCAACAGAACTTGCAGATAACAAAAATGTTATTATTACTACTTTCGGCGATATGATGAGAATTCCCGGGAATAACAGTACACTAATTCACAAGAAAGCCCAAGGCAGCAACGTCCAAATGGTATATTCTCCGCTTAACGCAGTGGAATTGGCGAGAGAGAATCCAGACAAGGAGGTTGTTTTTTTATCAGTTGGGTTTGAAACCACAACGCCGGTAATAGCACTTTCTGTGTCAAAGGCAAGAAGTGAGGGCATTAAGAATTATTCAGTTCTAACTGCAAACAAGACAATGCCCGAAGCAATCAAAACTCTGGCAGGCGACAATGAACTACAGATTGACGGATTTTTGTATCCCGGACATGTTGCTGCAATAATAGGCACAGACTTTTTCTCTCATGTGGCGTATAATATGGAAAAGGCTGGTGTAGTGGCAGGCTTTGAACCATTGGATATACTGTATTCCATCAAGGTAATGGTAGACAATATTACAAATGGAAATATCGTTTTGGAAAATATGTATTCAAGAATTGTATCAAAGGAAGGGAACGTCAAAGCACAGCAAAAAATGTACGAGGTTTTCGAACCTGTAGATGCTGTATGGCGTGGTATAGGGGTCATTCCCAAGTCGGGTTTGGGGATTGTAAAAGAATATGAGATGTTCGATACGGCTAAAAAGTTTGAAATAAAGACTAAGGATACACCTGAGCCAAAAGGATGTCTGTGCGGAGAGGTTCTGAAAGGAAAAAAACGTCCCGGAGACTGTAAACTCTTCAAAAAAAGATGTACTCCGGAAAACCCTGTAGGTTCATGCATGGTTTCATCAGAAGGCACCTGTGCAGCCTATTACAAATACGGAGGATAAAATGGAAAAGAATATGATAACCATAGCCCATGGTAGCGGCGGAGTAGCTACTTCTAGGCTAATTGAACAAACATTTAAGAAGCACTTTAGTAATGATATTCTGACACAGGGAGATGACAGTGCAAGATTGGATATAGGTGACGCAAGGAATTTGGTATTTACTACTGACAGTTTTGTTGTTACTCCAATATTTTTTAATGGCGGTAACATAGGCAAACTGGCAGTATGCGGCACGGTAAATGATTTGGCAACAAGCGGAGCCAAGCCACTTTATTTAAGCTGCGGATTCATTATTGAAGAGGGCTTTGACATGGATGAGCTTGAAAAGATAGTTGAAGCTATGAGTGTTACTGCTCGGGAATGTGGCGTCAAAATTGTAACAGGTGACACAAAGGTTGTTCAAAAGGGTGCTGCGGACAAAATATTCATAAATACTTCAGGTATAGGAGTTATACCCGATGGATTGAACATTTCCGGCAGAAATGCAAAAGTTGGGGACAAAATCATAATATCAGGCACTATAGGCGACCATGGAAGTAGTATTTTTCTTGAGAGGGAAAGCATAGGCTTTAATGCTGATATAAAGAGTGACTGTGCTCCATTATCGGGCATGGTGGAGGATATACTGGCTGTTGTACCTGACGTTCATGTTTTAAGAGACCCTACAAGGGGTGGAGTTGCCACAACCCTTAATGAGATAGCTGTTCAGAGTAATGTTTCCATTTTAATAAGGGAAGACAGCTTGCCTGTGAAGCGTGAGGTTCAGGGAGTCTGCGAACTTTTGGGTATGGACCCTTTATATATGGCGAATGAGGGTAAAATGCTCTGCTTTGTTAGTGAGGATAAGGCGGATAAAGTATTAGAAGCACTTCATAATAACAAATACGGAAAAGATGCAAGGATAATTGGAGAGGTGACTGAAGCAGGACAACCCAAGGTTCTGCTAAAGGCACTCAGTGGCGGAAGCAGAATTATTAGTGTTCTTGCAGGGGATCAGCTCCCACGTATATGCTAATAATTGTTTTGAGGGGGGCGAGGAACTTGATAATATCAATAAAGGATTTAGGCAAGGTCTATAAAAATGGGCAGATAGAGGTTGAGGCGTTAAGGAATGTCAATGTAAATATAAACAAAGAAGAATTTGTTGCAATTATGGGGCCTTCCGGTTCGGGAAAATCAACATTAATGAACATAATAGGCTGTCTTGACAAATCCACTGCAGGTGAGTACTGGCTGGACGGTGTCAATATTTCAACACTGAACGAAATTGAACTGGCAAAGGTAAGAAATCGTAAAATCGGTTTTGTTTTTCAATCGTTTAATCTACTTCCAAGAATTACTGCATTGCAAAATGTTGAGCTTCCAATGATATATGCCGGAGTAGGTGCAAAGGAAAGGCGTAAAAGAGCTATGCTGGCATTGGAAAGAGTTGGCCTTGAGAAAAGGGTTCATCACAAGCCAAACGAAATGTCAGGAGGACAGAAACAGAGGGTTGCTATAGCCAGATCCCTTGTCAATTCTCCTGCCATAATACTTGCAGATGAACCAACAGGCAATCTTGACAGTACGGCAGGGGAAGAAATAATGACGGTATTTCAGGATTTGAACCGTGAAGGAGTTACTATTGTACTTGTAACTCACGAACCGGACATTGCAGAGCATACCAAAAGAGTATTACGATTTAAAGACGGTATGCTCAGAAGCGATGAAACAGTCCAAAGCCCTCTTGACGCAAGAATTGTATTAAGTCAGTACAAGGAAGAAGCTTAGAAACTGATTCCCTATAGATATAAAATTTTTGCCGCAGTAAGTGGCCATGGAGGTTAAAATGAAAAAGAAGATAATTATTGGGGTGAGTCTGGCAGTTGTTGTAGTGGCTCTGATTACTGTCGGTATAGTGAAAAATGCCGGATCAGTCGGTTCAGGTACTGTTTTTACAGTACAGACAGGTGAAATAAAAAAAGGTGATGTCAGTTCATTTATTTCTGCAAATGGTACAGTGTCTGAAATAGAAAAATCAGAGGTGTACATTGATAATCCGGTGAAAGTAACCAAGCTTTATGTAAAGCAGAATGACACCGTTAAAAAAGGACAAAAGCTTGCAGATATAGACCTGGATGACATGAACACCCAGCTTGAAACTCAAAAGCTCCAGAAGAAAAGTCAGGAACTGCTATTAAGAAAGGCTATGTCAGCTGATACAACAATCAGTACGGTAAATAATCAAAACGAAATAAAGGCAGCACAAAACGATGTTGCTTCAAAACAGAGAGCATATGAACAGGCACTTAAAAACCGCAACGAGAAAAAGGCTTTATACGATTCAGAGGCTATATCAAAGGTTGAACTTGATAGTGCTGAAAACACATTAAAAGATGCTGAAGACATGTTGAGTGTTGCAAAATTCACACTTCAGGCGAAGAAAGATGCCCAAAACGAGACCAACAAAACAAACAGTAAATCAAAAGCAACACAACAATTAGATATTGAGTCACAACAGATTGCAATACAAACAACAGAAGTTGCAATTAAGGACCTTGAAAACAAGATTAAGAAATATAAGGCTTCAATGTTCAGTACAATGGACGGAATTGTATCTCAGGTGAATGTTGCAGAAGGTTCATACACAATGGCAGGACAGCCTGTATTTGTGGTTATTAATCCTGATAAGTTGGAAGTTAAACTTAATATTAATGAATTTAATGCGAAACTTTTGAAGCCGGGACAAGCCGTGGAAATAAGCGGTGATTCTATTGCTGAATCAGAAGAAGTTACAGGTAAGGTCAAAAGTGTAGCTCCCATTGCAAAAGCAAATACAACCAACACAGGTTCTTCTGAAACGGTTATTCCTGTAGTAATCAGCATTGATAAGATTACTACATCTATAAAGCCTGGTATTACTGTAAGCTGTGATATTAAGACTGTGGATATTTCAAATGTCCTAACTGTGGATCTGGATATGCTTGGTCAGGATAAGGATGACAGTAAGTATGTATTTGTAATAAGCCCTGACAAAAAGACCATGCAGAAAAAGAAAATTGAGCTTGGCACAACTTCTGATATGAAAGCAGAATTGGTAGGAGGAGGATTAAAGGAAGGCGACCTTGTGGTTATGAATCCAAACCCTGCTTATAAGGACGGAGCCCGTGTTAAAATTAAAGATTAGTAAACGGGATTGGAGGATAAACAGAAAATGAATATAATGGAAAGCTTTAAACAGGCTTTATCGAGTCTTAGAGCAAACAAGCTCCGTTCCGTCCTGACAATGATCGGTATAATTATGGGTGTGTTTTCGGTTATAACTATCGTAGCAATCGGAAATGCGACCCAAAGCTATGTGGACAGCGAATTTGCAAAAATCGGAGCAAACATACTAATCGTATCTTATAAGACAGACAGCCTGAGTACAAATGATATGCTGGCTAGTGAGGATTTAAAGGCTATAAGTAAAGGCGTTAAAGAGATAAAAAATATCGGAACTAACATTAGCAGATCCGGAACCCTTCGACTTGATAATAAAACAAGAAATGCAAGTATAAATGGTATATCATCTCAGTATAAGGACATTGTACCTGTTGATATGGCTCAGGGTAGAATGATAAATGAGATAGATAATTCTACCAGATCAAATGTAGTTGTAATCGATGAAGAATTTGCAAAAGCCAATTTTGGAAAGCAAAATCCCATTGGTCAAAAACTAAAGGTCACGCTTGGCTCAGGAAGTACTTTAAGACTAAGAGTAATAGGGGTTACAAAAATTGAAGAAACTCCCTTCGGAGCAATGATTGATAATGAAAGCAAACCGGTAAAACTAACTGTTCCTATGACTACGCTTCAGTCATATTATCCTGATTCAGACCAGTTTAACTACATTTATATTTCGGTAGATGAAAAGGATAAGACTACTCTGAAAAAAATTGCAGATGAAATAATAAAAACCCTTGAAAATAGGCATGGAAATAAGGATAAGTATACAATACAATTTAATTCTGATTTTCAGGAGGGTTTAAATACAGTACTAAATGTTATATCTACAGTTCTTCTGGTTATAGCGGTAATTACATTAATCGTTGGAGGTATAGGTATAGTAAATATACTTCTGGTTTCTGTTACCGAGCGTATAAGGGAGATAGGGGTAAGAAAGGCATTAGGTGCCAGAAAACGCGATATAGTAATACAATTTATAACCGAGTCAATTATCCTTACTGGAATAAGTGGTGCGATTGGTATAATTATGGGTATTTTGGGTGGATTTGTGATTTCGTCACTTGTAAAAATTCCACCGGTTCTAAACATACAGGTAATCGTACTTGCTTTTATGGGATCTATTGCTCTGGGATTGTTGTTTGGAGTTTATCCTGCAAAACGGGCAGCAGACCTTGATCCGATAGAATCACTCAGGTACGAATAGAAATACTTACTTTTAAGCGGCCAGCCTATTTAAAGAGCTTGGCCGCTTAAAATTTTATACGCCTATATTATACTCTTTTACACATAGAGACCAGTGTTCCCGATACCATGCCGATTAGAAAAGCTCCTCCGACAATTCCTAAAGCCATTGTAGTAGAAAGTGAAAATTCTGTATCTTCAGATGCATCAGGTAGTTGCTGGCATTTTTTTGTTGTTCTTGCATATTTTCTGTTTCGTCCGTTCAAATATACCCCTCCCTTTTATATAAAAACTTTATTTAATCAATTCTATTATTAGCATTTATGACATATTTAATTACTTAATAACCTTGTATAACTTGAATATATACGAAAAATTTTATTATACTATATAATGATAAGAAAAAATTCTATAATTTGTAATTAAAGGAGGTATTTATGATCGGTACCCATGTAGAGGAAAAGCTATGCAAATTGTTTGAGAAGAACGGAATAGAGGTTTACAATATTAATTCAAATAGATTTAAAACAAATACAATTAACTTTTTCTTTCAGGATAATTTGAACAAGGATACAGTTGCTTTAAATGCACTTTTTCCTTCGGTATTGAGAAGAGGCTGCAAGGGGCTTCCTACTATAAAAGAAATTAATTTATATCTTGAAAAGCTTTACGGTGCAGTGTTTGACTGTGGTATTGTAAAAAAAGGCGAGAGACAGATAATACATTTTTATTTTGAATATCTTTCAGATAAGTATACTAACGATAGCCAAAGAAACTTTGAAAAGGCATTTGAATTTCTTATGAATATCATTTTCCGACCTGAACTTAAGGATGGTTCGTTTAATGAACAGTATGTAGAGCAGGAAAAGAACAATCTGAAAATGATTGTTGAAGGCAGAACAAATGACAAGATCCAGTACAGCATGGAAAGATGCTATGAGCTAATGTGCAAGGACGAACCTTTTGGTCTGTATGAATATGGTACTGTAGAACAAATTGGTGAGATAACTAATGACAAGCTTTATGATCATTATAAAAAGAAAGTAGCATCACTTCCCGCAGAAATTTTTATAACCGGAGAAATCGATGAAAAAGCTGTTGCTTTTGTGAAGGAAAAGCTGGCCCTTGTGGAAAGAAGTACACCTCAAAAATTGAATTCCAGTATTATACTTAAATGTGTTAAAGACGTAAGGGAATATGAAGACAAAATGGACGTTAATCAGGCAAAACTGTGTATGGGTTTCAGGACACATGTACAGCCTGCTGATAATGATTATTATTCACTGATGGTCTTTAACGGCTTACTGGGAGGGGGGATGCATTCAAAGCTCTTTCAGAACGTCCGTGAGAAAGCAGGGCTTGCATACTATGTCTATGCCGGGTTGGAAAAGTTTAAGGGTTTGATGGTTATTGCAAGTGGTATTGATATAAATAATAAAAATACGGCTCAGGAGATAATTATAAAACAGTTGGATGAAATACGTTCTGGGAACATAACGGAGTATGAATATGAAGCTACCTTGAAGTCCATAAAAACCGGAATTATGTCACTAAAAGACAGTCAGCTTTATGTAGTAGATTTTTATCTGAGTCAGTTGATTAACGGTACACATGATACTATGGAAACTTTAGTAGAAAAAATAAACAGGGTGACGGTAGACGATATTATCAAGGTAGCAGATAAGGTGCAGTTGGATACGATTTATTTCTTGACTTCAGATCACAGCAGTAAATAAAAAAGTTATTCGAAAATGGAGGAACTTATGAATTTTGATACCATTGAATATAAAAAGTATAACGAATTATTTTACCGATATGAACATCCCAGTGGGTTGACCTGTATAGTAATTCCTAAAAAAGGCTACTACAAGAAGTATGCCACATTTTCTACCCAGTACGGTTCAGTAGACAATGAATTCATCATACCCGGAGAAGAAGAAGCTACAAAGGTTCCTGATGGAATTGCCCATTTTCTGGAGCACAAACTGTTTGAACAAAAAGACGGAAGTGTCATGGATAAGTTTGCCGCTTTAGGCTCAAAACCAAATGCATTTACAAGCTTTAACCAAACAGTATACCTTTTTTCATGTACGGACTTATTCAGCGAAAACTTCAAGCTTTTATTAAATTTTGTTCAAAATCCCTATATTACCGATGAAAGTGTTGAACGTGAAAAGAAGATAATAGGTCAGGAAATTAATATGTACCGTGACGATCCCGGATGGCGGGTAAACTTCAATCTCCTGAAAGCAATGTATAAGCACCACCCTGTAAGGTATGATATAGCGGGTACTATTGACAGTATAAGTGAAATTACAAAGGAAACCCTGTACCAATGCTACAAGACCTTCTACCATCCTTCCAATATGATAATAACAGTGGTTGGTGATGTGGATCACATTAAGGTTTTTGAACAGGTTGAAAATTGCATACAGACATCGGAAAAGGCTCCGGAAATTAAAAGAATTTTCCCAAAAGAAAGTACCGATATTAACAAAAGTTATATTGAGCAAAATATGCCGGTATCAACGCCCCTATTTTATATGGGATTTAAAGACAGTAATTTTGATTTAGAAAGTGTTGAAATTTTGAGGTATGAGCTTGCTGTAAAAATTTTGCTGTCAATGATTATGGGGAAAAGTTCAAAGCTTTACGAAGAACTGTACGACAAGGGACTTATAAATTCCAGTTTTGAAATGGATTTTACTTTAGAGAAAAGCTATGCTTATTCAATGTTTGGAGGAGAATCTATAAATCCTGAGGAGGTTCAGGATAGAATTATAAATGAAATTAAGCTATTAAAAAAACAAGGTCTTGACGAAGAGGCTTTTAACAGACTTATTAAAGCTTCAAAGGGAAGATTTATGAGACAGCTCAACTCACTTGAAAGTATATCCAGGTCATTTATAAATTTATATTTCAAGGGTGTTACAATGTTTGATTATTTAGAGGTTTATGATAAAATGAAATTTGATTATATTACAGATGTGTTTGACAGTCACTTTGACATTAAGCACATGGCATTATCTGTTGTTAAGCAGAAATAAAAAGTGTTATTGTGGAGGTTATAAATGGACAGTACATTAGTCAGATTTCCTGAACTTGGTTGGAGTTTCGATGTACCAAGGGTTGCTTTCAACATTTTCGGCAAGCCTATATACTGGTATGGAATTATCATAGCGGCAGCCTTTTTGGTATGTGTATTATGGGCGATGAAAGATTCCAGAAAATATGATCTTATTCCGGATACGATAATAGACCTTATGCTGTTTGCAGCCCCGGCAGCTATAATATGTGCAAGGTTATACTTTGTTATTTTCAAATGGTCGGATTACAGCGATAACCTGGTTGATATCTTGAACTTGAGAAAGGGCGGTTTGGCTGTTTATGGGGGAATAATAGGAGCTATAATTACGGCATATTTTGTTGCAAGATATAAAAAAATTCCTACAATGAAGCTTTTTGATTTTGCAATACCGTATGTGGCTCTGGGACAAGCGATTGGACGTTGGGGTAATTTTTTCAATCAGGAGGCTTTTGGTACAAATACAAGTCTTCCTTGGGGAATGACCAGCCCTACAGTAGCATCATATTTGACAAATAATGCAGATTCAATTCAACAAACGGTTGGTATAACCGTAAATCCTGATTTACCCGTTCACCCTACGTTTTTATATGAAAGCATATGGAGTATTGCAATTTTTGCATTTCTTATGTGGATGCGAAAAAGAAAAAAATTCAGCGGTGAAATATTCTGCCTGTATTTTATTACCTACAGTATCGGAAGAGCTTTTATAGAAGGCCTTAGAACAGATAGTTTGATGCTTGGAAATTTAAGGGTATCCCAGTTCTTATCTATTATACTAATAATTGTTTTCGGTATATTGGTAGTAGTTCTAAGAAACAAAGCAAAAAATACAGTAAGTGAAGAGGCAGAACCGGGACAAAGCTCATATGCAAATGTTCTAAAATATATGGAAGAAGAGCAAGTAGTTGAAAATAGTGAGCATAATGCCCAGAAATCAGAGAAGGTGCAGAATGTTCAGGACAAATCTGACGAAAGTGAAAATTCACAAGAAGATAATAATAAAATGTCAGACAGCCAGTGATAATAGGAAAAGGTGAAAAATGTATTTCGTAGAAAAGTCGCAAACGTCAAATCCTTATAAGAGATTTGACTACATGTTGTTTATATCGGTTCTGGTGTTATCTGTAGTAGGGGCTATTGTTCTCAGCAGTGCTGTAAGAGCCAGACCGGGTATTTTGAAGTCGCAGATTCTTGCTATGATAATGGGGATTGCACTATGCCTCATTTTGAGCATAATTGACTATAAAGATTTAAAAGTCCTAAGCTTGTTTATATTTTTTGGAGCTATGTCTCTGATGGTTCTTGTTTTATTTATCGGTTCAGGCGAGAGTCTGGGAAATAAAAACTGGATGACAATTGCCGGATTCAGCATCCAGCCATCGGAATATGCAAAGATAGCCTATATTATCCTGGCTTCGGTGTTTCTTGAAAGGATCAAGGACAGTACTGAAAAAAATAAATCTGATATTATAAAATTTATAGTTTATTCCGGGGTTGCCATAGGTTTTGTACTTTTACAAAAGGATTTGGGAACAGCACTTGTATTTGGATTTATTTTTCTTATATTTATATACATTGTAGGTATTCCTTACAGATTTATTTTTATTCTTGGTGGAGTATTGATGCTTTCATTGCCTTTCATATGGGTATATGTTCTCAATGGTAATAGAAGGGAAAGAATTCTAACTTTTATTTCTCCTGACAGAGACCCCCAGGGGGCGGGCTATAATGTAATCCAATCAAAAATAGCTGTAGGTTCCGGACAGTTGTTTGGACAAGGCTACGGAAGCGGTTTGCAGACTCAGAGCAGGAATGTGCCGGTCAATGAGTCTGACTTTATTTTCTCAGTTGTTGGAGAAGAATTCGGATTCATCGGCGGTATTATAATTATATTATTAGGTTTGATGATCCTTTTAAGATGCATTTATATTGCAAAAAACTCCAGTGATTCCTATGGTTCATTTCTTGTAATAGGCGTAACGGGTATGCTTGCCTTTAACTTTATAGAAAATATAGGAATGAGTATAGGTCTACTTCCTGTAACGGGTCTGCCGCTTCCTTTTGTTAGTGCGGGAGGGACCGCAATACTGGCCAATTATATAGCAATTGGCATTGTGTTAAGTGTTTCGGCGAGACGAAGAAAAGTACTATTTAGCACTTAGTGTATTTTTTACTGAAAGACGAGCGAGCGTCCATTAACGTATGCTTGGGAAATAGTCAAGCTTTCAGGCACTTTATATAAAAAGCCTGAAAGCTAGTACCTCTGGCCTATAAAAGGCAGGATTAACATCCTGTCTTTTATTTTTTTTGTTCCAATTGAGTGAAATATATTGATAAATTTTATTATTTGCAATAGAATATGTTTATAAGTGGTGAAAAGTGGTACGAAGTGGAGGAAACATATCGGATGTGGGGTGTAAAAATTGTTCTACGGTGAATACCAACATACAATTGACCCTAAAGGTAGAGCTATAGTACCTTCAAAGTTCCGTGACGGGTTGGGTGAAAAGTTCATCCTGACCAAGGGACTTGATGGTTGCTTATTTGCATACTCATCCGAGGAATGGACAAGCTTGGAAAACAAACTAAAATCCTTGCCATTTACTGATAAGGATGTCCGGGCGTTTATCAGGTTTTTCTTCTCGGGAGCAACGGAATGTGAAGTTGATAAACAGGGAAGGATATTGATACCACAGAATCTGCGTGAATATGCCGCACTTGAAAAGGACATATATATAATCGGTGTGTCCTCAAGGGTAGAGATATGGAAAAAGGCGGCTTGGGAAGCTTACAACAGCGACGATAATATCAGTGCGGATAAAATTGCGGAAAAAATGGCATTACTCGGTATATAGCCGAAAAAAACTTTGAGGTGAATAATGGAATTTAAGCATAAATCCGTATTACTTGATGAGTGTATAGATTATTTAAACATAAATCAGGAAGGTATATATGTTGACGGTACTATCGGAGGAGCCGGACATTCGTCAGAGATATATAAAAGACTAGGAGAAAAGGGTTCTTTAATAGGACTTGACCAGGATAGCTTTGCTGTAGAAACATCGGTTAAGAGGCTTGGTGAAATTGAGTCAAAGGCAGACTTTAAGGTTGTAAATACAAATTTTGAAAATATACGTAGTGCCTGTACTGAGTTGGGAATTTATGAAGTAGACGGTATTCTCCTGGATTTAGGAGTTTCGTCCCATCAGTTAGATGAAGCGTCAAGAGGTTTTAGCTATCAGCATGATGCACCACTTGATATGAGAATGGATAGAAAATCCAGCCTGTCGGCTTATGATGTGGTAAACAAGTACTCCGAGCAGGATATATACCGTATAATCCGTGACTATGGAGAAGAAAAATGGGCTTCACGGATAGCAAAATTTATTGTGGAAGCCAGACAGAACAAACCCGTAGAGACCACTTATGAATTGGTAGATATAATAAAAAGGGCAGTACCAAGTTCTGCCAGAAGAGACGGCCCTCATCCGGCAAAAAGAACTTTTCAGGCAATCAGAATAGAAGTTAATAATGAACTTGGAATATTAAATAAAACTATTGAAGATAGTGTAGATTTGCTTAAAAGTGGAGGAAGGCTATGTATTATAACCTTCCATTCCTTGGAAGACAGGATAGTCAAGGTGCAGTTTAATAAAATGGTAAATCCATGTACATGTCCCCCTTCTTTCCCGGTATGTGTTTGCGGAAAAAAGCCGAGGACGGTACTTGTAAATAAGAAACCGATTGTATCGGATATAAATGAGCTGGAGGAAAATCCAAGGGCAAGAAGTGCTAAATTAAGAGTTCTACAAAAAATTTAATATACAACCTTAAATTAAGAAAACAAATGAAAAACTATAATATAACAACATATGAACAAATAATCGAAATACAAGTGACAAAGTTTTAGAAAACAAAAGCTAAAAACTTCAAAAATGGAAACGGGGATCAGCTAAAATAGCTGATTCCCCAATTATCTTTATTATTGACAGGGGTGTTTAAAGTGGCAGAGACCAAAATTGATTACGTACATGGTTCCTTAGCGGAAAAAATAAAATACGATCCATATGAAAATAATGCCATACTCAAGTCAAAAAAGATTGCAAGAGACAACTCAAGATTAAAAGTCAGAATTATCTTAAACATCTTTCTTGTATTTGCAATGTTTATTGTTGTTATGTTCAGGTATGCGCAAATCAGTCAGTTGAACTACGAAAGTAATATACTGAAAAGTCAATATACCCAGATACAGAATGAAAATCAGTTGTTGGGTATAGATATACAAAATGCAATGGATTTGAAAAATATAAGGCAAATAGCAGAAACAAAGCTGGACATGCACAAGCCTGCCAAGTCACAGATTGTATATGTAAACTTATCAAAGAAGGATGTTACGATTACTGCAAACAAGGAGCAGCCCAAATTGACTATATTGTTCAACGGTATACATAAAGGATTAAACAAGTTTTTAAATTTATTTTATTAAGCCGACACCAATCTAATGTAATGCTCAAGGGAGGCTGAAAATGAATATAATTAATTCTGAATAAGCAGCTATAGATTTTTTAATATAATCATTATATTAGGTCTATAGTTTTTATTTTTGGACAATTTATTTAAATTTAATAATATATTTAACTGAATTACAATATTAATTAATAAAAGGGAAATCTTACTTTAACAAGAAACGAGGGGGTAGAATACTTTGGCTGGAGTAAATTTGAAGATAAAGAAACGGCTTTTGTTTGTACTGGCTACTTTTACCATACTGACATTTATACTTGCATTAAGGATTGCTTGGATTCAAATATATAGCGGTAAAGAATACCAGGAGTTTGCGTATGATCAACAGACAAAAAACCGTACTATAAGTGCTAAGAGGGGTACTATATACGACCGTAATATGAAACCTCTGGCGGTAAGCGGTTCGGTAGACACTGTAAGTGCAAGTCCTCAGGAGATAGGAAAACAAAAACTCGATTTAGACAAGATTTCCGGTGAACTTGCAGCGATACTTGAAATGGACAAGGAAACAGTTAAAAAGAAGCTTACTAAAAACAACCAATACGAACTTATTAAGCAAAAAATAGATAAAGAAATCGGAAACAAGGTACGTGAATGGAAGAAAGAAAACCATATTTCAGGTATTTATGTTGATGAGGATACTAAGAGATTTTATCCCAACAGAAATCTGGCCGCTCATGTTGTGGGCTTCACCAATATAGACAATGACGGCCTTGACGGCGTTGAACGGATGATGGAGAAATATCTAAAAGGCGTCCCCGGTAAAATTCTCAGTGAAACAGATGCAAGCGGAATGGCGTTGAGTATGAGCGATGAAAAATACATACAGCCTCAGGATGGAAACGATGTTATTCTTACAATAGATGAAACAATTCAGTATTTTGCCGAAAAGGCTCTGGAAAAGGCAATTTCAGATAATAACGTATTAAACGGAGCCACTGCCTTAGTAATGGACCCTAGAAACGGTGAATTACTTGCGTTGGCTTCAAAGCCTGATTTTGACCTGAATAATCCCAGAGGAGTTCCCAAGGGTAAAGACCCGGAGACATGGACAGGAAAAAGCAAGGATGATGTGGAGTTTCTTCAGCAGACAGTATGGAGAAATAAAGCAGTAGTTGATACATACGAACCGGGTTCTACATTCAAGCCTGTTACAGCAGCAGCAGGACTGGAGGAGGGTGCTATTACTCCGGAGACACAGGTTACCGATGCCACTGTTAAAGTGGGAGGATGGAACATAAATTGCTGGAAACCAAATTTCCACTTGCATGAAACTTTCAGAGAAGGTGTTTATAATTCCTGTAACCCTGTTTTTGTACGTCTTTCCCAAAAACTTGGAGTGCCATTGTTTTTTAAATATGTAAAAGCATTTGGTTTTTATGACAAGACAGGAATTGATTTACCCGGTGAAGCACGTAGTATAATGTTTACAAACCCCACAGAGATAAACATGGCAACAGCTTCCTTCGGACAGCGTTTCCAGATTTCACCGATACAGCTAATACAGGCATATGGTGCAATTGCAAACGGAGGAGACCTGATAACACCTCATGTTGTTAAAGAGGTAGTAGACGAAACAGGCAGTGTAATAAAGAAATACGAGCCTAATGTTGTAAGAAAAGTAATATCCAGACAAACCTCCGATACATTAAAATCCATACTCCAAGGCGTTGTGGATGTAGGTACAGGTAAAAATGCAAGGATACCAGGTTATAAAATTGGGGGTAAGACAGGAACGTCGGAAACTATAGTTGACCCAAAACTTCAAAAACTCAATATTGTGGGAAAAAATAAGAGATACATAGTTTCATTCTCAGCTATTGCTCCTACCGACAACCCAAGCTTGTGCGTACTGGTTGTACTGGATTACCCGGATATGTACAATCCCGGAGGCGGTATGCTGGTTGCTCCTGTTGTAGGAAAGCTCATAGATGATATACTAAGCTACAAGGGAGTTGAAAAGGAATTTACGGAAGAGGACAAAAAACAGCTGCTGCAAGAGGTACAGGTTCCAAATGTAAAGGGTAAGACCGTAGAAGAGGCAGTTAAACTGTTGAAACAAAGTAAACTAGAGTATAAAATAGAAGGAAGCGACACTGATAAAAAGGCGATTGTACAGGATCAGACACCAAAAACAGGTGCATTGCTGCATGAAAAATCTATTGTTATACTCTACACATATAAACCACAGGCGGAAGCAATGGTCAA
>JAEZIU010000197.1 GCA_023436485.1 Bacillota bacterium | reverse complement strand
CGGGGCGTGGCTCAGTTTGGTAGAGCACCTGCCTTGGGAGCAGGGGGTCGCAGGTTCAAATCCTGCCGCTCCGACCACAATTTCACGCGGGTGTAGCTCAATGGTAGAGCTCCAGCCTTCCAAGCTGGTCACGTGGGTTCGATTCCCATCACCCGCTCCATTAGAGAATGCAAGGCCTCACAGGAGTTTCCTGTGAGGCCTTTTTTTGATGCTTTACACCTTATTTACACCTTATCGCGGGTAAAACGAGGGAAAAGGATGAAAAATGATTTTGATTATCGCAGGCATAAAGCAATTAGAATCTAAAAGGGAGCACTCTTTGTTAGAAAATAGGTTGATAGGATATTCTCCATGTAAGAAACAAACTTCTCTGGCGATGACTGGCCTGATTGCGCAGATAAAGACTTAGTGTTGGTAAACTTCTTATATTTATCAAGTTTTAATTCTAAACCGTAAAGTCCACGAGAATCCTTTGTTTCACCAAAGGGGGTTAAAGTCTTTTTTTTCAAGTAAAAGAGGTTTGGATATTTACTGATGAAAGCACTCTTATCAACATAGGATTGGCAAGTACTTGTTCACACTAAAGACTTTCATGGTGTGAATGGGTATCAGCATGTATACCCTAAAGAAATTCTAGTGGGTTCAGTCTCTGTATATGGTAAAATTACCATATACGGAGGTGATTGGGTGAAGAAGATAACTTGCCTTTTACTTTTTTTAATTGGACTAGGGTTATTAATAATATACTTTTCATATGATATTGATTATCTATGTAATGTGATACACAAAACCAACATTGACAAATCTTGGTGGAGCAATGCCCTTTTAAACGTTGGCGCAGGGTTAATTACAAGTATCTTAGTTATAGTTTTTTATGACCTAGTTATCCTACGGGATGATAAAAATGAACGGAAAAGAAGAAATCAAATAGCATTAGATGCTTTACGTGATTTATTAATGTCACACTTTGAAGGTGTTTTATTTGGCATGTATAGGGCTGCTGTAAAAGAAGAAAAAACATTTAAATCGCTAACTGAATTATTTACTGAAGATTATTTTAAAGGAATAGAAAACTTAGATTTTAATAAATCACCTTGGGCAGATGGCCAATCGAAATATTGTAACATAATACCTGAAATGAATGGGAATTTTAGTAAATACTTAAGGGAAGAAGTAGTACAATTTGGTCAGTATTTAGATCCGAAGATTATTGAATTAGTTAGGGAAATAAGATTTTCGAAATTTATGAAAGAAAGTGTTAGTTTACCCAATATGGCAAAATTATTATGCCAAATAAATGTCCAAGGTAATATTACACAAGTGAAAGCACAACAACTTGTAAAACAGATAACCAATTCATCACCTAATGGCTTTCCGTGGAAATACCATGAACTGTTTTACGAGGGTTTACGTGAACATGTTATAATTTTTCAACAGTTGGTAGAATTGCATGATAAATATACATCCAAAATAAAGCTGATACCCAATTTATTAACTCCCAATACAGGTGATGTGACCACAGGATGTTGTTCATTTGACTGCGAACAAACTCCTGACCCTGAAATTAATAAAGAAAAATCCTTAGATTAACCGCGTAGGAAGAAGGGGTATAGGTGGAAGCATTCGCACATTGGGTGCAGACATATCAAGCTATTATAGCTGTTGTGCTTGGGGTAGGTGGGTGGATAGCTAACCACCAACTTACGCTACGTGCACAAAGAAAAAACTTTTTTATTCAACTTACCAATTCAGCAAGAATGGAACTTACAACACATTTAAGAGAATATGAAGAATATCTAACGGAACTATCTATATTTCCTGTTTTGATTCCCGATATTATAACGGATAAATTAGGAACTGATTTAACTAACGAAATAGAACTACTGCGAAAAACGATAAAAAAGTATAACGGTAAATGGTTGAATACTTTAGAAGCATATCAAACCTTATTTCCTGAATTGCGAATTGCTTTAAGTGTACTAATACCACGTAATGAATATATACATGAAATTCCTATTAAAATTCAGGGTATTATGCTAGATAAGACTTCAGGTGATAAAATTAAGAGAATAAAGAAGACGGAAGAACAGGCTTGGCAAGACCACAATTATATTATTGACACTATTGGCTTGGTTCAAGATTTGCTGGTTTATATTCAAGTTAAATGTTTTGCTGAAATTACTAATAATGCGATACCAAAGCAAAGGGGTTCTGAACATGGAAGACCTAAATTTATTATAAAAAATGGTAAGTTAGAATACGTAGAAGATGAAGAACAAATTCTTGACATAGTATAAAGGGAAGAAGGCGTATAATGGATTCTGTAGTTTTGCTTGGGTTCATACAAACCTATCAAACCATAATAGCTGCTAGTATTACTACTTTAATTGTGGTAATCGGCTGGATAATTAATCATCAACTAACATTACGTGCACAAAAGAAAAATTTCTCAAACCAACTATACAATTCTGCAAGGATTGATATTTCTAATAGTCTAAGGGAATATCAATCTTTTCTGATTAAATTGGTAAAATATTATACATGGATAGATTTAAAAGTTCGTAATAATGAAATTAGTAATGATGGATGGGAAGTAAAGGCAAAGAATTTTACTGACATTCTGGAAGATTACAATGATAAATGGGAGTCAGTCATGGATGGGTATGTAACTTTACTGCCTGAATTGGATAACGTACATAAAATATTAAAAATACGTAGTGATGAAATAGGAAAATTTATCTTAGAAGTACTTGGGGGAAATAATGCAACTTTTACTTATGATTTATTTGTTAAATTGGCGATAGAAGCACTGAAAAATGTACCTGTAATTTTAGAACAAATTTCATTGATTGATGATTTGATACTGTGTTTGCAAGTTAAGACATTTGCAAATATTACAGATAATCCAATGCCAGCACAAAAAGATGATAAAGAAGATAGACCAAGATTTATCATACAAAACAGAAAGCTAGAATATGTAGAACGGAAGGAAGCCCAATGACTTTGACAAGTCATGTACTTAGTGTTGGATTAGATGGATGTGGTTATGGTATCTAACGATATTTCAAACATATATTATAAATATGAATTTATAATTGCCATAATTCGACGAAGGCGATACATCCGACAATATCTGCGATGACCTATAACTTAATATGAGGAATTAGCATTATCCTGTGCTGCACCTTATTTACACCTTATTGCGCTGGTCACGTGGGTTCGATTCCCATCACCCGCTCCATAATGACCGATAATTCGGCAGCATGCCGTGGGACGAAAAGAACATCTTTGCCGTTTGGCAAAGATGTTCTTTCATTTTCGGGCAGGCTAAGCGCTTTGCATGAGGGGAAAGCTAATGCTCACGGTTGTTCCCTGTCCGCTTTTTGACTTAATCGTA
>JAEZIU010000189.1 GCA_023436485.1 Bacillota bacterium | reverse complement strand
TTCATAAATAAATGTATTATATAATTATCAATTTAAGGAGGAGATTTATGGATAAGGAACTTTACAAGCCAATCGAAGAGAAAATGAAAAAAACCATAAATGTATTAAAGGACAATCTTGCTGGAATCAGAGCAGGAAGAGCAAATCCTGCAATATTGGATAAACTCACAATAGATTATTATGGTGCACCGACTCCTATTCAGCAGATCGCAACAGTGTCTATCCCTGAAGCAAGGGTTATTACAATTCAGCCATGGGAAGCAAAACTGTTAAAAGATATTGAAAAGGAAATTCAAAAGTCTGATATAGGAATCAATCCTAACAATGACGGTAAGGTTATAAGGCTTGTTTTTCCTGCATTAACAGAAGAAAGACGTAAAGATCTTACAAAGCAGTCTAAAAAAGAGGGCGAAGAATCAAAAGTTGCCATAAGATCAATCAGAAGAGATTCTATTGAAGGAATGAAAGCAAAGAAAAAGAACGGCGAAATTACAGAAGACGATTTAAAGGATGCAGAAAAGGATATACAGAACCTTACTGACAGATATATTGCTGACATAGATAAGATTATTGAGGCCAAAGATAAGGAAATAATGGAGGTATAACTGCATTGGGTTATACGGAAATAAATGAAAGCAATGGTTGTACAGAGGATGAAGAGGTTCAGTTAACCTCTTTCTGTAACAGCCTTATCGGATATACAGTTGGAGATGCATTGAAATCAGCCGATAACATGGGATATACCATAGACGGTATTTTCATTTCATCACCGCCTAAAGTGAACATTACTGAATATGATGATTCATTCAGAGTAATAAGAGTTAAGAATCTTAACAATAAAAGTTTAAATATACTTGTTTGCAAACCCCTCTAAATTGAGGGGTTATTTTAAATAATGAATACGTATTTTATGCAAATACATATAAAAATAGGAGTTGGAAAATATATGGGGTTTTTTAACAAGATATTCCCCCAAAAGAAATTAGACAATGATTTTCAATGTATTCCGCAGCATATAGCTATAATTCCCGACGGAAACGGAAGATGGGCAAAAAAGAGAGGCTTGCCCAGAAACGTAGGGCACAGAGAGGGATCGATGACTCTTAAAAAGGTTGTCATTTATTGCTCTAAGGTCGGAGTTAAGCATTTAACGGTTTACGCTTTTTCCACCGAGAATTGGAAAAGGCCCCAAAGTGAAGTTGATGCACTTATGAACCTGCTTTTGGAATTCCTTCGTAATGCAGAAAGAGAGTTGGACGGAAGTAATGTAAGAATAAAGGTTATCGGTGATATTAACGGACTTCCGGAGGAGCTTCAAAAGGAAATTGCAAGAGTTGAAAAGATGACTAAGGTAAATAATGGTTTAAATTTAAATATTGCTCTTAACTATGGTTCAAGGTTCGAAATATTAAATGCGGTAAAAAATATAGCTAAGGAAATTAAAGACGGAAAACTGTCAATAAATGATATAGATGATAAACAACTGGAACAGCATTTGTATACAAAGGGAATCCCTGAGCCGGATTTACTCATTAGAACCAGCGGTGAGCAGAGAATCAGTAATTATCTGCTATGGCAATGTGCGTATACAGAGTTCTGGTTTACCGATACATTGTGGCCTGATTTTAACGAGAGTCATATTGCCGAGGCAATAAAAGCTTTTGAAAAAAGAAATCGTCGGTATGGCGGAATAGAAAATTAATTACACGGAACATGAATATAATTATTCATGTAGTGTTTTATAACATGGAGGGTTCTTATGGCAAGAACAAGAATAATAAGCGGACTGGTTGGATTGGTTTTATTAATTGGTGTACTGTATATGGGATCTATTGTACTGGGAATCGTTGTAAGCATTATAGCTGCAATCGGTTTATATGAATTTTATAATTCCATATCAAAGACAAAAGGAATACAGCCTATAAAAATAGTTGGATACCTGTCAGTTGTACCATTACTTGTTTTGGGACTGCAAAAGACAGGATGGTATAATATAGACCTTGGCATTATGACCGGGTTATCTGTTTGCCTTATTATTTTTGTAAGTATGGCAATTATTGTTTTCGGGCATAAGAAATACAATATCGTAGATGCTTGTGCAACTGCTTTTGGTATAGCATACATACCTTTTCTCATGGGCTTTATAATTGTGCTCAGGAATATGGAATATGGGAATATACTGATATGGCTGATATTTATAGGTGCATGGGGCACAGACACACTTGCTTATACTTTTGGAAGATTATTTGGAAAAAGAAAGATAATACCTGAAATAAGCCCTAAAAAAACATTGGCAGGAGCGTTAGGCGGAATATTGGGATGTATTCTGTTGATGGTTATATATGGTATAATTGTAAATAACTATTTTGACTTAAATATTAGATATATAGCTTTGGTATTGCTTGGTCTATTCTGCGGAGTTATATCACAGATAGGTGATTGGGCTGCATCGGCTATAAAAAGATATGTAGATGTAAAAGATTTTGGCAATATAATGCCGGGACACGGTGGTGTACTTGACAGGTTTGACAGTATATTATTTGTTGCTCCTGTAATATATTACGTATTAGTTCTATTCATAAAATAATTAAGAGCTTTTCTTAGGTTACGGTGGTGTGACAATGGCGAAAATTATATCCATAATGGGTTCAACAGGCTCAATAGGCAGGCAAACCCTAGAGGCGGCAAAAAACCTTGGGATTAGAGTTGCTGCTTTATCAGCAAATTCAAATATAGATCTTTTGGAAAAGCAGGTACATGAATTCAAGCCTGATATTGTTTCAGTTGGTAATAGTGAACTGGCAAAAGAAATGTCAAGTAGGCTGCAGGGAACCGGAGTTGAGGTGCTATGGGGACAGGATGGTATGAAAAGAGTTGTGGAATATTCAGAAATTGATACCGTCGTCACATCCGTAGTGGGAACAGCCGGATTGATACCAACAATGCACGCTATCAGGCATAAAAAAAACATAGCACTTGCAAACAAGGAGACACTTGTAACTGCAGGACAGTTGGTGATGGAAGAAGCAAAAAGGAATAATGTTAATATATTCCCGGTTGACAGTGAGCACTCCGCTATATACCAGTGTCTTTTGGGAAATAAAGACAAGCAAGTAGAAAAAATAATAATAACTGCTTCGGGTGGCCCTTTTAGGGGTAAGAAAATAGAAGAGCTTAAAAATATAACACCTGCTCAGGCATTAAAACATCCAAATTGGAGTATGGGAAACAAGATAACAATTGATTCCGCTACACTTATGAATAAAGGACTAGAGGTAATTGAAGCAAAATGGTTGTTTCAGAGGGATTTGGACAGTATTCAGGTTTTGGTACATCCGCAAAGTATAATACATTCAATGGTACAATATGTAGACGGATCGGTGATGGCCCAACTCGGTTCACCTGATATGAGGATACCGATTCAGTTGGCATTAACCTACCCGGACAGATGCAAAAATGATTTTAACAAGCTGGATTTTCTTAAATGTCCTCCTTTGACATTTGAAGAACCCGACATAGACACCTTTAAATGTCTTAGCCTTGCATATAAATCATTAGAAATAGGTGGGACAATGCCCGCAGCTATGAATGCGGCAAATGAGATTGCAGTTGCAGCATTTCTGGATAATCGTATAGGCTTTACTGAAATTGCGGAAACAATAGAAAAAGTAATACAAAGACATAATGTGAATATTTGTCCTTGCTTGGATGATATAATAGAAGTAGACAGCTGGGCAAGGGAAACAGCAAAACAACTTATAATTTAAATTAATCTGCCGATTCAGGCTTATGGAGGATTGTATGGGAATTTTACTGGCTATATTGGCCTTGAGCTTTTTAATAATAATTCATGAATTGGGTCACTTTTTAGTGGCAAAGGCGTTTAATGTAAAGGTTAATGAATTTTCACTCTTTATGGGGCCAAAAATCTTCAGCTTTGTCAGAGGTGAAACAACTTACTCTTTAAGGCTAATTCCATTAGGCGGATATGTAAAAATGGAAGGAGAAGAAGAAGCTTCTGATGACGATAGGGCGTTTAACAGAAAACCAATTGGTGTAAGAGCTGCAATAATAGCGGCTGGGCCAATAATGAACATAATAATAGCAGTCGTATTTGCATTTATAATTATGGCTTACTCAGGTTTTTATACAAACCAGGTTAAGACAGTATTACCCGACTCTGCGGGTGATAAGGCCGGAATTCAGGTTGGTGACGTTCTTGAAAAATATAATGGGAAAAATATATATCAGGTAAATGACCTTGAGATATTTGCGTACCCTCTCACGAATGAGAGTATAGACCTTCAGGTAAGAAGAAACGGTGAAAGTAAGACTATTAGTTTTAAACCCGACAGAATGTCCGGGTATAAACTTGGTTTTTCTCCTAAGGCTGAAAATGGAAGTGAATCCAATGTAGTTGTAAACGTAAGTAGTAAATCTCCTGCTATGAAGGCCGGAGTTAAGGACGGAGACAGAATTATAAAGCTTAACGGAATGCCTGTGAATTCCCGTCAGGATATATCAAACGCTCTGGACAAGATAAAATTAAATAACGTAACAATAACAGTTAACAGAAACGGTAAGGATATAAATCTGACTCCTGTAGTGCCAATGGAGGGAAAAAACCCTGAATACTATGCAATAGGGGTTGACTTTAATCATGCAAAAAGCGGAATATTTGCAACTTTGGGTCAATCAGTGAGATACAATATATCAATTGCAAGATCAATATACTACTCAATCGGATGGCTATTTACCGGAACAGTACCGGCAAGTGACCTTATGGGGCCTGTAGGAATAACAACTACCATAAAAGATGTAGTGCAACAGGGGCCGTCAGTAATGGATAAACTCTTAAACCTATTATCATTTACTGCTATGATCAGCTTGAATCTTGGTCTGGTAAACCTTATACCATTCCCTGCATTAGACGGCAGTAAGCTGGTACTCCTCCTTGTTGAGGGTATCCGTAAAAAACCACTGAGTCCTGAGAGAGAAGCATTAATATCCATGATAGGCTTTGTATTCCTTATAATGCTAATGATATATGCAACATTTAATGATATATTAAGAATAGGAAGAGGATAGGGCTTTAAATTGGAAGATTATATACAAAGAAAAGAAACCAAAAAAATAAGAGTTGGAGATATCTTCATTGGCGGAGATTCTCCAATCACCGTTCAATCCATGACCAATACGGACACAAGAGATGTTAAGGCTACTATCGATCAGATTAAAAGACTCCAAGAGGCCGGGTGTGACATAGCTAGATTAGCAATTCTTGATAATGAAGCTGCAACTGCCATAGGTGAGATAAAAAAGGCTGTAAAAATTCCTCTTGTTGCGGATATTCATTATGACTACAGACTTGCGGTGGAATGTATGAAAAACGGTGTTGATAAAATACGTCTAAATCCCGGCAATATAGGCGGTAATGACAGGGTCAGGACAGTGGCCGGTATGGCAAAGGAAATGGGAATTCCTATCAGAATCGGTGTTAATTCCGGTTCGGTTGAGAAAGGGATTCTGGAGAAATTCGGCGGAGTAACAGCTGAAGGTATGGTGGAAAGTGCATTGGCACACGTAGCTATGCTGGAAAATGTTGATTTTAATGACATAGCGATTTCCATTAAAGCTTCTAGTGTACCAATGACAATAGCTGCCTACAGGCTGCTCTCTGAAAAATGCTCATATCCTTTACATGTTGGAGTTACTGAAGCTGGAACAGTTTATAAAGGAACTGTAAAATCGGCAGTTGGGATAGGATGTCTTCTCGCCGAAGGTATCGGTGATACCATCAGAGTTTCATTGACAGGGGACCCGGTTGAAGAAATAAAAGCAGGAAAACAGATACTAAAGTCCCTGGGATTATTAAAAGAAGGCATAGAGATTGTTTCATGCCCTACCTGTGGAAGAACACAGGTTAATCTTATAGATATAGCAAACAGAATTGAACCTTTACTGGAAAAGTTAGATAAGAATATCAAGGTAGCAATCATGGGATGTGCCGTAAACGGACCCGGTGAAGCTAAAGATGCCGATATTGGTATTGCCGGTGGTGTCAATGAGGTTTTACTCTTCAAGAAGGGTCAAATAATAAGAAAAATTCCTCAGGAAAATGTCGTTGAGGAATTAATAAAAGAGATAAGTCAAATGTAGTTTGGTGCCAATAAAAAATAGATAAATAAAACATAAATATAAGGCACAAGAAGATTTAGATAAATGGGGTCAAGCTATGGACAGTACAAATAATGTAAATAGGTTTTTATGTGATTTATTCCCCGATGCAATGGATTTTGACGGGGAATTTTCTTCATTAAAGCAGTTAAAAGTTGACAGGATGAGTGTATTTATAAAGGCGAACAGGCTTGAAATACACTCGACAAGTTCGGATATTGTAAATATTGCGCTTATTACAAAAGCAGAGGAATGTCTCAAGCAAAAGCTTGGGGCTCCAAATATCACACTAAAAGTAAAATGCGGCAAAAATTATAGCATTGAGGAGTACCTAAGTATCACGTGGAGTGAGCTAATTCAGATGCTCACTTCAAAGGTAGCGTTGTGCAGGGGGATTCTCCCGGGTTCTAAATATGAGATTTCGGGTAACAAAATAATAATAAGCCTTTTGACGGCGGGAGCTGATATCTTAAAAGTACAAAACTGCCATTCAATGTTGGAACAGCATATCAAGGATACAATAGGCCAAAATGTAAAGGTTGAATTTTGTGATATCCATGTTGACCATGCTAAAATTGAGGAGTATGTTGCAGAAAAAGTTAAGAACGAGGCAAAAGTAGTAAGTTCCGCTATAACTGTTTCCCCCTCAGATCAGAAAAAAAAGCAGGAATTCAGGTCATCCGGATCGGGAGATATGCCTTCCAGGGGAGTTATTACCGGAAAGCCTTTTACTGACAGTATTATGAGGATATCCGAAGTAACGCCTGATTCAGGTAAGGTTGCTATAGCAGGTGAAGTTTTTAAAACAGAGTCAAGGGAAATCAGAGGCGGCAAATTCATTTACATATTTGACGTTACAGATTACACCAGTTCTGTTACTGTAAAAATGTTCGTTGAAAAAAAGGATTTCGCGAATATTTCAGAGAGAATAACAGAAGGCGTTTGTTTGCGTATACGCGGAGATGCCCAGTATGATAAATTTTCTAAAGAACTTGCAATAATGGCATTTGACATAACTGAGACAGAAAAGGAAATAAGGCACGATGAGGCAGAGGAAAAGCGGGTAGAACTTCACCTGCATTCTCAAATGAGTTCAATGGACGGAGTAACCGCAGTAAAAGAACTGGTAAAACGTGCTGCTCAATGGGGACACAAGGCGATAGCGGTCACAGACCACGGTATAGTTCAGGCATATCCTGAGGCATACGCTGCATCAAAGAAAAACAATATCAAGGTAATTTACGGACTTGAGTGTTATCTTCTGGATGACAGTGTACCTATAGTATATAATACTAAAGAACATTCACTGGAAGATGATTTTGTGGTATTTGACATAGAAACAACAGGCCTAAATCCACAGCAGGACAGAATTACCGAAATTGGAGCAGTCAAGGTAAGAAACGGACAGATTGTGGACAGGTTCAGTGCTTTTGTCAATCCCGGGGTATCAATTCCAAGTTTTATAGTCAAACTGACAGGTATCACAGATGATATGGTAAAGGATGCACCTCCTATTGAACAGGTTTTGAATGAATTCATGGAATTTATTCAAGGAAGTGTTCTGGTTGCACACAATGCAAACTTTGATGTGGGCTTTATAAAGCAAAATGCAAAATTAATGGGTGAAAAAGTAAAAAATCCATATATAGATACCTTGGAGCTTTGCAGAAAAATGTTTCCTGAACTTGGCAGGTACAAGCTAAACATAGTAGCGAAGCATTTAAAGATTGAATTGGAAAATCATCACAGAGCAGTTGATGATTCAATGGCTACAGCTAAAATATTTATGCATTGTATAAATGTACTTAAAGAAAAAGGCTGTAAAAGTATAAAGGATATACAGAATGCATTTGACGGAGAGGTAAACCTTAAAGCCAGTTCTTATCATGCCATTATTTTAGTTAAAAACAAGGTGGGCCTAAAAAATCTGTACAAAATAGTATCGCAATCCCACTTAAAGTACTTTTACAAAAAGCCCAGAGTACCAAAAAAACTTCTAATGGAATACAGAGAGGGACTAATTCTGGGAAGTGCATGTGAAGCAGGAGAGCTTTACAGGGCAATACTCAACAACAAGGGCGAGGATGAGATATCAAAAATAGTCCGTTTTTATGATTACCTGGAAATACAGCCCTTGGGAAATAATCAATTTTTAATAAATAATGGAAAGGTCTCCTCCCAGGAAGAATTGAAAAAAATCAATAAAAAGATCATCAGACTTGGAGAACGGCATAGAAAGCCAGTGGTTGCCACATGTGACGTTCACTTTATGGACCCAAGGGATGAAGTATTCCGAAGAATACTAATGGCGGGACGGGGATTCACTGACGCTGACAATCAAGCACCCCTCTATTTAAGAACAACCGATGAAATGCTTGAGGAGTTCAGCTACCTTGGTGAGGAAAAAGCCCGCGAGGTTGTAATAGAAAATACAAATCTTATCGCCGATATGATTGAGAGCATCGCCCCGGTGCTTGAGGGGACGTATCCCCCAAATATAGAGGGTGCTGAGCAGGATATAGAAAATATGGCAATGACCCGTGCAAAAGAAATTTATGGAGAAGAATTGCCGGAGGTTGTGGCACAAAGACTTGAAAAAGAATTGAATTCCATTATAAAAAATGGGTTTGCCGTTATGTACCTCATAGCACAAAAGCTGGTTTCAAAGTCCCTGAGTGACGGATATCTGGTTGGTTCCAGAGGATCTGTAGGGTCATCTTTTGTAGCAAATATGTCGGGAATAACTGAAGTTAATTCTTTACAGCCTCACTATGTATGTGAGAAGTGCAAATATTCCGAATTCATTCTTGACGGTACATACGACTGTGGGTTTGATATGCCTGAAAAGAACTGCCCGAATTGTGGGAGCAAACTTAAAAAAGATGGTTATGATATACCCTTTGAGACCTTCCTTGGTTTTGACGGTGACAAAGAGCCTGATATTGACTTGAACTTCTCAGGGGATTATCAGCCTGTGGCACACAAATATACAGAGGAACTTTTCGGAGAGGGTTATGTATTCAGAGCCGGTACTATAGCATCAGTTGCTGAAAAAACCGCATACGGATATGTTAAAAATTATCTGGATGAAAGAGAAATAATTGTAACAAACTCTGAAATAAACAGATTGGTAAAAGGTTGTACGGGAATAAAGAGAACTACGGGACAGCATCCCGGCGGAATAATGATAGTGCCTAAGGATAAGGAAATATTCGATTTTTCGCCAATCCAGCGGCCTGCTGATGATACGCAGTCTAATATAGTAACCACACATTTTGACTACCACTTTCTTCATGGAAGTATACTGAAGCTTGACATTCTGGGGCATGATGATCCTACGGTAATCAGAATGCTTGAAGATTTAACGGGAGTGGATGCAACAACAATCCCAATAGGTGAGGAAAAAACCATGAGTTTGTTCAATTCCACAGATGCTCTTGGTGTGAAGCCCGAAGACATAGGAAGCGAAACAGGAACCTTTGCTATTCCGGAGTTCGGAACGAAGTTTGTAAGACAAATGCTTCTGGATACCAAGCCTCAGTCCTTTTCAGAATTGATTAGAATATCAGGTCTTTCACATGGTACCGACGTTTGGCTTAATAACGCTCAGGAGTTAATCAGAGATGGAATTACAACGCTATCACAGAGCATATGCTGCCGTGACGATATCATGATTTACCTGATGCACGCAGGACTTCCTCCAAAGACAGCCTTCAAAATAATGGAGGATGTACGTAAGGGTAAAGGTGTCAAAGACGAATATGAAGACGTAATGAAAGAAAATAAGGTTCCTGATTGGTATATTCAATCATGTAAAAAAATAAAGTATATGTTCCCCAAGGCCCATGCCGCTGCATATGTTATGATGGCGTTCAGAATAGCCTGGTTCAAGGTATATTATCCTGAGGCCTTCTATGCAACGTACTTTACTGTAAGAGCCGATGATTTTGATGCTGAAATGATGGCTAACGGCCAGGACAAGGTAAGAAACAAAATAAAGGAATTTGAAATGAAAGGTAATAATATTACTACAAAAGAGAAAAATGTCCTTACAATACTTGAGGTTGTAAACGAAATGTATGCTAGAGGAATAAATTTTCTCCCAATAGATTTGTACCTTTCAGAGGCAACTAAATTCAGAATCGAAGATCAAAGCATCAGGCCACCTTTGAATGCACTTCAGGGATTGGGAGGAGCAGCAGCGCAAAACATTGTTGAGGCTCGCAAAAACGGTGAATTCCTTTCGATTGATGAGTTAAGAACCAAGTCAAAAATAAGTAAATCGGTAATTGAAATATTGGATAGAAACAAGGTATTGGAAGGAATGCCGGATAGTAACCAACTGTGTTTATTTTAATTATTAAGCAAACACGAAAAAGTAGCAATTTTTTATAAAACAGCAATAAATTGTTGATAATTAGAAATAATAGTGATATAATACCCTAGGATAGAGGTTTAATAGACTTGACTACCGAGAGTGGGAAATCCCACTCTTTATTGTTTATCCGAACTCTATTGGGTCTTAAAATGAGTATAACTGGGTAAACTTATAATAAGGGCAGTAAGCTGTCTGGTTCATGTTAAAATTATTACAAGGGCACTTATAGTGCCTACGTTTTTGTGTTTTGAAAATTTGTGCCATAAAAAGTAAAGGCAAACCTGAACCGGTCTTAAACCCTAACTACGGAGGCAGAAAAAAACATGAAGAAAAATATTCAGCAAACTGTAACAGAGCTTGTATCACCGGTAGTAGAAAATTTAAACTATGAGTTGGTGGATGTTGAGTATGTTAAAGAA
>JAEZIU010000173.1 GCA_023436485.1 Bacillota bacterium | reverse complement strand
GTGTATAAATAAAAACATATTCCATGGAAGAATAACTCTTAGCTAGGATAATTGGTTAAGGGTTATTTTTGTGCCATATGGAATTGAGCAACAAATTTCTAACACGATGGTTGAATCAAACATAGATTAGAATATTGTAATTATTACAATAATTCGTGTAATATGCTAAATTACTAAATAAAATTAATAATTAAAGTATACGTTGACAATGGAATTGCCCAAATGCTATAATCAAACAAATGTTAGAAACGAACATTCATGTCAGAATTTTACTCAAAACTAATAAGGGGGGCAAGGATATGAAGGTGTCAGATCGCCACCAATTCATTCTTGATTGTTTGAAACAATCACAATATGTAGATGTAACATATTTAAAAACTGTTCTAAATGTATCAGAGATGACAATAAGACGTGATTTGGCACGACTGGAAGAAGAAGAATTTCTCTTAAGGGTTCACGGGGGAGCTAGGCGAATACCATCTCATAAATTTGAGGCACCTTTGGATAGCAGGATTCTTGAAAATGCTGCTGCTAAAAATGCAATAGGGAAGTATGCCGCAGGATTAGTGGAGAATGGGGATGTAATTACACTAGATTCCAGTTCAACTACGTATAATATGGTGAAGTATCTTCAGGACAAAAACATTACTATTATTACAAACAATATTAGTGTTGCTTTGGGGTTTGCTGAGAGTAAAACTGTTGAGGTTATTTTACTTGGTGGAAGGATGAGAAAATCATCCTTGTACATTTATGGCTATGATATGTTGGAGATGATGAAGAAATATAATACAGACAAAGCCTTTTTTTCCTCCACGTCCCTGGATGTGCAACACGGACTTACGAATGTAAATATTGATGAGGGAGAAGCAAAAAAGGCTATGATTGCTTCAGCAAATGAATTGTATCTACTAATGGATGCCTCGAAGTTTGGGTCAAAGGCATATTATCTTGTAACACCTATGGATAAGCTTCAAAACATCATAACAAATCAAGCAAAATTTGATGATAAAGCAAACAATTTATTCAAAGCATGCAAGAAGTACAATATTAAATTACATTTCTGCAAAGAGGAATAGTAAATTTTTTTAAAAATTATCGACCAAAGATTTTTATAAAAAATTGTGCGAATATTCAAAATATAAATCGATGACCATTTCGGCATATCAAATATCAGTATTCAAAAAAATTCTTTATTTATCAAAAGCCAAACAATTAGGAGGAGTGTCATGACAAAGGTAAAAGAAATTATTAAACGTTTAGACTTGCACCCTTTGGAGAGGGAGGGAGGCCTCTTTAGGTCTACCTATCGCTCCTCTGGAAAAGCAGACGGAAGAGACATGGGTTCAGCAATATACTTTATGTTGACAGGGGAAGCATACTCGCATCTGCATCGATTGCCAACTGATGAAGTATATCATTTCTATTCTGGGGATCCAGTAGAATTGTTGGAGCTTTTGCCTGATGGAAGTTACCACCGTGTTATTCTTGGAGGGGATATATTATCCGGCCAGGAGGTCCAGTATGTGGTAAAGGCAGGTAATTGGCAGGGCTCAAGGCTTGTAGATGGTGGGGAATATGCCTTAATGGGAACAACAATGAGTCCGGGTTTTGAGCCAAGCGATTATGAGCATGCAGAAAATCCCGAACTATTGATAGAGCAATATCCGGAGCAGGAGGTGATGATAAAAAAGTTAACAGGCGAAACAAAATTCTATTAGGAGGTAAAAAGCATGGGAATAAATATTGCAGTTATCGGTGGTACGGGAATATATAATCTTCCGGACGTCACTGAAGTTGAGAAGCAAGTAATTAAAACTCCCTATGGAAGCGCAATTGTAAATATAGGAACTTTAACCGGAAAAAGGGTAGCGTTCTTAACAAGACACGGAGAAACACATGGTATTGCACCTGGACAAATAAATTTTCGTGCTAATATTTGGGCTTTGAAAACCTTAGGAGTAAAAAACATAATTGCTACAGCCTGTAGTGGTTCTTTGAATTCTTCCTATCCGCCAGGAACATTGGTTTTACTGGACCAATTTATTGAATTTACAAAAGGCCGCCCTGATTCCTTCTACGGGGGAAGCGATAGACATAGCGAAAAAATTGCTCATGTGGATATGACACACCCCTACTGCAACAGGTTAAAGCAGGTTGTAAAATCTGCTGGAATGTCTATGGGAATAGATGTATTAGATGGTGCAACCTATGCCTGTATGGAAGGACCGAGATTTGAAACAGAGAGTGAAATAAGAATGCTCCGCATACTTGGTGCGGATTTGGTTGCACATACCCAGTACCCTGAGGTAGCTCTGGCAAGAGAGGCAGAAATATGCTATTGCGCTATTGGTGTAATTGCAAATATGGCTGCAGGGATTTGCGACGAGCATGTCAGTGCCACGGATATGAAAACTGCAATGGGTAAAATTTTTGATAATGTACAAAACGTAATTGCTAAAACAATTCAACTGTTGTCAGATGAGGATTGCTGGTGTCAGCATGCATTAAGCGATTCGTACCTATAAAAAATATTATCAGTGGAGGTAATGAGAATGAAGCGTTTTATATCTTTTATTTTAGGACTGGTGCTAATTTCTAGTTTAGTATTAAGTGGTTGTGGCAGCAAGAGTACAGATTCATCAAAAACACCTGGAGAAGGAGGTGCAAAGTCTCCTTCAAAGAAAATTGCTTATGTAACAGGAACAGGAGGATTAGGGGATAAGTCATTTAACGATCTTGGTTATGAAGGTATCAAAAAATTAAAGGCTGAAGGAATTCAGTGTGATGTTGCTGAGCCAAAAGCAATATCTGAAATGGAAGGTATAATTAGAAATTTTGCTGATACTGAAGAGTATGCATTGATAGTTGCTATGGGCGGAGACTCCGTAGATTCGGCTAAGGCAGTAAGTGCAGATTATCCGGAGCAGCCAATCATGATTATTGATGGGTTTGCCGGAGTGGATACAATTAAGTCAGTAATATTAAGCCAGACAGACACTTCATTTTTGGTAGGTGCTTATGCCGCACTTATGGAAGCTGAAGGGAAACTGCCAAATTCACAGGGGAAAAATATAATAGGTATAGTAGGAGGAATGGATATTCCGATTATAAGAAGCCTTATTGCAGGATACTCAGCAGGTGCAAGATATGTAAACCCTGACATTAAGGTGCTAACTACATTTGTCGGTGCATGGAACGATCCTGGAAAGGGGGCTGAACTTGCACAAAGTTTGTTTGATCAAGGCGCAAGTATTGTTTTCCAGGCAGCAGGTGGATCTGGACTTGGAGTCCTTGAGGCTGCAAAGAAAAGCAACAGATATGCACTAGGCTATGACGGAAACCAAAATGGTCTTGCTCCTGACAATATCCTTGCATCAGGAATAAGGGGTGTTGGTGATATGGTTTATGAAACCGCAAAGGATGCAATAAAGGGCACTTTCAAAGGTGGAGATTTTACAATCAGTATGAAGGATAATGCTGCAACTTCACAATTGACATTTGAAGAATCAAAGGTTGCTACACCGCAAAGCGTACTTGATAAGCTTGAAAAGGTAAAAGAATTCTTAGTGAAGGCAGAGGTAGAAATCCCTGCTGAACCTACAGATGTGGATGCATATATTGAAAAAGTGGGCAAATTTCAAAACTAGCTAAGTACATTACATAACCATCTAAAAGGGAATTTTCACACGATATGTTGTACTTAAAGCTTAAGCATATTGTGTAAAAATCTCAAAACAAGATTAGGGGGAGAGCCTCCTTTTGTGGATTAGTATATGGCCTTGAATATATAGGTTATTGCAATAGATTTGGAAGGAAAGCTAATCCTATTGCAATAACCAAGTTTACATAATCTTTGAACATAGAAAGTGGGGCGTGCTTTCGTGGAGAAATTCGTTGAAATGAAGGGAATTAGAAAGGTATTTGGCAACAATACAGCTTTGGATTCAGTGGATTTTTATTGTAAGCGGGGAGAAGTTCTTTGCATACTGGGCGAAAATGGTGCAGGGAAGACGACTCTTATGAAAATTTTATACGGCATGTATAAAAATGATAGTGGTGAAATCCTTTATAAAGGAAGAAAAATGGATATTTCCAGCCCCAGAGCAGCTATTTCCATGGGTATTCAGATGGTACATCAACATTTTATGCTGGTTGACACTATGTCAGTAGTTGATAATGTTATGATTGGCAAAGAACCGGGGAAATACCTGTACTTTGATCGCAGGAAAGCAAGTAAAATTGTGGAGAAGTTATCAACTAAATTTGGATTAAAGGTTCCTTTAGATAAATTAGTTAAGGATATTTCTATAGGTGAAAGGCAAAGAGTTGAAATTATTAAGGCTCTGTATCAAGGTGCCGAAATTTTGATTTTGGATGAACCAACAGCAGTGTTAACTCCTCAGGAGGTCCAGGATTTATTTGTGATAATTGATAATTTGCGTAAAAAAGGGAAAACGATCATTATTATCACCCATAAGTTAAAGGAGACTATGGCTATATCCGACAGGATTTATATACTTCGCCGAGGGAAAATGATTGGGGAACGGTTAGTTGGAGAAACAACAATAAGCGAATTAAGCGAATTAATGGTTGGACATAGCATTCCAAAAAATGAGAAAAAAAGTTATAAATCTAAGGATATTCTGCTGAAACTTCAGGATGTAAAACTGAGGAATTCTGAGAAGGTAGAGGTTCTAAAGGGAATCACCCTCGATATCAATAAGAATGAGATACTTGGTATTGCAGGCGTGGAGGGTAATGGACAGGCAGAGATTATTGATGTTTTATTTGGACTTCAGAGTAACTGGACAGGAGGTATTTTCCTGGAGGGGATGTCAATAAAGGGTATGAATACTGCTGATTTAATTACTGCTGGAGTATCTTGCATTCATGCTGATAGACAAGCCTACAGCATAGCTCCTGATTTAACGGTACCCTACAATTTCCTTATGGGATTTCAGGATAAACTTGGATATAAACATAAAAAAATTATGGTTGATTGGAAAAAGGTAAGACAGGAGTCTTTGGAACTCCTTGAAAACTTTGATGTGCGGCCAAGGGATATAGGCAGGACACTGAATGAATTTTCCGGAGGGAATC
>JAEZIU010000124.1 GCA_023436485.1 Bacillota bacterium | reverse complement strand
CCACTCCCAGTAGCCTTCCGGGTTACCATTAATGATTTTCCCCTTAGACCACATAGTTTTACCGTTAGCATGGTATTTTATTGTGTACCCATCAATTACTTCCATTTTCTTTTCTTTAACACCGTTTGAATGTACTAAGTCGCATTTTTCGTTTGTCATCTATGGTATCCCCCATAACATTATTCATAATTTCCGGTATCATAACACCATTTCGCTATTTCGGCAATAAGCTGGAGTGGTAATGGTTTGTTATTCGGAAACTGTATGGCGCCTTTGCTTGTTTTGTACTCCGTAAGCCTTTCGATGAAATGCTCAACAGCCTTATCTCCGGGGTATAGGCCGATGTGCTTTTTGAATGCCGCGAAGTGGATTATATTTCGTTTACGCCAGAAAGTTGGCATACTCCACGAAATACGTTCTTCCGCATACGGAAGTGTATCACGGAGTGTGTCTCGGACTTGATTTAACAACGGCTGAACTTCCTCCGGTTGTGAAGCAATATAGGCATCAATCGTTTTCGGCGGCTCACCGCAGTAATGGTCTTGATTTGTATTCTTGAATTGTCGCTTACATTCAGGGCATTGCCACATAATGTATCCTCCTCGCACTAGCTAAAATAGTTACCTTTATTGTGTGATGATATTCTATTTATTAGTCGGATGATAGCAGAGCTGAACAACACCTGAAGAGAATCTCCTAGTGTCAACTAGTTTAAGCCCTCGTCTTTGTTTTATGTCAACAAACAAAGGTTTGCCTGCTCCTAAAATGACAGGATGAACTGAAAGTCTATACTCATCAACAAGACCTAAGTTAATAAATGTCGTAATAAGACTAGCCCCTCCATACAGCCAAATATCCTTTCCCGGTTCGCTCTTTAATTTATTTATTTCTTCTGCTATATTGTCATTTATCAGCACGCCACTATCTATCTTGGTTAGCGTTTTTGAAAACACATATTTCTTCTTACTATGAACCAATTCCCAAGTTTCTCTTTCCATATCAGTAGTTTCATTGTCCGGGATGTATTTTCCCCATAAGTCATAAGACTTCCTACCATAAAGGATTGTATCAACACTATTTAAGAATCCGGTGAAATCCATATCCTCATCCATTATACACCAGTCAATTTCTCCGTTTTTACCCTCAATATACCCGTCTAAAGAAATTGCCAAATCTAAAATTATTTTTCTTGTAAGCATACTGATTATATCTCCTCAAAAGACTTTATTTATTATTTCTCTCGAAGTATTTTATCCATAGATTTGCCTTTTGCCAGTTCATCAATCAACTTATCCAAATATCGAATTTCCTGCATCGTCGGCTCTTTTATATCTTCTACTCTGACACCGCAGATAACTCCCTTTATTAGAGTTCTTGATGGGTTCAGGAGGGGAGCCTCTTTAATGAAGGTCTCATAGTCTGTTTGTTTTTCTAATTGTTCCTCCAGTTCTTCCTGAGTATATCCCATTAACCAGTGAATGATTTCATCAACTTCTGATTTAGTACGTCCTTTTTTCTCTGCCTTTGCAACTAATAGTGGATATACGCTTGCAAAGCTCATTGTATAGACTCGATGTTTTTCCATTGCACTTCCTCCTAATATTCATTGTACTTTCAAAGCTATCTTTTTTTCAAAACCTATGGTGCACTGGATGTAATAAGATTATCCCCTCTTTTTTTGAAGGCGTTTACACCATTGTTGGTGTTCTATATACCATTTTACAGTTTCCCGTAGTCCTTCCTCCAAGGTATGTGTTGGAAACCACCGTATTTCTCTCTTAATTTTAGATGAGTCAATTGCATATCTGAAATCGTGTCCGAGCCGATCCTTTATGAAAGTAATCTGACTTGAATATGGTTTTTTTGATATTGACGGTTGGAGGTCATCCAATATTGAGCAAATTGTCTTTACAATCTCCAAATTACTTTTTTCTCCATGTCCGCCGATATTGTATGTTTCTCCAATCTTCCCATGTTGGCAGACACTCCAAAGCGCCTGCACATGGTCCTCAACAAACAGCCAGTCCCGGACATTGCTTCCATCGCCATAAACAGGTATCGCCTGTCCATTTAATGCTGAAATAATAGTAACAGGAATAAGCTTCTCAGGAAATTGCCAAGGCCCATAGTTGTTTGAACAGTTAGTAACAATTGTGGGTATTCCATAAGTTCTGTTCCAAGCACGTACCATATGGTCTGAAGCTGCCTTACTTGCAGAATAGGGCGAACTTGGAGAATAAGGGGTTGTCTCCGTGAAGAATCCCTCGCTGCCCAAATATCCATAAACCTCATCAGTGGATACATGTAGAAAGCGGAAACTATCCTTTTCTTCTTTAGATAATGTTTCATAATACCTACGACTGCATTCAAGAAGAACGCAAGTACCCTTTACATTTGTCTCAATAAACTCCATAGGTGAGGATATGGAACGATCAACATGTGACTCTGCTGCCAAATGTAGAACTCGGTAAGGCCTATACTTTTCAAAAAGCTCATATATCCTTTTAACATCGCAAATGTCTACACTCTCTAAAGTATACCTTGAGTCATTTGCTATGCAGGAAAGGCTTTCCAAGTCCCCGGCATATGTAAGCTTATCAATATTTACCACCATATCTGATGTATTCCGATGCAAATTTTTTACCAGTGTGGAACCAATAAATCCTGCCCCACCTGTTACAAAGATTGTCCTCATATAACCTCCTACGAAATCAATGCTGTTACAATGGTTCAAGGTTAATTGCTTTGAGTTACGGTAATTTTAGTATAATTATTTTAGATTTAAACAGCAATTAATTTTTTGTAATATAAGTTTTTTCAATATGAATTTCACCATATGCAAATTAAGTCGAATAATGTAATATTTCGTATTAAGAATATTGATTATTTATACGATATAAAAATGGATACAATTATAGATACATATTTAGCAAGTACATTTAGTATTTGGTCATGCATAGCAGATTATAAAAGGTGTACGATAACTCACTTGTGTCTATATTTGTAAATATATCAGACTGTATGTCTAGGAGGGTCTTATGCAGAATACATATCAGGATACATATAATGTTAAAAGAGTTCACAAGGTAAGTCTTATTACAACATGCTTAATAGTATTTGCCATGGTTATTGATGCAACCATAGCAGGGGGAATACATGCCGGACTTACACTTGCTATGCGAGCCTCAGCATGTATTATTCTTGGCATTATAAATTACTATTTACGAACAAATGACTATATTAAGGGCTTGTTTTTTGGAGCAGTGCCAGGTGTAAGCATGTGTCTGCTTTTATACTTATATGGATTTCAGCTGAGTAGACACTATATAATTTTATGTACCGTCGGACTAATGGCACTATACTTTAAAAAAGAGATTACAATAGCACATGGAGTTATATTAAATGTATCGTTGCTTGTTGTTTTTTTAGCCAGACCCGATAGCATATCAGGTCCCGGCACTGATGTGGAAGACTTTCTTTTTCTAATAATAATCCTTGATGCTACCATCGTTCTTTTATATTTTTTGAGTAAATGGGGAAGAGCTCTGGTCAATGAAGGCTTTCAAAAAGAAGTACATACTGGAGAACTATTGAATAAATTGCAGGATACTTTTACAAAAGTAGAATCCGGTACTCTTACTATAGATAATAGTATAAGCGAGTTGAATAGTAATGTAAGTTTTATAACTGAATCAAGTAAAAATATAACTGTTTCAATTCAGGAGATGGCTAAATCTATACAAGAAGAAGCTGCTAGCGTTTATGGCGTAAATGAAACAATGACGGATTCATTAAAAATGGTATATGAAACCCGTGATATATCTAAAGGTATATCAAACAAAGCTGATATAGTTAGTGAAAAGGTCAGTGATGGCTGGGATAGAATGCAACAAATAAATAATCAGATTAATATTATAAGCGATTCTATAACTACAGCTAATACTACTGTATTTGAGCTTCAATCGAGTATGGAGACGGTAAACAACTTATTAGAAGGGATATCACATATTGCAGAACAAACAAACCTTTTAGCGCTTAATGCTGCTATTGAATCAGCTCGTGCAGGAGAGCACGGAAAAGGATTTGCTGTTGTTGCTGATGAGGTAAGAAAGCTGGCCGATCAAAGTACACACATAGTAAATGATATAACACAGGTAACAACAGCATTATCTAATAAGTCGAAAGAAGCATTTGAAAAGGTTAATCAAGGCAGTAATGCAGTAAAAGAAGGCAAAGAACTCATAAACAATATATCATCGTATTTTAATGAAATTAAAGACGCTTTTGCTGATACAAACACTGAAATCTCAAAAGGATTAAATAATATTGAAGTAGTTGCAGATAAGTTTTTAATTGTTCAACATGATATGGAAAATATAGCAAGTATATCAGAACAAAATGCGGCATCTACTGAAGAAGTATTAGCTACGATTGAAAATGAAAATGTCCAAATAATCCAAATTGGTAATTCTTTATATGAAATACGAGAATTAAGTGAAGGCCTTAAGAAAATGGTGAGTTCTACGAATGCTTAACCATACCAACAATAGTTTTCCAAGTGAGATGCAAGATACTCATATATTAAGTAATAGACTCATAACATTAATATTGTTTATGCACAAAAAGCCGTTCCATAGAATCAGGAACGGCTTTTATATATCCTTTTCAAAGTTTGAATTTTTAAACTACTGAACCTCCACCCTATCTTACCCAAATACCCTTACCATTAGTTCCGGCAAAGATATTAGAACCGCTTACGCCAAATGAATAGACATCGATATTTTCCAATCCTGAATTCTCTGCTCTCCAGCTTTTCCCATCATTAGTGGAAATAAAAGCCTCACCACCATAAGTTCCGGCAAAGACTGTTTTACCACTAGCTGCCAGGCAGTCAATTTTGGGATTAGTCAGTCCTGAATTAACCGGGTGCCAGCTTGTGCCGTTGTCGGTAGAACGAAAAACACCACTATCAGGAGTTCCGGCGAAAATATTTGTGCCGTTCGTAACAAGAGAAAATATCTGAGTGTTTGTCAAACCTGAATTGACCTCTTTCCAGCTTGTTCCGTTGTCATTGGAAAGAAAAACACCATTACCAAAAGTTCCAACAAAGATATTTTTATCGATTACGGCAAGAGATCCAACATTAGCATTCGGAAGGCCTGAATTAACTGGGCTCCAGCTTGTTCCGTTGTCGGTAGATAGAAAAACACCACCGCCCAAAGTTCCGGCAAAGATATTGGTACCACTGACGGCTAGAGAGTAGACATATTTATTTGTCAAACCTGAATTGACTTCTCTCCAGTTTGTCCCATTGTTAGTTGAAAGAAAAACGCCCCCACCATTAGTTCCGGCAAAGATATTGGTACCACTGACGGCTAGAGAGAAAACATAGGGGTTAGTCAAACCTGAATTAATCTCTTTCCAACTTTTACCATTATTGTCAGACAAAAATGCACCTGCACCATTAGTTCCGGCAAAAATGGACGTATCTTTCATGGTGATAGAACCAACATGGGTATTTGTCAAACCGGAATTGACCCCTCTCCAGCTTGTCCCATTATCATTTGAAAGAAATACTCCACCACCATTGGTTCCGGCGAAGATATTATTGTCATCGACAGCAAGAGAGAATACATATTTGTTTGTCAAACCGGAGTTAACCGCATTCCAGCTTGTACCGTTGTTAGTGGAAAGAAAAATACCGTCATCTGTACCGGCAAAGATATTATTACCACTGCAAACAAGAGAGTAAACATGATTATTTGTCAAACCTGTGTTAACTGCATTCCAACTTTGTCCATTATTGGTAGAAACAAAAACACCTTGGCCATAAGTTCCGGCAAAGATTGTTGTTCCTCTGACGGTGATGGAATTGATTTGTTTAGTTGTCAAACCTGAATTAACCGGACTCCAGCTTTCACCGTTGTTGGTGGAAATAAAAATACCACCATCCTCAGTTCCGGCAAAGATATTATTGCCACTTATAGCCAATGAATTGACACTGATGAATGATAAACCAGAATTGGCTGCTTTCCAATTTGCACCGTTGTCTGTGGAAAGAAAAACACCGCTGCTGGTTCCTGCAAAAATATTTGTACCACTGGCAGCAAGTGAGAGGACAATAGTATTTTTCAAGTCTGAATTGTCCAACTTCCAGCTTACACCGTTGTCGTTGGAGATATAAACACCGCCATTGGTTCCGGCAATAATATTCGTGCCATTAATAGCCAAAGAATATACATTCTTACTTGTCAATCCGGAATTGACCTCGTTCCAGCTTGTTCCGTTATCGGTTGAATGAAAAACACCATTTCCTTCGGTCCCGGCAAAAATATCCTTACCCTCGATTGCAAAGCAATGAATGTAACCGCCATATGGTCCATTGGTTTGTACCCAAGGTTCAGATGATGACTTTTGGGGTATAAATAATATTACAGACACAACCAATAACAGAGCCACAATTGCTAGAAATGACTTAAGTAGTAAGGTTCTGTTAATCTTCTTCATGTTTTTCTCCTCCTTATTTATAACCAGCTATTTTGCAAACCCTTTCGTGCGTGTATAAATTTCAGTGCCTTTTTATTTATAATAACAAAATTTACCTTATAATAATATCGAAAGTTATTATAAGATACAATTTTTTTGTAAATAAAAGGGCTGCTACAAAAATATTGCTTAAATAAAAATATCAAAATCTGACTCCAACGGCACACTAGGAACTTGAAGCTAATATGGAGACATAGTCAAGACAAAAGCCGCCTGAAAAAACAGGCGACTTTTGAGACTATTTCAGTTTTTAATATTGTGCGAAACCAAGTCCGCGGTTTTTAAGATTCTGAACGATAGTAGGAATAGCTGCATTAGTTGTTGTGTAAGCATCATGCATCAATACATTACCATTAGCATTCAAGCTGTTGCAAGCGCTAACGATTGATTGTGTGCTTGCTCCGTTCCAGTCCTGGCTATCAACATTAGGTGATACTACTGTCAAGCCCAGTGCTGAACAAGCCTGTTGAATGGTGGAGTTGCTCTCAAGATAAGGTAATCTAACCTTAGTAGGAGCAGGTTTTCCAGCATTTTTAATAGCTGTGTTGCATTGTTGTAGGTCGTTATAAACCTGTTGGTAGCTCCAGCTAGTCATATGGGAGTGAGTCCAGCTATGGTTTTGTAGACTGAATCCTGAATTTGTATAAGCGCTCCAGCCAGTTGAGTTACTGCTGATTCTGTTACCCCATACAAAAAATGTAGCTTGGTTAGCTCCTGCACTCTTTAGAGCACTTATAAGGGTAGCTGAGTTGCTGTTATTTGGACCATCATCAAAGCAAAGATAAACATTACCGTTAGTTCCGCCGGTAGTTCCGCCTGTATTTCCGCCTGTTGAACCTGAAGTTCCAAGTGTCATAGTTCCGATGTTAGCTGTACCACTAGTACAAATGATATATAGATTGTGGCTTCCGCTTACACTGCTTAGGTTACAACTTTGGTTTGTATAAGTATCCCAACCACCAGTTGAGGTGAAATTTAGTGAACCAATTTGTGTTCCGGAGTAACTGTCAGTAACTACTTTGAAGCTACCGCCTGATGCAGCTGCAAGATTGAAGTTTAAGAAAGTTGCACCTGAAAGATTAACGTTGTCGAATTCCATCCAATCGCCAACTTTCCAACCGCCTACAGCACCTGTCCATGAGTTTAGGCTGCTGGTACGGTTGTTGCACTGCCATGAATTCAAGGTAACTCCGCCAGTAGTTCCACCGGTATTTCCGCCTGTATTTCCACCAGTATTTCCACCAGTATTTCCACCAGTATCTCCGCCAGTGCTGCTGCCTTCGCTTACTGTTATGTTGGAGTTACCGCTGCTCTGGTAACCTTCAGTTTCAACTATCTGGTAATCATGACTACCCATGTTCCAGCCTTTGCTCTTCCAAGCATTGAAGTGGTTTGCAGTAGTTACGCTTCCGCTAGATCTCTTTGAAGTACGTACACTCCAGTATTGGTAGAAAGTTGCAGTACCAACAATTGAAGGTTGGTTAACTCTTTGTGTACGATATAAGTTATATGTGCCTCCATCAGAATTAATTGTTCCAACAGATGTTCCTCCAGGAGGAGTCCAAGAACCATAGTTTTCAACTATGTAATATTCAACCAGTGGATCCTTTGTCCATCCGTAAACAGCTAAATAACCATTGTTACCGCCATTAAATGAACCTGAGAAATTAATTACTCTGTTTGCTCCTGTTTTCCATCCTTTACCTGCAGTAAAGTTACCGCAATTGCTCCAGCTAGTGCTGTAGCTACCACCACCGTTTAAAGTCATGGAAGCATATCCACCACCATCTGTCCAGAATGACCAGTAGAAGTTACCCTCATAACCAGTATTGTTTGAACTGATGGTTTGTCCCGCAAAAACTGAAGTTGGAATCATTAGTGATGCTAACATCACTGCAGCTATTGCGAGCTTTTTGAACTTGCTTTTTGCTTTGTTCAACATTTTTACATCTCTCCTCTAAATTTTTTATTAACAAAAGCAGACACTCTGATATATATATCTGCATTGTTTCGAGTAAATCCGTTCTCCCCATTAAGTACTTGTAAAATTTTGTACCAATCTAGTAAAATATTGTATATTTATTATATTTTACTTTGTCAAATTATACAATATATTTCTACATTTTACCGAAAATTTGTGCATATTTGCTATTTGGCGTCGATGTTTTTGTAAAAAATTGCACTTGCGTTGTAAAATATTGTACTTTTTGCATATAGTTGTAAAATTTTGCACTTCATGCTGCAGGAAAAAATCGTAACTTTTTAAAATAAATTCTAAAATATGATGGCAGTTTTTATAAATCACTATGCCGAGAGGTAAAAAAGAGAAGAACAAGTTACCACGAACAATAAGACAAGGGTTTCAGAGTATTGTACCCACTCACCAACATAAACAGACTGGGGCACTACACTCCAAAACCCTTATTCGCAGGATTTCAAACCTTTATTTAATGTAAACTTTTATGTATTTTGACCCTATAATGGTTTAGTGAAAATGGATAGCAATGGAATGATTGAATTAACAGCAAAAAATCATTTAAAGATAATCAAATTAATATTTTACTTAATTTATTGGAGTTATTTTAGGTTGCCGGCATAAAACGTAAGATATTTTTCAATATTCGCCCCCCAGTATGCCCCATCATGCTTTCCTTGATTAAAGTAATATTTTGAATCCACACCTTTTGACTGCAATATCTTGTTCAGCTTATCACAACCCTCATAGAATCGATAACTATCTTGATCACCACAATCCAGATATACCTTTAAGCTGGTAAGATCTTTATCTTGAGCTACTCGAATGGGATCTCTCTCATTTTTTAGTTCTTCAGTTGGATATAAAAATGACCTGACTGGGCTTGTGCTGCCATCTAAAAATATTGCCGGGCTATGACCACCTACTTTACTGAACATATCCGTATGAGAAAATGCCATATGTATGGCTACCCAACCACCCATAGATAATCCGCCAATATAGCGGCCTTCTCGGGAAGAAATGGTGCTATAGGTTTTATCAATAAATGGAACTAATTCTTTATAGAGATAATCCTCATACATACCCGTATTAAAAAGCTGTGAATTACTTGTATCTTTTGTAGAATTTATTCCATAGCTATTATCAATTTGTGGAGCAACAATGATTAAAGGCACAATCTCTTTTCTATCGATTAGCTCATCTGCCTTTTTCTCTACTTGAAGCCCGGGAAACCATGAATCCTCGTTCCCTGTGTATCCATGGATTAAGTAAAGTACCGGGTACTTATTTTTGTCACTATACCCTTTAGGTAAATAAATATTGATCTTCATTTCTTTTTTAAGAGCCTTACTTGGAAAAGAGATTTTTGTGAATCGTTCCGACTGAACCTGAGTATTTTCAGTAGTTGCTGTTGATGCTGCTGTTGCTGGTTTTTCGATGCTTTTTAGACCACATCCGCTTATTATGAAGAAAACCATAATAATAAAAATAAGTGTGCTGCTTTTTCCTGATATCATATAGTTTATCTCCTCCAAATTATTTTTGTTTTACTGTTTCCAGTTACTACATATGCTGGTATTTTTAATGTATCACTTCCAGTTCTACATGTAAATCCTTTATAATCGGTTATTTTTAATCCCAAACACTATTTGAAAATATTTTGCGTTAATGTAAATATATGGTAAAATGTTACTGTAGTTCCAAATAAATCCCAGTTAGGCTAAAGCATAATTTATTAAAGGAGGATTTAAAAATGAGTACTAATTCTAAAATCTTATCCAAGCAAAAGAGAATATTAATGTTTGTATCGGTAATCACATTAGTCATTGTCACAATCATGTCCGGGACCGGTACTGTGCTGGCAGAGTCAGAATGTTTATCAAGCAGTTATACCGGTGCTAATTTAGTAAGTGTTCCAACTTTACCACAAAACTTCGTGACGGCTACAACGGATTTTTCATTTAATTTATTCAGGAAGTCCATTAACATGGATAAAAATTCTTTAGTATCACCTACCTCTGTCGCTATGGCATTGGGAATGACAGCCAACGGTGCAAACGGAACAACGCTTGATCAGTTTCTAATGTTGCTGGGTCAGAATAAGCTTTCTTTAAAACAGATAAACTATTTTAATTTTCTTATGAGCAATGTTTTGAAGGACAGTAGCGGCAACTGTAAATTCAATTTAGCTAATTCCATATGGTATAGAAATAATATAGCTTCCAGTATAAACCGTGATTTTTTACAGACAAATGCTGATTTTTACAAAGCTTCTATATATAAATCTGATTTTACTCAAGAATCTACCTTGACGGATATCAATAATTGGGTAAATTACAATACCAATGGGCTTATTAAGCAAATAATTGATAAATTAGACCCTGATACAATAATGTATCTCATAAATGCATTATCATTTGAAGCCGACTGGGCAAATCAATTTAGTAAAGAAGCTACCGAAGGGTATTTCAAACTGAAAGATGGTAGTAGTGTAAGGATTCCTTTCTTAAAATCTGAAGATGAGACTTATTTGGAGGGAGGAAATGCCACCGGCTTTATTAAGAAATACAAAGGTGGCAAGTACAGCTTTGTAGCCATGCTGCCGGATTACGGTACCTCATTGCAGGATTATATTAATTCACTTGATGCTAACAAGTTTAAAAGCTTCATTGACAGTCGTACATTAAATCAAACTGCAGAAGTTGACATACCGGGATTCGGATATGGATATGATGTCAATCTTGTTCAGCCATTAACTGATTTAGGTTTTGTTGATGCTTTTTCTGAAGACAAAGCGGACTTTAGTAAAATGATAAATGATAGAAATGTATTTATTGGAGATGTACTACATAAAACCTATATTCAGTTTAGCGAGGTTGGAACCAAGGCTGGTGCTGTAACAGTCGTTCAGATTCTTCCGACAGCAGGTCCGGGGGAACCTATAAAAAAAGAAGTTTATTTTAATCGCCCATTTGTATATGCAATAGTTGAAAGCGGAACAAACATTCCAATATTTATTGGAACAGTTATGAATCCTACCAGCGCTAATTAAATAAGTAATTATAATTTCATAAAAGAAGAGACAGCTACTTCAGTAACTGTCTCTTTTTTTACGCTGTAAATAATTTTGTATATCCGGACACCGCATCTGAATATATTACTTCAGTGGTCATAAAAATTGGTAATCAATTGTCGTGGAGTGTAAGACCACTAAGTCTGAAAACGGTTTCTTTTTCATCACTTTGCACATCAACCACAGCTCCATGGGCTGAGGCAATTTCCTTTACAATTGCAAGTCCAAGTCCGGTACTGCCGCCTTGTCTGGATCGAGCTTTATCTCCTTTATAAAAGCGTTCGAATATATGGGGAAGATCTTCTTCTGAAATAGCTTGACCGTAATTTTTTACCTCTACTATAGCTGAAGTCAATGTTGTACTAATAATAACATCAATATTTCTCCCATTTTTACCGTATTTCAAGGAATTTGAAATTAAATTTTCACATAACCTTGCAAGTAATCTGCCATCTGCCAGCACGATCACATTTTCCGATTTCTGGATTAACCTGTACGTCATTTCTGCCTCGTCAAACTGGGGTAAAAAGCCTATCAGTACTTGTTCCAATAGCGATTTCAAATTTATACGCATTTTTTCAAGTTTAAAATCAAAGCTAGTCAGTTTAGAGTAATCAAAAAGGTTTTCTACCAATTCTTTTAATTGGTTTCCTTTTTCATATGCTATTTGCATATACTGTTTTAAGTCCTCTTGTCTTCCTAATTCCAGTCCCTGAGCAAGCTGAATATAACCAAGTATGGAAGTAAGTGGTGTACGAAGATCATGGGATACATTCGTGATTAGTTCGTTTTTTGCAATTTCCAGCTTCTTCTGTTCTTCTCTCGCACGCTTAAGTTCTTTTGCCAAATTCTCTAAACCTTCGGCAACCTCCCCCAGTTCATCATTTCTCACAATACCGGCACACCTATCCAAATTGCCTTTAGAAATTTGATTCATATATTCTTTAAGCCGTTGTAAATCTTTCATTCCTTTTGTTGTCATTAAAAGATAATAAAAATTCATTAACATCAGAATAATAATAAAACTAGCAAAGGCAACCTGAAGCATATGCCGTCCCATCCATGCGGTTATTACTCCATACTGATTGTAAAATACAAGAAAAAGCAAAAACAGCAATAGCATAAAGCTGAAGAGTGCCAAAAAACTACTTAGGAGAAATAGAAATGCGAGTTTATATCGGATAGAAATTGATTTTACCTCCATATTTTCACCTACTTTTCCATTTTATACCCAACTCCCCATACTGTTTCTATCAGTTTCGGGTCTTTAGGATTTATTTCAATTTTCTCACGGAGACGCCATATATGTACCATGACTGTATTATTAACTTCAAACGATTTTTCGCCCCAAACAGCTTCAAATATTTCCTCTGCACTGTATATTCTGCCTGTATTTTCTGCCAACAATAGTAAGATTTTATATTCTGTCGGTGTAAGACAGATTTCTTTCTCATAAAGATATACCTTGTGGGATTTTTTATCAATCATCAACTCTTTGATACTTAATTTCTCTATATCCTGCATTGCATTTAGATTCTGCATCCGGATGTACCTCCGCAGCTGGGATTTAACACGTGCCGCAAGCTCCATTGGGTTGAACGGTTTTGTCATATAATCATCAGCCCCCAGCGTAAGACCAAGAATTTTATCCATATCCTGCGATTTCGCGCTTAAAAAAATCACTGGCATATGGAGAAAATCACGGAGCTTTTTAATTAGAGTAATCCCATCCATCTTTGGCATCATTATGTCTAAAATCACCAAATGCACCTGTTCACTAGACAGAAGCTCCAGACCTTCTTCTCCATCATAAGCTTTCAGCACATTAAAGCCTTCATTTTTTAATACAATTTCTATCAGATTAACAATTTCAACTTCGTCATCAATAACAAGCACTGTCTCATATTGCGCCATAATCCCTCCTGCTAACTTCTTTATAATATTCTATATTTTACCACATGCATTAGCTTCCTTAATCAATTACAGTATTAGGTGAACCTGAAAAAGCCAACTGACGAATAATAACGTGAAAATATTCAAAGGAAGTATAACCAGCATTTCTTTTAATTTCAATTTCCTTTTTCTAATGCTTTCAGAAGTTATTACTATTAAAAAAGCTGAAATTAGCGTCATTAAAACAGCTGCTATTTTTAGAAAAGCTATAACCCCTGCCACATCCGCATAATGCATATTCGCAAAAAACATAAATATTTTAACAAATATTGAAAATGCTACGCTAGTTTGAATAAATACGATCATACCCATTGTTTGTATTTTTTTATACCGGATACTTTTATAAAGACATACCATAAAATTCATAACCAACAGTATTACAAAACCACCTAAAACTAATAACTGATACCACACACTTTCATACCAATGCACTCTGACAAAGCTATAGGTTTCTTTCATAGCTAGGTATGTATTGCCACCTTTTTCAACTTTCCTAAAAATTCCCAACTCCGGATGGTAGAACATTCCCTTTCCTAAATAACCGACTATTTTGCCATTAAAGACAAATCCTTTCTCTTTACTACCCGAAATATTAATTGTATTAACCATACTATAAAATTTTTCAGCACTGTGAAATGCAGAAACTGTAGAACAATAATTACCGCTTATATCAGGAATATTTTCGCTTTTATCCGGGATGGTTGATGCAGGTAAGATCTCTTCCCCATATAGTAAAGATAAAATTTTTTCCGTAAGCTTCTCTATTTCAATTTGAGAATTACAAGAAAGAAATATGCCAAGTTTCTCATCCGGGCAAATAAGCAAAATTGATGTAAAATTGTCTGTTCCACCTTCGTGACATAGAACTGTATGCCCGTTTCTTACGCATCTGCCCCAACTGTAACCCATACCATCAAAGCTGCTATCCATTGCAAAATGCTTTTCAAACATCTCTGTACAAAGTGCATCACCGCTCAACAGATACTGAATATACTTACCCATGTCCAACGCAGTGGATACAGCCCCACCCGCAGGATATGCATTGACAAGACCCTCTTCCCTTTCGGCGCCGTTGGTACCATACCCCTTTGATACAATACCTGAAGGATAAACACCAGGTTTCTCAGATGTCCTTGTCATATTGAGTGGCTTGAATATATTCTGCTCAGCATATTCATAAAATGGCTTCTTTGTTATGCACTCTATGACATAGCCGGCCAAAGCCATTCCGTAGTTGGAGTAAGCTGCTACCTCTCCCGGTTTAAATGCTTGTTCAGGCTTGTGATTAATAAGAAAATCCTTCAGATTGCCCCCTTTAGTTCCGGGTTTAAAAAACAGACCACTGTCCATATTTTCAAAACCCGCTGTGTGGGTGAGCAGTTGTGCCATAGTCACAGGATATTTAAATTCCGGAAAATTATCCGGCAAATATTCCGATACATTTTTGTTTAAGTTCAATTTACCATCCTTCTCCAGTTTGACTGCTGCCAGTGCTACAAAAGTCTTGGAAATTGAACCAATACGAAAAGACGTTTTATCTTCAAGTACCTTTATACTATCATCTTTGTCAGCATATCCGTACCCCTTCTGAAGTAGGATTTTTTCATTTGATGCTACTGCAGCTGTTACTCCTACAGCCTCTCCATTTTTAATACGATTCTCTGCATACTTATCAACTATTCTCTGAACCTGATCATTTTTATTAATCGGCAGATTTTTACTTGTATCTGTTTCAGCATAAGCAGATACATGGGATAACAGTGTTATCCCGCATAATATCGAACATACCAATTTTTTATTCATTGTGAAACACCCCTTATTATATTGTTTATCGTTTATCAGTTTATCTCGTAAAGCCATGATGTTTTTTAATTTCATCATTCAATTATCTTACAAATTTCTTACGATAAACATTTTTGGGGGTTCCACAATTAATCATCTGCAGTAAGGGGATAGCAAGGACAGTATATTTTTTACATTATGTAATAAATATCTCGTGTTTATAAAGTTTGCATGTTCTATAATTCTGTATACCATTTCCGAAAGTTCAGTAGCCCTATCACCAAAATCAATCTATCAAATATTTAAAAAAATTTAGGTTATGCGTAACCCACAAAAAAAGAACAGGAGAGATATGAATTATACCTCTCCTGTTCCTTTTCTTTTAACTAAGACGTAATTATTTGTTGTCCAAGAACAAATCTGGCAAGATATTGTATAAATAACGGTCCACGCAGGTCCAGTTATGAGCTCCGCCATTCAATGTTATGTAATAGAAGTTACCCTTTCTAAGATCTGCTGAATAAACAAACGTATCAGTAAGTTTCTTCATTTCAGCAATCTGGGAGTTCATTCCATTATAAGCTAAATCAGCTGTACCTGTTGCACAGAAGATTCGTATATCATCTTTTGTATAACCCGCTTTTTTAGCGATTTCAGCTAAATATTTAGCTTTGATCTCATCATCAGTTCCTGTGAAACTATAGCCTTCTTTCTTTATTGAGTCTATATCCTGCCAGCACCATAAACTAATTGGAACATAGTATTTAAAGTAATTTATACTATAAATGTAGTTATACCAAGTGCAGGCAGAACCCATGGAGAATCCGGCAACAGCTCTGTGATTTCTTGCTGCAAGCAAGTCTTTTTCACTGTTAGACTGAGCATATACATTAAATTTTCCTTCTATTGTAGGTATGATATCCTTCACTAATTCATTATGGAAATTCTTAATACGGAACATTCCATCTTCATTCTGTCTCTCAGCAGTATATGGAGCTGTATCATACCAAGTAGGAGTAACGATAATCATTGGCTTCATCTTACCGGCAGCAATCAAATTATCAACTGCTCTCATAAGCTCAGTATTCTGATCAACACCGCCAAAAGCAGTATGCTGACTCTCGGAATTACCATGAATCAGGTATACTATATCATATTTCTTAGTTTTATCATTGGCATCATATCCGTGAGGAAGATATACAAGCATATACTTGTCTAAATCTTTTGCGTCTTGATCGTAAGTATTTGTTTTGTAGTCAACTCTTACGATAGATCCTCTTATGCTCTCAGGATCTGACGTCTTGTATGCCTTTGGTATATCTCTACACTCTTTTTCATCAAAGGATAA
>JAEZIU010000094.1 GCA_023436485.1 Bacillota bacterium | reverse complement strand
TCTATAATATCCTTCATGAGTTTTTCCTCATTTCCAACCTCTATAAGGACGCAAAGTTCAACATCCTGCTCATATCTAATTTCTTTGATAATATTACTATTTGAAATAAGCATATTCTGAAGACGTCCGAAAATAGTGTATTCTATTATAATATTCAGGTTATAACACAGCTTACAGGTAACTATTTCAGCTGCCTCAAGTCCCAGGGAAGCACTCTTGCTATATGCTCTTATGAGCCCTGAAGCACCCAGCAATGTTCCGCCGAAATAGCGTGTTACAACTACAATCACATCCTGTAGGCTCATCCTTTTTATTACCTCAAGGGCGGGCATACCTGCTGTCCCGGAAGGTTCACCGTCATCGCTGTATCTCTGTACCAAGGTTCCGTTGTTTATACTGTAGGCATATACATTATGGGTTGCATTCCAGTACTTTGCCCTCATTGTTTCGAGAAACTTCAGTGCTTCTTCCTCACATGTTACCGGACGAACATTAGCAATAAATCTGGACTTCTTTTCCTCAAACTCCGCCTCTGCGGTATTTAATATTGTTTTATATTCAGGTAACAAAATAACCTCCCGAGTAGCAATTAATATCCCAAGTTATGTAAGCTTCATCTTAATATATTCGATATCTAAAAACAGCACCCCCAAAAACCGGGAGTGCTGATACTTACTACATTATACTACTTTAAAACCTACTGCTAAGTCAGCTCATTATATTTCGCAAAAGATAAATTTATAAGTGCTCTGTCTTGACTGTAAGTAATCTTCTCCAAAGCTTCGTCAATGGAAAAGTATCCGCCTTCACTGAAATCATCTTCTTTATTCACTTCAAAATTATCATTAAGGGATCTCATTAAATACCAGGTAATCTTGTTACAAACCGGGCGCTGACGTGTTACAGAGAAAAATTCATAGTTGGTATTGCCTGCTGCTAAAATAATTTCGGCATCAATTCCCGTTTCTTCCTTTACTCTCTTTATGGCTACCTCATCGGGATAATCTCCGCTTCTGATGACCCCCTTTGGAAGTACCCATTCATCCTTCTCGTTTTTTAAAAGAAACACTTTCTCTCCAGAAAAGACCACTCCACCTGCACAGTTTCTAACAAGCATAATCAAAACCCCTTCCTGATAGAATTTAATTATATTCAGTTGTCTGTTAATATTATAATACTCTAAGCAGTTGATTTATACAACTATAAAATCATTTAGTCTCCCAACTTTATCCACTTTAACCAAAGCCTTTACCTTTATCCCGCCTTCTTCATATTCCTGGTTAATTATCTGCCCGTTTTTGTATATATAGGGCATAACCCATCCGTCATTATACGGCACAAGAAGGTTTACTTCCCTCAGCTGATGCATAAACCCTTCTGTTATCTTTTCCAGCAGTTGTTCTATGCCCTGCCCAGTAGCAGCCGATACCTCACAAACTGACGAATAGCCCAAAGTGCTTATTCTTCGGCCGTCTTTAACCAAGTCCTGCTTGTTAAGCACCAGTATAGTGTTTTTAGTTGAAGCCCCCAACTCTTCAATCAATTTTTCCACCACGGATATCTGCATGGCAGCATTCTCATTTGAAGCATCTACTACGTGCAATAGCATATCTGCATGAACTGCCTCTTCCAGTGTGGATTTAAAGGCCTCAATCAAATCATGGGGCAGCTTTCTGATAAACCCAACAGTATCAATGAGAACGGCTTCCCTTCCGTCGCTCATTGTAAGCTGTCTGGCAGACGGATCAAGGGTCGCAAAAAGTTTATCTTCAACAAACACTGAAGACCCGCACATCTTGTTCATTAGCGTTGATTTCCCGGCATTGGTATATCCCACAATTGCTATTACAGGAGTATTATTGCTGATTCTGTTGCTACGCAAAAACTCTCTTCTCTTCTCCAGTTGTTTCAATTCCTGCTCCAGACCTGTGATTCTCCGGCGTATATGCCTTCTGTCTACCTCCAGCTTCTTTTCACCGGGGCCTCTGGTTCCTATACCTCCTCCAAGCCTTGAAAGCTGGGTTCCCATACCCATAAGTCTTGGAAGTTTGTATTTAAGCTGTGCCAGTTCTACCTGAAGCTTACCTTCTTTTGAAACAGCTCTTTGTGCAAATATATCAAGTATCAGGGTTGTTCTGTCAATTACCCTTACCTTTATCATTTCCTCGATATTTCTTATCTGGGCCCCTGAAAGTTCATCATCAAAAATAAGAAGCTGAACATCTCTTGCTTGGCACATTAAAGAAAGCTCCTCTATTTTTCCCTTTCCGATGTAATAAGCAGAATCTTCAGTTTGCTTTTTCTGGACTACCTTGTCTACAACCACTGCTCCGGCAGTCTTTGCCAATTCCTCAAGCTCCTCAAGGGATTCCTGGGCATCTCCTAAAGTCGTATTCTCCAATCTGCTTTGAGAAGTCTCCAAACCTACAAGTATTGCAGTCTCTGCTTCTTCTTCGTTTTCATAGATTTCACTCTTTGCCGAGGCATCCAATTCTTCTATTATTCTATAGATATAGTTGAGACGGGTATCTCTGATTTCAAAGGGGCCATAAATGTCAACACCATCTTCATGGTTAATGCAGCCCGCGTAGATATCGGATGGCTGTCCATCAACAATACCCACAGCAATCATGGTATCCAATCTTAGCTTTTGCAGTGTGCTTACATCTACCTGTGACAGCATACCACTGCCATTGGGGTGTGTATGAATACACCTTATTGTCGAAAGCCTTGCTGTTCCACGTCTTCCGTCTACTTGAGGAAGCGTTACGGTTCCGCTGTCACCAATACTTATATCAACTACACTACCCCTTCTGTTAAGAAGCACAGATATTTCCCTGTTTATTTCTGCTGATATTCTAGTAATAATCAAGGCAAGTTCCTCAGGCACCAAATCCCGTGAACCGTATTTTTTATCGTATAAGTCCTCCAATTCCTGCAGAACCTTATCCCTTATTGATTGTATATTACCATTTACTTTGATAAAATCAGCCTCCTCTCTTTATATAAAAGCCTATTTTGAAACACCTGTAGAACCGAATCCACCACCCCTGTTACTGCCTATTTCTCTGACGGAATCAACAATGGTAAATTCCATCTTTGGAACCACCTGTAAAACTATCTGGGCAATCCTATCCCCTTTTCTTATAATATATGTTCCCTTACGGTTTTCTTTTTCATCCAGCGTAAAAGGCGACTCGCTGTTGTCAGGAACATCCATATCCGAGCTGTTGGAAATTATTATGCCCAACTCATCCCGATACCCGCTATCAATAGTACCCGGTGAATTTGGAACTCTTAATGGTGTTTTAAAGGATATTCCGCTGCGGGGCCTTACCTGAATTTCGTAACCCTCGGGTATTGCCAGTTTTAACCCCGTGGGTACAACAACTGTTTCACCGGGTGCAATAACCGCACTTTCCGCTGCATAAACATCCATCCCCGCATCACCCGGATTGGCATATTTCGGTAAAACTGCATTTTCTCTGCACAATTCTATAAATATCTCAACAGACATTCTATTTCCTCCAGTAGTTAATTCTCACTTGTTTTATGTAAACCGATTTTTATAACTTATACTCCCTTTTGCAGATGTCCTTTTGTAAAACCTGATGCTTTAATCCTATCGATGAGTTTTTCCTTATCAGGTGTACTCTTTTTATGTGCAAATAAACTTCTATATAAGGAACATATGTCATGTATGTCCTTTTCAGTTTCATCTACAAAACTCAATCTTATATGGTCAACACCAGTTTTGCTTATCTGGTCTGAAAGCTCAGGTGCAAAAAGTGCATTTGAATTAAATACTGTACTGCGGCAGTCAACGCAATCACTTTTTACAATAAATTCCATACCCTTTCTGTCAGTAAGCCTGTAAATACCTTTTTTACAAAGCTTGCCGCACTTTTGGGGTTCACATTTTCCCACGCTTCCGCCTACAGGACAATATTCACTGGTCATAACAGGGATTTTCCCATATACCACAAGTTCAGTATCAAAGCCCTCAGGATATTTTATTTCATTTATCTGAGATAAATTCAGTTCACAGGAAAGCGTGCCTCCTGTAAATCCCAGCTCCTTTAACTTATTCAAAGAATAACTGTTTATTATATTCATTGTATAGTCACATACAATCGGCACATTATTACCCAACTTTTCCCGTATTATTTCATAACCGGCAGGACTTCCGGCTAAAAATCCGTCCACATCAGTAGAAACCTTGTGTAGATTTTTTTTCAGTATTTCCGTGTAATTCCCCCTTATAACAGCCGGGATATACGCATATACTTCCTTCCCTGCCTCATGAATACTTTTTGCACGCAGCAGGCCCTCATTTCCCATTATTTCCGTAAAGGGCAGATACACTCTGTCAGCTTCTAACCCCCCAAAGTCCATTCCGTCGGGGTAATCATAAAACATTGCAGATATTTTTTTATCTTTATTTATCTTTTGAACATTTCCCGGGAAATATGAAATTGAATTAAATGTTCTTTTATCAAAGTTCGCCGATTCTTTTTTAAAGGACAATATTCTTTTTTGTTCCAGTTGTTCACCGGCACTTCTTCTTATATTGTTAAGCTCACTTATTGGAATGACTGCATCCTCATCAATATCAAGGTTAATGTCTACTATTTCAAAAGGTGTTGAACCCATCTTTTTCAATTGTTCAAGGATTCGCTCCTTCGTCAGAGGCTTATTTACCGCCTTTTGGGGTAATTGCTCTCCTGTTGCCGTGACACTATTTCCATAGGCATCCTGCAAAGTTAATACAGGTACTTGTCCATATTTCATGGTGAAGTTTGCTTTTATGGGGGATTTTCTGCTTCCCTTTGAATAGGTTGCAGCAGCCTGCTCAAGCATTTCCTTATCCGAAGTCTTGTAGACCCTGCTCCCCTTCCACACATCTCCCTTTATGACTGAAACCCATACGGTATCACCCTTTTGGGCTTTCCTGACTAATCTCTTGTCCTTTACTATTTTTGTAATTATACCCCCGGGACTTTCCTGAAACTTATTACCGGACCATATTTCAATTCCGTCACCCATTCCCAGAGTATTTTCAAGCTTTATAAGAACAGAATTTGTACTTTTGTCCTGTGATACTACATTTCCCAAAGGTGTTCCCCAGTTTTTTGGTTTTTCATATGCCATCATTTCAGGGCCTGTTTTCCCCAACAGGTAACCTTTAGAAAACCCGCCTCGATTAAAGCTTTGGAGCAGTTTGTGTCTATCCTCTTGTGTTACTTTATGTATACCTTTTTCCTCATAAGCCAAGTCAAGATATTTCCTGTAGGTGCCAACTACAGAGGCCACATATTCGGGGCTTTTCATTCGCCCCTCTATCTTTAGTGAGGTTACTCCCGCATCAATCAGCTCAGACAAATGATCTATATAGCATATGTCTTTAGGGCTGAGAAGATATCCGCTGCCAATGTCACTGCCGTCCTTTTTTATTGAATACGGCATTCTACAAGGCTGAGCACATTTACCCCTGTTTCCGCTCCTACCCCCTATCATGCTGCTCATATAGCATTGTCCCGATACACATATGCACAAAGCACCATGTACAAAAACCTCTATTTCAAGTGGAGTTTTTTCACAAATTCCTTTTATTTCTTTGAGATTTAATTCTCTGGCCAGAACTATCCTGCTATACCCAATCGATTCTAAGGCATTTATGCCTTCTGTATTGTATATTGTCATTTGTGTACTGGCATGTAATGTAATCCCGGGTATCAGTTTCCTCAAATTTGCAGCAAGGCCCAAATCCTGTACTATAAATGCATCTACTCCCATTTCATATGCCTTTGAGGCATATTCCAAAGCTTCCTGCATTTCTGAATCCAACACCAAAGTATTCATTGTAAGAAATATACTGGCATCCCTGGTATGGGCATAGTCCAATGCCCTTTCCAACTGTTCCTCATCAAAATTCCCTGCGAACTGTCTGGCGTTAAGCAGTTTCCCTCCAAGGTATACCGCATCCGCCCCATTTTCTATTGCAGCCAAAAAGGCATCATATGTCCCTGCCGGTGCCAATAGTTCTATTTTTTTCGCCAAACTGCTACCTCCAAATCAATTAAATTACTGTATTTCACTACCCATTTTTTGAAAACAATTCAAGTATAAACGACATTATGTCAGTCAACGAATGTATCTCTGTCTTTACATTTTCCGCTTTTTTACCCAATACTATAACAGGTACTTTGTTCATTGTATGAGTATGAACACTCATGTCTTCAATATTTCCATGGTCACTGGTAATAATAAGCACATCTTGTTCAAAATCCATCTGCTTTATCAATTCAGCAAAAAAGCTGTCCAATCTGTCTATTATCTTAACTGCTTCATCAAAATCACCTTTGTGACCTTGTATATCAGTTAAAAAATGCTCGTACAATGTAAAATCATAATTACGGCTAAGTCTGTAAAGGATTTGTGCTGCCTTCTGCGGAGTAATGGGTTCAACCTTGTATTCTGACTCTTTTAGTATATCTCCCGTAATATCATGGTATACTCCGTTTTCATTTATGAATTCATTCACTGTCCTGAAATCAATCCCGGCTGCCATGCTCATGACAGATGTTACCGAAGGCCTGTGTTTCCTGTCCTTTACGTTTAGCATGTTTTCCAGATACTCATCCCTGTAAACATTTGAACTGGTAACTTTATAGCCCCTTTTTATAAGTTCGCTGAATATATTTGATTTATATATAACCTTTTTAAGAGAAATGGTGGGTTGTCCGCTTAAATGCCTGTTGAGTACCTCAGGGGCATTTACTCCGGTAAATATTGTTGTCTGTCCTGTTGCACTTTGAGGAAGATCTTCCACACCCATTGAAGCATCTGCCTGAAATCTGGCATTATCTATAAGTCCGGCAAGTATGTGTTGTTCAGTAGAATACACAGGATTTGCCGTCCTATCTTTTTCACCGATCCCCACTCCGTCTATAAATGTAAAAATTACTTTCATGGCTTTCTCCTTAAAGATTCTTTTCATATATATTATATAATTCTTTGTTCCACATTACCCTTCCTGCAAAAAAGAATTTTAACATTAAAAAAGCCAGAGAAATTAATATTTCCTCCGGCTTGCAAATAGTCAAAATATTTTTACATGTCATATCCTGCAAGGCTTTTCTGAGCTATTACCCGGTTATCCCTGCTTATGGAGTTTCTTACCTCTCCGAGTTCAGCCTCTCTCTTTGCCAATTCAACCTGCAAAGATGTGTTTTTGGCGGTCAACTCTTCATTATGTTCTCTCAGTTGTTCAACTTCACTCTTTAACTTTTCCATTTCACTGACAAGCTCGTCTTTCTCTTTTGCAAGGGAAATCTCCTTGACCTTTGATTTGAAATAATCGTCCCCTACGTTAATTGCCGTAAGTACGGCAGCCAAAGACGTGCTAAAGCTGCTATTGCGCAGCATTATCTCGTTCATCTTCTTATCAATATAAAGGCCAACTTTGTGTATGTACTCGTCAGGTTCACTTCCAACCAGAGTATAATCCTTGCCGGCTATGCGTATAACAACTTTGTTTTTTGCAGTCAAGGTATATCAGCTCCTTCAAATTGCTAACCACACCCTTAATTATACTATATAGCACCATAATTCGGCAAATAAATTCTTATGGAAAGTTGAAACATTGTTGAATTTTTGTATTAATTTAACAGAATTATTTAATTTAACCATTAACATAAGCTGCAAAAGCCTTATCTGCTTTACCAATATGCTGTATGAGCCAATCAACAACCTGCTTGTTTATTGTAGAAATAAACAGCGGACTGGCACCTTCCTGTTCAAACTGGTTCTTAAGTTTCTCAAAGCTTTTAAGAAAATTATCATGAATTTTTCTATGGGCATCTCTTTCAGGATAGTTGTGCTTCTTATGCAATTCTTGTTCATCAGTGAAATGTACTATGGTATAGTCTTCAAGAAACTTAATGGTGTTAACAACTTCCTCTCTTCCCTTTCCCTGTATACATGCCGTAAAAAGTTTATCAATAGCTTCAAAAAGTTTTTTGTGTTGGTCATCGATTTCAGTTATGCCTATAGCAAGGCTGTCTCTCCATTTTATAGCCATTTTTTTGCCCCCAATAATTATCATAATTTGTATGTTAAATATATACCCGGCTAAAATGAGTTAAAACGCCGATTACTATTTCATTTTTGATATTTTTCCCGTTCTGGGGTCAAGCGCTACAATCCAATATCCAAAAGCCCCGTATTTGGGCCTGAAGCCTTCCATTTGCACCCAACTGCCTACACTATCAAAGGGATTGTCATCTATATTGTAAACACCGGGAATCCCGCATATGAGCTTTTCCCTGCCGGGCTGTCTGTTATTCTTTATACCCAGAATAATATACCTGTACTTATAGTGTGCAAGCATAACCTTGGGATTAAATAAAAGATACGTCTTAATGTTATTTCTGAAAAGGATATTGTTAAGAAAGCCGGGGCTGTTGATTTTCCACCACCTAAAGCTTCTGTTTCTTGTTCTGAACGGGTTATATTCCTCAAAGCTATTATCAAGCTCCTGTTTCAAAAGCTGCAAATCTAAAGAACGTTCCCTGTCCTCTCCCTGCTGCTCCCCATCTTCGGTTTCATCTATTTTTATAGATGAAATATCGTTAAAATCATCCTGAATTCTTTGCCATACATTCTGGATTTCTTCAGACTCATCCGAATCCTCCGTTTCTTCTGATTCTTCAGATTCTTCAGATTCTTCTGTCTCATCTTCATAAGCACTTTGGTATACACTCGACAAACTGTCCTGAAATTTACTGGACAGTTCTGATATGGGAGCATCCTGTGCAGAGAGGTTGTTTTTTTCTTCATCTTTAAATATTTCAAAGTCCTCCTGTTCCTGCTCCGTACTTTCGGGTTGGGCTTCAGGCGTTTCAGGGTGGTTTTTACATTCCTCTTCCTCAATAACGGTCCAGGGCTGTATATTGATTTCCTCTGTTTCATCAATTACCTCATCGTGTTCGGTCAAGGTAATGTCAGTTTCGGGTTCTTCCTGATTTGGCTGACAGATAGCTGTATCTTCAGCCTTGTGTTCCGGTGATATATCGGGTTTTGTAGCAGGAGGCTTCTCAAGCAATCTTTCCAATTGCTCTTTCCACACCTGTTCTCCTTTTGTATACGCCACTAAAGGACACTCAATAGCCTCCGAGGCTTCATTAGCAGTACTTCGGCATATTACTGCAAAAATATTTATGTCATGCACATTGAGCTTGTTTGAGCCTATATCCTCAGCCGGAAAATTTGTCTTTATATCAATTCTTCCGTTTACAGGCTGTATCCGGCATATATCAGTATATGTCAGCAAATCATTATCTTTATGTATACCATATAAATTATAGGCTGAATCTTTTTTATCGGATAAATTATTAAGAGAAAGCTGAAAACGAGTATTCTCGCCGTTGATTTCCACTTTTATAAATCCGCCGGGGTTTTCCCAATTATTATCCATTGCCTTAAATATATGAAACTGTCTCTCATATGCATTTCCCATTGCAGATTTCTCCTTTTTTAAGCAGATTCCTAACAGTAAGAATATATGATATAAATAAAAAAATAAGACTATCTTTTTTGATAGCCTTATTAATTCGTTTTTTTATTATTTTAGAATCAGGTTTGAAAGCTGTGCAAATTGCGCAACCGTCAAAACTTCCCCTCTTATATTTTCATTTAATCCCATTTCTTCAATTATTTGTTTAAATTGTTCTTTGCTTTTATTAAAAAATCCTGAATTGGATAATGCATTTACAAGGGTCTTCCTTCTTTGCCCGAAGGATGCCTTTACTATTTTAAAGTAAACATTACGGTCAATAACTTCCACAGGCGGCTCACTTAGAATATCAAGCCCTATTATTGTTGAATGTACTTCCGGCTGAGGAATAAAACAATGGGGAGGAACATCAAATATTATTTTGGGGTTTGAGTAAAACTGGACTGCTACCGAGAGAGCCCCATAGTCCTTGGTACCCGGCCCAGAAACCATTCTTTCGGCAACTTCCTTTTGTACCATGAAAACCATTTTGTCAACACCTTTGACTTCCTCCAAAAAATGCATAATTATTGGTGTAGTAATGTAATATGGCAGGTTTGCAACAACCTTTACGCTTTTTGCATTGTACAATTCTCTGTGCTTTTTTATAATTGCGTCAATATCCGCTTTCATTATATCTTCGTTGATTATGCTTACATTTGAATAATCACTTAAGTTTTCACTTAAAGCAGGAATAAGCCTTTTGTCTATCTCTACAGCAGCTACCCCGGCAGACCTTGCTGCCAGCTCCCGGGTCATACTTCCCACACCCGGTCCTATTTCTATTGCAAGTGTATCTTTATCCATGCCAGAGGCATCAACTATTCTTTGTACCACACTGAAGTCAGTGAGGAAATTCTGGCCCAAGGCCTTTGTAAGCTTTAACCCGTGTTTTTTTATTATCTCAGACGTATTGTTTTTAATCATAGGTACTCCTTAACCTTTTAAATTAACACATTGTCAAATATTATAACACAATAGCATTAAATAATATATTCGACTTTTTACAGAGAAATTATTTACGTAATTATAGAAAAAGGGCCAATCCAATAAACTTGGATCAGCTCTAACAGTCCCTTTAATACTTTTTTTATTTTGGTTTACATACCTCAGAGCAAATGCCCTATTTCAGTATATAAACTTTTACTTTCCTTACACCCCAGGCAGCAACCAGACTGCCTGACTCAAGATAAACATCAATTTTGTTGCCTTTTATTGCTCCTCCTGTATCTGACGCAACCGCATATCCATAATCGGCTGCCTTCCCGGGAACCTCTATATATACTCTTGTTCCCAAGGGTATTACTCTGGGGTCTACTGCGATTATACCCCTTTTTACTCTTGCTCCGGTTGCTGTAATACCAAACCCAGGCTCTCCCGGACTCTTACCTGTGTCTGTAAAAGAAGCGGTGTACGAGGTTGCCCTCATATCCATCACCTTCGAAAATCTTAATGTTTCGCCTCTCGATGTCCTGTAGTTTAAAACCGTACCGACTTCAACAATGCAACTTAAAGGGTTTGTAGCTACAAAATCCTTTACAAGCTGTTTAGCGGTCTGCTTTCCATCCTCAAAAACTACCTTGTATAACTTTTCTCTGACGCCTTCTTTTCCTTGTCTGACTGTATTTCTTACTCCCTTATCTAATCGGTTGCTATCTTTTGTAATGGTTTTAAATGGAATAGACGATGTCTCCGTGACTGTTTTCTCCTCTACACGGACAATAGAAATATTCATATCTGATACGATTTTGTCTCCTAATTGAGACCCTACAAATTTGTCATCCGAATCCACGATTATCTTATTATCTTTTAAAACTTCCTTAACCGTATCCTTATATGTCTTTACGTCCAGTTCTTTTCCATCAACCTTAATTGAAACAGGTACCGCTCTTTTTATATTTATGACATTCTGATGAATCTTTGTGAGCATCGCGTCAAACGGCATACTAACGAAGTCTGCTTTGTCAACCTTGATGCCTGTCTGCTCCAATACCTCTTTCACTGTTACTTTCATTGTCTTAATTGCAATGGTATGCCCATTATCGTTGATTACAACGTGCCTATTGAGTCCGTTAAAAACCACGAACCCCGTTGTAACGGATATAACAACGACGATGCATATTATTGCGACATCCAATGATCTTATTTTTAGCTTAGAAAAATACCTTTTAATATTCTTCGCAATCGGTATCATAAATCCAACCTCCTGTTAGAAATATTCAAAGGGACTGTAAGTATTTTATTCTATACCCATTTTTTTGTCAAATTTATTGCCTATTTATGGAAATAACTTCTGACAAATTCATCCCTTGTAATAAATTATTAACTAGATGTTAGTATACTATTCAGTAAGGAGATTTATGTTTCCTTTTAACAACCATGGTGGTGAAACCCGCTTATAAATGGGCTTTTAAAAATAGGAAATTTTTAGGACTATGGCTTATCTGATACCTCCAATATAAGCCATTCTTTAGATTGTGTATTGAATTCTACCGTTATATACTTTTCATTTTCACCGCTTTTGTACAGTTTTTGATCCTGATTCGGTTCAGGCTTTTCCACCTGTGCAATGACCCTGAACTGAATTTTCCCCAGATGCTCCTGGTCTGTAAGTTCGGTAAAAATCTGTGACGATTTAAGGTAAATAGCCTTAATTTCCCCCTGGTATGTTTTGCTGAAATTGGCAGGGTTCTTTATGATCTCATCCTGTGAATCCTTACTTATCAATGCACTTGCTGCTTTATAGTTCTTTGTATTAATTGCCTCAAACCAATTTTTAATTAGTCCGTTTACAGGCGCAGTATTCATGTTTTTCTTTGACTGAATAACTAAATAGGCATAATTGTTTATTTGAGTCTTTAGATCCGTATTTTCAACCGAAACACGGTTAAACTCAACCCTGAGATCTGAAATAACTGAATTTAGTGATTCGATCTTTTCAGCCAACTCCCTATTCTTTTTATCAAGGGTATTGTTTTTTTCTCCGAGAGTATCTATGGTAAAGTTTTTAGCCTCTCTTAAATCCTGAAAGTTTTCAAGCTGCTTCTCTCTATCCCAAAGCAGATAATTAAATGATATAAGTAACGCTATGAGAAATAGAAATACTATAATAATAATAAATCTTTTCATAATTTTTCTCCTTAAATATTATGTTAACATTAAGGGCTTATTTTTTATTATCCTATATTAATTTGAAAACCTTTTTCGCGTTAATGAGTGTAGCCTTGGACACTTCATCCGGGCTTACACCTTTAATTTCAGCAATTTTTTCTATAGTGTGAACCAAATATCCGGAATTATTGCGTTTGCCTCTGTAAGGTTCAGGTGTAAGGTACGGACAGTCTGTTTCAATGACAAGTTTGTCCAGTGGAACAGCTTCAACAACCTCTTTTATTCTTCTTGAGTTCTTAAAGGTTACCGCACCGCCAACCGCAATATATAAATTGTGTTTTATCATATCCAACGCCATTTCCCGGCTTCCTGCAAAGCAATGGAATATGCCTCCCACTTGCTTTGCATTTGTTTTTTTAATAATGTTCACGGTGTCTTCATGTGCATCTCTGTCATGAATTATTATGGGCAGTTGGAGTTCTTTTGCAAGCTCAATCTGTCTTTCAAACCAATATCTCTGGATATCTCTCGGAGAATTGTCATAATAATAATCAAGTCCTATTTCACCGATTGCGACAACTTTGCTGTTTCGGGACAACTTTTTTATCTTTTCAATTAGTTCTTCATTCATCTCTTCTGCATAGTGAGGATGTATGCCCAAAGCAGCATACACAAAGTCATATTTACCTGAAAGCTCTATGGAGCTATCTAAAGAGTTCATATCTGCAGAAGCATTCAGGATATACTCTATTCCATTGTGATGGAGTTCTTGCAGAAGTGTGTCCCTGTCCTCATCAAATTTCTCATCGTCATAATGTGCGTGTGTATCAAAAATCAAACTATCACCTGCTCTATTCCTATTAGAATTGCTGTCAATTTGAAACTATTGCAGCTTACATGGTATAATTTATCCAGTGCTTGTCCTTTAGCACAAAATTTGTATATGGCTACTGATACTACTATACATATTTGTATAAGATTTTTCAAGCACATTGATTAGAATACAACTGTTTAAAGTGTAATACATATGGAAAAAATCTAGTATAAAAACAACCCGTGGGGATAAATTATGAAAAACATCATAGGCTGTATGCGTTTCATAAACAGTTACGCTAAAAAAATATATCCCATTGTTCAGAAGAGATCTGAGGAATATTACAATTACACAGGGCGTATAGTAAAGTACAATCTTAAAAAGAATGCTACAGATGCCTTAAAACAAAGCCGTTTCGACATGGCTATAGCATCGGTATGCACTTTTTGGCCGGGGGTTAACGCCAAACTTGCCTCTGAGGTTATTTTCTCATTTCTGACTATAGTCCGCTATGTTAATAAAATCTGTGAAAACTCAACCGTTGTCACAGAAGCTTTTATTCGAGTAATCTTTTCTTCATTGAAAGATGCCGCAAACATACGTAATGAATCCTTTGAAAAATACTTTACTTTCTTCCCTTCAAAGGACGACAATGGCTATCTTAGTATTCTTGTTGAAAAGTGCCGTCAGAAAATTCAGCTTCTCCCTTCTTATGACCTTGTAAGGGATTCTTTATCCGCATTTCTTGCATTGTACATAGATTTGCAGATAACCAAATATTCCTCCAATGACAACGAAAAAGAAGTGAACCTGATAAGATGGAGCACGGCACACGGCCAGAAATATCCTGATTTGTCCAATTGGGAATTCTGTATGTGTATAGATTCAGGCCTTGATATAATGCTTCTTCTGGCTCTTGCGACAAATCCTGATTTGACCGAGGAGGATGCCGAGAATATTAACACAGCTTTTTTCCCATGGGTAAGCTGCGTACATAAAGTCTTGGAATGCTACCTTAAATATAATGATGACCTTTCTTCCGGTAGCCTTAACTATGTTTTTTATTACAGTAGCCTCAAGGAGTACGAGGATAGAATTGATTTCTTTACAAAAAAAGCACTCTGTGTAAGGACACGGTATAAAAGCAATGTAAAATCAGTACTTAAAATCCTATTGAGCTTGTTTACTACTGACCCCAAAGCCACCGAAGGTATGAACAACATTACAAGCAAAAGTTTGTACAAATCAGGTGGAAAAGGCATGTGGCTATATTATCTATCTGCTAAAATTCTCAGATCATTAAATAAATTCTAGCCAAATATAAACTGACAGGCCCATAAGGATGCTATAACGCTTATAATATCAGCCATTATTGCTGCAATAAGTGTATACCTTATATTTTTTATGCCTACCGAACCGTAATAAACCGCCAGAGTATAAAAAATTGTCTCGGTGGAACCCATCATTGTAGCTGCAACCCTTCCGGTATACGAATCCGGCCCAAAAGATTTGATAATCTCGGTTACAAAAGCAAAGGATGCACTTCCCGATATAGGACGTAATAATGCCAGCGGTGCAACCTGTGGAGGCATTCCAAGCAAATCTGTTACAGGCCTTAACAAAAGTATCAGGCTGTCCATTGCACCGGATGCCTTGAAAACTCCTACGGCCACCAGAAGCCCTACCAGTGAGGGAATTATTTTAATTATTGTGTCTATTCCGTCTTTCGCACCTTCAACAAATACATCATAAGCCTTTACCTTTTTTAATACTGCCACACCTAGTATTACTACAAAAATTGCCGGAATAGCAAAGTCAGACATTTGTCTAATAAAACTCATACTCCACCACTTTCGTTAATTGTCTTTTTTCCATACCACAGATAGAAGCTTTACAGCTATAATACCCATAATAGTTGCACAGACTGATGCAATCCAAATACATACAATTATCTCGGCAGGCTTTTTAGAGCCCTCCGAGGTTCTTAGTGCAATAATATTGGCAGGAACAAGTTGAATTGCTGCTGTATTTAACACCAGAAACATGCACATGGCATTGGTGGCTGTTTTTTTATCCTTATTAATACTTTGCAGCTCTTTCATTGCTTTTAGTCCCAACGGAGTAGCGGCATTACCCAACCCAAGGAAATTTGCCACAAGATTCATAACTATAGCACCAAGGGCAGGATGATCCTTAGGTATCTCAGGAAAAAGAAACCTCAAAACCGGCCTTACGGCACGTCCTATTATTCTGATAAGACCGCTTTTCTCTGCTATTTTCATTAACCCTGTCCAAAGACACATTACTCCCAGCAAGCCTATACAAACGGTTATAGCTGTCTGGGCGGAATCCATTGCAGCCTTTGTTACATCATCAAGTCTACCGTTAACTATCCCGAAGGCAAACCCTATCATTAACAACCCAATCCAAATATAGTTAAGCATATATACCTCTTTTCTGGCCGCTATATGGAAAAGTTACTCCTAGTTATATATGCTTGGACACATTCTTTTATGTAATAGAATTTTAGTTTTTTTTGTCGAATCTCTTTCTCTCTAACAAGTAATTTTCCAGTATTATTTTTCAATCTCTGTAAAAAATAATTGAAACTAAAATTTTAACAATTTCGTAACATTTTTAACTTTTGAATATTTTTTTTGAAACGCCTTGAATTAACTGGTTCGCATGGTATTAAAATAATAAAAGTGGCAAAATTTTTTCTAATTTTTGAGTTGACGTTTATTGGAATTTATGGTATTATAAATTCGAAGTTTGTCGAAATATGTAGTGTATATGAGGAGGTCAATTTTGATGAAATCTACGGGTATTGTAAGAAAAGTTGATGAGTTGGGAAGAGTTGTTCTTCCAATCGAGCTGCGCAGAACTTTAGATATCGCAGAAAAGGATGCTTTAGAAATCTATGTTGATGAGGCAACCATTATATTGAAGAAATATGAGCCTGCATGTATCTTCTGTGGAAATGCCAAAGATGTCATTGTATACAAGGGTAAGAACA
>JAEZIU010000100.1 GCA_023436485.1 Bacillota bacterium | reverse complement strand
TCATAATGCAATATCAAATGCGCTAATTCATGCATGAAAGCAAACCAAATATGATCATGTGTTTTGAAACGACCACTTAGATAAATAGCAGGGTGGCCTTTAAAAGTGGTTAATGCTCCTCGTACTTTTGCATTAGTAATCGATTTACATACGACTAAATATATTCCAAGCTCATTACAGAGAGTCTTACAACTATCTGTGATAGAGCTGATGGATGAGTTGAGTGCCAAATCTTTAAACCAATCAAGACGGCTTTCCAGATTTGATTTTGAGTATGAAATACTTGAAAGATCATCGTTCTGCACAAAAATTTCGCTTTCGCAAAGTTTCAACCATACTATAATAGACTCAGTTTCGCCACCGTCCTCCATAAATTCAATGACTGTATCCGAATAAACCTTAGAGAAATTTTTAAAATCACTAATACCCAATAACTTTAACATTTCTTTTGCTTGCCTGATTATATCCCAATCAAGACCGGAAAATACTTCTGCAAATTTAAATGTTTTTGCGATTTTATCTAAGTCTAAGCTTTGTAAAGATGCGTCTTCGGTTTCACGAGCTACTTGTAAACGGTAATTCGCTTCATAATTTAGCCAATATGATGCTGGAATTTCTTTAAATATACTTTCCAGTTTAAGTGCAACATCCTCTGTTAACCTGCTTTTACCATTAAGTAAATTTGATATATGCTTTTGGCTCATACCAATTCTCTGACATAAATCTTTCTGGCTTATATTATATTCTTCAAGATATTCCTTAATAATATATCCTGTGGGAACAATAAAACCATTTGCCATACTATCACATCCTTTCCTAATGATAATCTTCAAGTTCAATAATTTTTATTTCAGTTATGGAAGAAATGTCATTAATATCAAAGCTCCCATATGGCTCTATAATAAATCTATAATTTTTTGAGTAATTTATTCCCCAGCAGTCTTTATAATTCCCAGATAATTTGTGCCTTCTAGGTGGTGGAGTTTCTGGTATCTCACTAAGATTATTTGCTGCACGAAGTTCTGATAATCTATTTATAATATGCCTAAAATCATTACTATGATACTTTTTGATTAGGCGCTCATTATTCAATATTTCTTCGTCTTTTTTACTTGAGTAGTATATTTTCACAGAATTCCTCCTTCCTCGGCAATACTAATTATACCATAATTAACCTTACAGGTCAATTCTATTCTGTTTGACACATTGGGTACAATATTATACTATATAGATATGGTGTACCTATAAAAGAGGGGGATACAATGAAGATAATTGCAAGACCCAAAAAATATGTTGTAGATTTTGCAAAAGCGCAACAACTTTATAATGCATATTCACCATATAAAACTAATCAAGATTTACGAGAAAAATTAGTTGATCTTTTTGGTTTGGAATTTGATTCAGAATCTAGCCCAAGGGATATTGTCAATCAAATACTGATTAATAGCTATCCTAATGAAGCAGTGATTAAAGCAGGATTTATTAATGACATACTTATTAAATCAAATAATCATGTAAGTATCTTTGAGTTAAGCGTAGGTACCAGTAGAGCTGACCTTTGTAAAATTAATGGTGAGAGTATTGCTTTTGAAATAAAAACTGATCTTGATAATATTCAACGTTTAGATAAACAACTTTATGATTACTCTACAGTCTTTGAGAGAGTTTATCTAATCTGTTCAGAAAGTAAATTTGAACAGTTGTTAGTGAACATTCCAGTAGAATGTGGATTATATTCTTATAGAAAGACCAGTTCAGGAAGATATAAGTTTACAAAGCAAAAAGTGGCAAAATATTCGCCTAATCTTTCTGCCAGGAGTCAATTGCCAATCTTTACAAAAAAAGAACTTTCCTATTTTTTTGGTGTAAAAGGGAATCTTGATAGATCAGAAATGCATAATATAATACTCAATAAATTTACTAAAAATCAGATTAATGCCTCTTTTAAATTATGTTTAAAGCAGAAATACAATTCAGAATGGGGATTTCTCACAGAAAATAGAACCCATATTCAAGATATAGACTATCAGTGGTTTTTTAAATATAATATCAACCCCGAGTTAGTTTATAAATAAAAGGATCTCACTCATGAGATCCTTTTATTTATATCACTAATAGTACCTACTTATTTGTGAAACATATCTAATTAAGGTAATGTATATCCAAGAAGCAAATGAGCCTCCTCCAGGAAGCATGAGAATCTTACCATAAGCGGGGCATACTTTCGAAGAATCTAATACCGGCCTTTCGGAAAGTATCACTGGAATTAACGTTTTATATCCAGAAGCTCCCAAACTTGTATCATGATTTACATAACTATGAAAAACATTATCTGAATACTGAAAAAGTAATGCGCATGCAGCACCTGTACCATTTCCTCCAGTTTTGTCGGGTAATTCATCACGTAGTCCGCCGAAGTCACCAAATCCATCAAATCCTAATTTTGCATGTTCTTTAAGAACTGAGTTATTAATGAATACTGTTTTTCCATGTTGTTCATATTGTCCATTTTTCACATCGTGAGGGC
>JAEZIU010000017.1 GCA_023436485.1 Bacillota bacterium | reverse complement strand
GTCCCTTGGGCTTCCTCAATATGGGCGGTAGGAAAGGCTTTTTTTACACTGGAAAAGTAAACGGGATTCTTGAATTGTATAAATAGATGGGTATGTAGTGTTTTGGCAAGTTCATCACACATGCAGTAATAAATAATACTCTCCCAGTTTAACAGTGCTTCTTTAATTGCCTGATGGGAGCAGTTTTTGTGTTTCTCCGGGTTATTAAATGTTAATTGATATTTTCGGCTACGCCGATTATTATTAGTATCTTTCTTTTTAGTTCCCATAACATTCCCTTTCTATATTCCGGCACAGGGCTGACACATTCAGGAGTATGTCGGAACCATTGATTTTAAAAGGTTTTTATGTATTTATGACACTGACACCGAAGTTGTGGTAATACTAGCAACTTCAGTAAGGGGGCAGACGGCTCCACCGCCTGCCCTGCCGAGGGCTTGCACTCCGTCCGCCCACGGCTAAATTAACGTGCTACTGCCTTTTTAATGCAATGGTTTAAGCGGTTCATATCGGAGATAGACGGAACTGCTATAGGGGTAAAATCAGTTCCATTTGTAATCATGTATCCGGTTCCCTGTTTGCGGTCTGGTTTCATCTGGTCTTTAAATTCACGAAACATCATTTCTTTTCCCTCTGTTGATAAGTTTCCAAGGCTAATAACCATATTAAAATTGTCTCTTGACGAGTTGAAGTAAGAAGCGTCAACTCTTTGTTGGCTAATCAGTAAAAGGCAGTTGAAAGAACGTCCGAGCATTAAAAGTGTGGATAATTTTTTCTTTTCTTCCTCTGCCTGACGTTTATCAAGATTCAAGGTATAGCTTGCCCACTCATCAAAAAATAGTAACATCATGTTTCGATGGGGGTCCTCACCTGACTGGCGTTTTTGAAATGAACTGTAAAAGTCAGCCAATCCCTTTTCGCAGTTAAGAAATCGGTAAAATCTGTTTTCACCATGTAAAAAGGAAAAATCTGAATCTCCTTTAAAATCACATATAAAGATTTGTGAATCAGGGCAATACATAGAAATTCTTCCTAACATTAATTTTGTAGCATAAGTTTTTCCAGAACCAGTGGCTCCGAATATGACTGTATGCGGAGCCTTAGCCGGATTCCAGAGAGTATATTTCCTTATGCCATGATTAAGATAGTCTTCATGTAGAAATAACTCAATTTCCATAGTTAAAAATCCTTATCACCTGGCCTGTTAAGACCAGATGTATTCATGTTATTATAAATACGCCGTTCCCGATATTTTAAATACTGTTCGCTTGCTATAGCAATATCAATCTGAACATAACTTCCTAAATCTCGTACATTGTCCACCATAAGAGATGGGTAAACTTGACTTCTATAAAAAAAGTGAGTTTGAGTTATACCATCAATCTCCCCATTGTTTAACCGCTGTTCGATAGTATTCTGAATAACACCAAGTATGGTATAGGGGTCTACCTCATCTGATTGCTTTATTAGCAGATAGTGATAAATGACTGCATTTCCTAATATATCATAATGAGTAGGTGAATCCATCTGGCTTAAGGTAGCAGGCTTTCTAAGTCTTATCATATCAGCCACATCTGCAATAATACTGCATAGATTTTTTCTTATTAAGCTATACGTTGTCTCCAATGTAATGGGGTTAAATTCTATGATGGAAGAATCCGGTTGTTCTACTTTTTCAGGCTTCTTCTGGAAAAAACTAAATATCACAGCCAAAAAGCAGGCAATGGCTCCGATAGTAACAACAATATTTTCAATATTTTCTATTATAAAATAAAGGATACTGGCTATAACCAATGCCATACATGTTAGTACGATAAGAGAAGCAATGATCTTAAGGATAAGTTTTCCCCAGTGTTTTTCGTAATAACTGGCAAATATTGAATTTGCTATTATCTCTATCAAATATAGTATTTTCATATAATTTCCTTTCTGCTCCTGTCTGTACAGACAGGAGCAAAGCTAATATTAACTTGGATTTTTAGCCGGAATTATGTCAACTAATTTTAAAAAGTTTCCGTTTTTCCCCGTCCCATAATCAGCCGTAATGGTGAATTGCTTGTTTGGTTCTATAATCTGGTATTGCTCAAGCGTAAGCCTGATCGTATCAATAATTTCTCCACCATTTTGCATGACATTTGCACTATATGACATACGCTCTACACCATTGGAATCAATCCATGGCTTTTGAATTTTTGCTAAAACATGTATACTTGAATTCACTCTCATTGTTTTTAACCTTTCCTAATTTTTTTGGTCGACCATGACGATAGTATAATATAAAGCAATGGATTTTTTTAGCCGACATATTTAAATTTATTGAGCTATATTTTGTATAAACGCAGCTAATTAATGGTTAAAATTTGTGGTATAAATTAAAGAAAAAATTAAAAGGAGTTTTAATAATGCATTTACTTAATATAAGCCTTAGTGAAATGGCAGAAATCAATAATGATCTACAGGTATCGACAGAGACAATAGTTAAAAGGATAATAGCAGAGAAAGAGGGTAGAGGACTAAGCAATACAGACGTAGCCGATTTGCTCAATAAGATAGGGTCTACATATTCAGACAATCGAATTACACTTGGGGAAACTATAAGAAAAGCACTTTATGCAAAAAACCCAGATAAAGTATTGCTAGAAGACTTATGCAAAGCATTAAATATATCAGCTATAACCCAAGAAGAATTAATCTTATCAAGACATTATCATATAAATAAAAATAGAGAAGTGAAAACTGGAGCTATTTCTAATGATCAAAAAAGAGCCAATATAGAGCTTTATAAAGAAAGTCAAAAGTATGCTAATTCAGAAGATGATGGAGTGACCATAGAAGAAATGGTTGCTAATGGCATGGAGAGTGAAGAGTATGCAGAACTTAAAGAGATTATGCTAGAGGAAGAGATTCTGGCTAAATTGACAATAATATATAGAAATTTTCCAAGAAAAGTTCGGGAATTTACAGAGTTATTTGAGTATGATAAAGATGATATGGAAGAAATAAAGAGGTGTCATGTCAAGGTAACTTATCAATAATTATTTACATGATTGTTTATTAAACAAATAATAGCACATATTTCATTTGATTTATGATTTATTTTCTATACAAAAAATCATGAGATGATTTAATGACAAATTAAATATTAAAAAACAGGGAACGGCAAAAGAGGTTTTTCGGCTGCTCCCTGTTTTAATTTATTTTTTCATTGTTTCTATTAATTCTCTCAACAATTTTATTTGTCTAGGGGTTAGACCATCTACGGAAATTGCTATTACATTATTTGCATTGTTATTACGTCCTAATAGATAATCTGTTGTTGTATGGTACAGATCGGCGAGAGATAATAATTTAGCAGGACTTGGTGTACGCTCATTTCTTTCGTATGAACTAATTAAAGCGGGAGAGACTTTTAAAATTTTGGCTACATCATTTTGGGACAGTCCATAATGCTCTCTTAAACTTTTTAAGCGTTCAGCAGTATTCATTATATGTTTACACCTCCGATTACTTTAAGTGTATAGACAAAATGATAACTATGGGTATATAATAATATAAACTAAAAGTGTACATGAAAAGATATGGAAGTGTTATAGAGTTAATTTACAAGAGAAAGTATAAAAAGAGGGAACGATATGATAAAGAAAAGATTAATTGTAGTAGTAGTATTGACAGGAGTTATGGGTATATCTTTGACATTAAATGTATTTGCTATGGATAAGAAAGTAATAGAAGGTCGATATACTCATGTTAAGTCAGGAAAATGTATGACTTTCAATGAAACATATTTTAAAGAAGGAATTCCAGATGGCTGGTATTCAGAAAATGGGATGTGGTTTTACATGGAGAATGGGATTGCATCTAATAAAGCTAGAAGATTAAACGGTGTTATGAACTATTTTTCACAGGATGGAAGGTGGTTAGACACTTCTAGTCAGGAATATCAGGATTACTCAAATCTTATCTCTAAAATGAGAGAAGTAAAAATTAATAAAGATAACTCTTGGTCTATTACGACAGGAGGAACGATAGAAGATAAAAGTTATTGTTATAAATTAATGGATGATTATGCGGAGACATATCTATATCCAACAGATAATTTAGAAGAGACATGTTTTATTTATTTTTGGACAGGAAAACTTTCTCTCGATACCTCATCTAAATATTATAATACAGAAGATAAAATCAGAAGCGTATTGAATGAACTTAATATTCCGGAGGGAGCAACTGATGAGCAAAAAGTAAGATTAATTCATAATTTTATAGTGAATAATTTTGATTATGATTCTTCGGACTTCAGAAGTTCAGCTGGTAGCGTTGCAGATGCTATTGCCAATGGGAGTAAGCTTGTATGCTCAGGATATACTAGATTATTTATGCAGCTTTGTAATAAGAACGGATTAGAATGTGTTCCTGTATATGGTACAGGTGCTGGTCAAAATCATACATGGAATAAGGTGAAAGTTAACGGTGAATGGAAATATATTGATGTTACATGGAATGATAATACAAGTTCAAACAGATGGTATTTGATATCTGAGGAGCAAATGAATTTAGATCACCAGCCTGGAAAATATATTCAATAAATATAATTTTATAAAGGAGTTGCTTGATGTACCCACCTTTTAAGGAAAAAAATTCAATAATTCTGATGTGTATAAATTAAGAAAAAAATTTCATAAGTTTCTCTTCAGAAAAGTTTTCTAAGTAGATATACAAAGCAATATAGCATATCAAGGCAAGAATAGAGGATAGTGCATCTAATCTTGCCGTTTTCAATTGTAGGTATATAAACGATCTTTACAAAAAGCAGTAAAGGGGTAAATGTTATCTGCTTTGCAGACCCCTTGACAGCTTTTACTGTTTTTTGAGTGCCGTCACACTAAAAATGAGTTTATCTATAATATTTGCTTGTTATAAAGTAGCGTTCTTGAACGTTCTAGCTATAATTATATCTGATTGTGTACAGTACTATCATTTAGTAATATTGTTGTTTTGCCATAATATAAGTAGCAATTTTATCTAATTCTGTCTTATTTTGTTGATGACGCTTATAAAAAATGATATAATAAAAAATATTAACAATCTTAAATTAAAAATTTTCTAGGTAGAACGTAAATGAGAAGTTTTGTTTAGGGGGGAAGTGCAATGCCAGTAGATGCAAATATTAT
>JAEZIU010000355.1 GCA_023436485.1 Bacillota bacterium | reverse complement strand
AACCACTGGTTTGGCGACATTCCAGCACATGTCAGGGAAATCCTGCCTGACCTAAGCCGCAAAATTTACTCAATAAACTGCCACCTGTTTTTCTAATAAATCTGGAGGATTGGTGTGGAAGATAATTTAAAGCATCCAGCCGATGAAAAAAAGGTAAAATTCAGGGCTAATGCTATTAGCTCAAAAAAAGAAACAAGAGTTTGGACACTTTTAATAACGGTAATCACTTTTTTCATTTCTATTTTTATGTCTTTTTTTTCAAATGAAACATTAGGTAATGCTACCACAGTTGTTTCATTTCTTATTGTTTTTGCTATAATAACCATAAGTATATTATTTGACCTGATAGGTACAGCTGCAACAGCTGCGGATGAGGCACCGTTTCATTCAATGGCATCACGAAAGCTTTATGGTGCAAAACAGGCTGTTATGCTAATAAGAAATGCTGACAAGGTCTCAAATTTCTGCAACGATGTCGTTGGGGATATTTGCGGTGTAATAAGCGGTACAGCGGCTGCCTTTATAGTATACAAGTTTTCAGGCGGCGGTACGGAAGCACAAAATTCTATTTTTGGACTTTCAATTACAGCGATGGTTGCATCCCTTACTGTTGGCGGAAAAGCACTGGGTAAATCCGTAGCATTGCAAAATAGTAATTACATAATATATAAAGTAGCAGTTGTTGTAAAATTTCTTTTTGGAAAATTAGATTTTAAAAAGAAAAAGAAATGGAATAATAAAAAAAAATGCACTAACAAGGGTAATATAAAGGAGTAATTCAAGTGGGGTATTTGGATAGTATAAACTCTCCTGAAGATATAGCAAAATTGGAGATTGAACAGTTAAAAGTTCTTGCAGAAGAAATTAGAACATTTCTTATATATAAAGTTTCAAAAACAGGGGGGCATTTGGCCTCAAATCTGGGTGTTGTTGAGTTGACTCTTGCAATCCATAATAACTTTAACACAAATATGGATAAGGTAGTTTGGGATGTAGGCCATCAATCATATGTTCACAAGATACTGACAGGCCGAAAGGCAGATTTTGATACTTTGCGAAAATTCGGAGGTTTAGCCGGGTTTCCCAAAACCTGTGAAAGCGGACACGACTGTTTTAACACAGGACACAGCAGTACATCTATATCAGCAGCCCTGGGAATTGCCCGTGCAAGGGATATAAAGAAGGAAAACTACAGCGTAATGGCTGTAATAGGCGATGGTGCAATGACCGGCGGAATGGCCTATGAAGCGTTAAATGATGCCGGAAGGTCAACAAGTAACTTTATTGTAGTACTTAATGATAATGAGATGTCCATAGCACAGAACGTAGGCGGGATGTCCAGATATTTAAGTAAACTGCGTACTGAACCTGTTTACACAAAGACAAAAGAGGATATAGATAATTTTCTGGATAAAATGCCCAATATTGGTAAGAGAGCTAGAAAAGCAGTACGAAAATTAAAAAGTACTGTGAAATATCTCATTACGCCGGGAGTATTTTTTGAACAGTTAGGTTATAAATACTACGGACCTGTAGATGGACATAGTTTGGATGAGCTGAATAAATCACTACAGGCAGCAAAAAAAATTAAAGGGCCTGTGCTAATTCATGTATGTACTCAGAAGGGAAAGGGTTATTCTTATGCAGAAGAAAGTCCTGACAGATTTCATGGAATAGCACCTTTTGAGGTGGAGACCGGAGAAACATATGGTAAGAAGCTGCCCGACTATTCAGAAGTTTTTGGAGAAGCGGTTTTAGAAGCAGCTGAAAAGAATAACAGAGTGGTTGCCATATCAGCAGCAATGGCAAAGGGAACGGGGTTATCCAAATTCAGCAAAAAGTATCCTCAAAGGTTTTTTGACGTGGGTATAGCCGAACAGCATGCAGTGACTTCGGCTGCCGGAATGGCCATAAATGGTATGGTACCTGTTGTTGCAGTTTATTCATCTTTTTTGCAGAGAGCATATGACCAGTTAATACATGATGTAGCACTGCAGAAATTGCATGTAGTTATAGGAGTTGACAGAGCAGGGATTGTAGGTGAGGATGGAGAAACCCATCAGGGTGAATTTGATTTATCATTTTTAAATCACATACCTGATTTTACAATAATGGCCCCTGCTGATTATTATGAGCTTAAAGCAATGGTTGATTATGCCATAAATAAACATAACGGGCCTATAGCTATCAGATACCCAAGAGGCAGAGGAAAGGATTTAACTAAACATCAAATACCTTTAGAACCCGGCAAGGGAGCAGTGCTGAAGGATGGACAGCAGGTGTGTATTTTAGCTGTGGGAAGTATGGTTGAAACAGCTTTACAAGTATCTGAAAAGTTAAAAGAGAATGGTATTGATGCAGGGGTTGTCAGTGCCAGATTTATAAAGCCTTTGGATGTAGAATTAATCAAAGAATGTGCAAATAAATATAACAATCTGGTAACAATGGAAGACAATTGTGTAATGGGTGGATTCGGCAGCAGAGTACTTGATACCCTTAACACTTTTAACTATAAAACACGTTTAATTATAAAAGGCCTGCCGGAGCAGTTTATACCTCAGGGTTCAAGAGAAGAACTTCTGAAAAAACTTAGATTAGATACAGACTCTGTAACAAATGATATAATAGATATGTTAAAAAATACCACGTTATAATAAATCTTTTGGAGGGTATATTTTGGAAAAGGAAAGACTTGATGTACTACTTGTAAACAAAGGCTTGTTTGAGAGCCGAGAAAAATGCAAGAGTGCAATTATGGCCGGTCTTGTGTGGATTAATGGAATCAGGGAGGACAAGCCGGGTACAAAAATCCCTGTTGAATGTGAGATAGAAATCAAGGAAAATGTCAATCCTTATGTAAGCAGGGGAGGACTAAAGCTTGCTAAAGCCATCAGTGCTTTTAATATAGATCTTGCAAATAAGAGCTGCCTTGATATAGGTGCATCTACAGGCGGATTTACGGATTGTATGTTGAAAAACGGTGCAATAAAGGTTGTTGCTGTAGATGTTGGGTATGGTCAACTGGCATGGGAATTGAGAAACGACCCCAGAGTTGTATGTAAGGAACGCACAAATGTCCGGTATGTTAAGCCGGAGGATATCGGCTTTTTGTCTGATTTTGCATCTATAGATGTTTCATTTATATCTCTTACAAAGGTATTACCGGCAGTTCTGGCACTTTTGAAGGACGAGGCGGAGTTGGTATGTCTGATAAAACCGCAGTTCGAGGCAGGACGTGAAAAGGTTGGCAAGCACGGTGTAGTGCGGGACAGCGCCGTTCATAAGGAAGTAATATTTAACATAATAAATTTTGTTACTGCCAGCAATTTATTTATAAAAGAGCTATCATTTTCACCTATTAAGGGCCCGGAAGGCAATATAGAGTACTTATTGTATACAACAAAAAATGAGAATCAAGAATCAATAGACATAAATAAACTTGTAGAAAGTGTGGTTTCTGAAGCACACGCTACACTGGTAAAAAGCTGAATAATCTGATAAAGTGATTAAAAAGAATAACAACTATGTTACTGCACGGCTCATGGAGGCTGACGACTATGAAAAAAATCGGAGTTATAACCAACAGAGAGAAAGACAAAGGATTAGAATACACAAAACAATTGGTTACAAGTATTGAAAAACACGGCGGACAAGCCGTATTACCTACTTATGACGGGTCTTTTGAAATGGATGATATTGACAAACATGTAGTTGAAATCTGTCATAATTGCGATATGATTATATGCCTCGGGGGAGACGGTACTTTTTTGAGAACAGCCAGGACTGCATATTTGTACGGGCTACCTATGTTGGGAATTAACCTCGGCTCTCTTGGCTTTTTAACTGATGTTGAAAAAGGAGAGATAGAGCAAGCAGTAGAAAATATATTAAATGACAGATACAGTTTGGAAGATAGAATAATGTTATCCTCCAGATTGTATAAGGACGGAAAGCTGGCTGCCCAGGACGTAGCAATAAATGATATAGTAATTTCAAGAGGGGGCATTCCAAGAATACTTCATCTTAGTACTTATATTGATAATAACCTTGTTGAGATGTACCCGGGAGACGGCATCGTGGTTGCTACCCCAACAGGTTCCACGGCGTATTCTTTATCGGCAGGAGGGCCGATAGTTGAGCCTACATCGGGACTGATTATCATAACTCCTATATGTCCGCATATTTTGTCGTCAAGGGCATTAATTACTTCGGATATTCGAAAAATTAAAATTTGTGTATCACAGGGTTTTGAGCATAAAGCCATTGTAACTGTGGACGGACAGAAAAATTTTGAAATAACAGGTGGAGATTATCTGGAAATAGAGAAAACTGAAAGTACTGTAAAAATAATCAGAGTAAATTCTAAAAACTTTTTTACCGTACTCAGAAGCAAAATTTACGAGAGAAAAGAGGAGAAAAGATGAAATATAACAGACACGCAAAAATTCTGGATATAATTGATAATAACGATATTGAAACACAAGAAGAACTTGCAGAAAGACTTAAGGAACAGGGAATGGATGTAACTCAGGCTACAGTTTCCCGTGATATTAAGGAATTAAGGCTTATTAAGGTTATGACTCCTGAAGGCAAATATAAATATTCTGCTTTTGCTCAAACTGAAAATCAGGTTTCAAATAGATTGATTACTATACTTACAGAAGCATATGTATCCAGTGATTATGCCAATAATATAGTTGTTGTTAAGACACTGTCCGGAATGGCTCAGGCTGCCGGGTCTGCAATAGATTCACTTAAATGGACTGAAATATTGGGTACAATAGCCGGAGATGATACATTAATAATGGTTTGCCGGGCTGAAAAAATTGCTGAGGATATAGTTAATAAATTTAATAAAATGATAAAATCATAAAATCATAAATTACTTTTAAACAGGCAGGTGTTTTTGTATGCTGTTACAGCTCGATATCCAGAATATTGCACTTATTGATAAGATAAGTCTTGAAATTTCACCGGGGTTGAATGTGCTTACAGGTGAAACCGGTGCGGGAAAGTCCATTCTTATTGATTCAATAAATGCTGTCCTCGGAGAACGCGTAAACAGGGAAATAATAAGAAATGGTAAAGAAAAGGCATTTATTGAAGCTGTGTTCGAATATGACAGTACATATATAAATGACATTTTGAATGAACTGGGTATCGAACATGAGGATGGTAGCTTGATCCTGTCGAGGGAAATAAGCTTAAGTGGAAAGAATACGTGTCGTATAAACGGAAGGTTGGTAAATGTTTCGGTACTCAAACAGGTAGGGCAGCTTCTTTTGGATATTCACGGTCAGCACGATAATCAATCGTTGCTTAAAACCGAATCACATGTTGATTTGTTGGATGCTTTTGGAGGAGAAGCTATTCAAAAGATAAAGTCTGAATATCACTCTCTCTTTGAGGACTATAAATTAGTAAAATCCAAACTTAAAGGCATTGTTGGAGATAAAGGCGAAATTGAACGCAGGATGGATATGCTGAAATTTCAGATTGATGAGATAAAAAATGCCAAACTCAAGGAAGGCGAAGATGAAGACCTGTTAAAAAGGAGACAATTACTTGCTAATTCAGAGAAAATTATGAATTCAATACATAGTTCTTATGAATTACTGAGTGATGGCGAAGACAACGGTAAATCAGCTTTATATAATATTAACAAGGCACTTTCAGAGCTTGCTGCCGTTCAGAAGTATGATGAAGGGCTTATTCCTTTGTCCGAAAAACTTGAATCAGTTGTTTACCAGCTTGAGGATATATGCGAGGATTTGAGGACAAGAAGGGATGAAGGTGATTTTGACCCCGACGAGCTGTCCGTAAT
>JAEZIU010000191.1 GCA_023436485.1 Bacillota bacterium | reverse complement strand
AAGTTTCTTTGCCAACAAATGGTCTATAGATTTTGAGCATTATGGGCGAAAATAGCCATTTATTCTTTTTTAATATATTAATTAGGTCTAAAGTAAATTCTTCAACCTTTTCTTTATCATCTAGTACCATAACCTCAACATCAGAACTACCAAGTCCATTAGGAGCAGTAGATGCTGCTTCTAATATTTTATCTATAATTTCACGTTCAATCTTTTGATCTTTATATTCTCTCACACTTCTGCGTGAAATCAATAATGACTTTAAACTTTCATAATTGGCCACACTATCAACTTTAGGTAACTCAATAACATCATCTGGCGTCATATCTCTTCCATAAACTTTTATAGCATTGTTAGGACAAACCGCCATGCATTGTCCGCATGCGATGCACCCAAAAACCCTACTATGGTCTATCTTGACCATTTTATCCTCAATAAATAGTGGCGCTCCCTTACATACCTTTGCACATAGGCCGCAGACAGTGCACCTGTCTCTATCTATTTCAACTTTCGCACACTCATAGAATCGGCCAGTTTTTAGTGCCATGAATATTCGCCTCCTTCGCTATGGCATTATAAACTATAATATAACATATTTGTGAATATCCTACTACAAATGCTAAACATCAAAAGGAATCACATCATCAATAAACAGCTCTCTTTTTGGCTTAGTAATTCCATTAAATTGCTTGTGAATTTCCCATTGGTCCAGAAGTCCTCCAATGGGCATAAGCCAGACCTCTGCTTCATTTCTTCTTAGCTGTGTTACACCATAATAAATAAGCCGGGCAAACAATTCTTCATCACTTACCCGACTGACGTGTTTTTTGTATTGCTTTCCTCCGATTCAATAAACCTTTTCGTTCCCCTGTACATTGCTTCCATAATCACTTCTTTATATGTTGCAAGCTCAAAAGGCGAGGTCAGAAGCTCCACTTCTTCCTCAGTCAGAAGTTCTCTTCTGTCATTTTTGTTCTGTAAATTGTGTATAAGCACACCTTGGTTTGCCAATAGTGTAATAAGCCAAACTATTTCATCCAATGCCATTTCAAAGCTTTCTGATTTCATGAGCTTATCGCCTAAGTTTTCAAGTCCTCCATACCTTTTGGCTATTTCCTTTGTTGCCTTGGTAGTCAGAAATAGCTGATACTCCCTACCGCCTATTTCTATGAGGCTACTGCGTTCCTCCTCCATGTTTACGTCCTCCATTAAAAATACATATATAATAGTAGTAATTTTTTGTTCTTGGTTACGGTACTTCTGTAAATACAGGCTCATAAACCTTTGTGAACCATGAGCTTATTGTTATTCCGGTAACACCTGTATCATCCTCACTTACCTCTGCCTTCCATGGATGATTGCCTCTTTCGTCCAGCTTATTTCTTCTCATTACTGTTCCCTCTATTGTTGGTGTCTGAAAAGAAATGCTATCGCCTTTTGTTTGAAGGTTTGTTGCAGGAATACCAAACTTGACTCTGAATAACCAAAAATATCGGTACTTTCCGTTTGCCTTCTTTGCTCTGAAGCCGATTGCCACAGGTGAACCGCCATCCTCACTGGTGGAGATTAATACCTTGTTGTCATCTAACATTGCACCTGTCAGGTCTTCCGCTGCAGTCATTCCGATATCATCTATTCCGAGAGACAGTTTGCCGCTTTTGAATTCCTTAACCACCTCAGCCGTACCATCATCTGCATACAGTACGGCTTCCGCAAGCTCAACTGATAAATCAGCTTTTATTGCCTTTGCCAGTGGTATTGGGATTCCATATGTTTCTGTACCATTTGCATCCTCTGTTATTTTTGAATAGTAAAGCCTATCCAACCCTATTGTTGCCATTAATTTTCCTCCAAAAATATATTTTCCACCGCTACATCTATTGCATAGTGGTGGAATTTTGTCGCTGCTTCATATTCAACGTATCGTCTGCCTGTTATAGTGAACTCCGCTGTTATCAATTGCTTTAATATTTTGTCGATTAAATCAAGGTAATTCCCCTTAATATACACAGCCAGCTCCATTTCGCTAACTTCTGCTATTGGCCTGTTATTTGCATAGACGGGAAAGGTATCCGATATTGGTATTAACACTATATATTCGCTTGCTGTTCTCACCGGATTTTCTACAAGGGTAATAGGGATGTTAAGTGGTTTCAGAGCAGATATTATTTTCTGTGATATACTCATAAAGCTTGAACCTCATCCTCAAGAGCCTTTTTCATTTCTTCTATACAGTCCTTTTTTGCCTTTGTTCCACTAGGTTTCAGCCAAGGCCTTGCTTTCTGATCTGATTTTCCATACTCCAGTATTGATGCTTTCATTGCATTGGATACTCCCTTGGAGTCATTACCCTCACAGCCTACTTTTATCCCATAATTACCGTTGCTGTCTACAAAAGGCCGGGTTATTCTCAGGGATTTCAGAAGTTCTCCCTTGGCTTTTGAAGGCATCTTTGTATCCTTACCAATTGATGAAGATAGCTTCTCTCTAGCTGTAACATATAAGGGCTGTGCTCCCCGTTCCAATACACGATTTAGTACTGTGTCGCTCTTGTTAGCCAGACTCGCCATTTTATTCAGCATTTCTTCAGGAAGCTTAAAGCTCATTTTAGCCATCGGTAAAAACCTCCCTTGCTATTATTGTGTTCATTCCAAGTCTGTCATCAGTTAAAACTGAGATAATGTCGAACAGCCTACTCCTACATCTTATTCGCATAAGTGTGTTTATTCCTGGGATATGTCTTATATATATCTTACTCGTAGCCTCCTCCAAGGTTTGGTTTGAACCAAAGTACTCCTTGCTTGACACTGGGGTTATATCTGCCCACACAGTAGCAAATTCCGTAAATGTTTCTTGATTAAATCCATCCTCATCAGCTATATTCACAGGACTTTCTATGATTATTCTATAACGCATTTTACCCAGCTTCATTAAAACACCTCATCCCGCATACCAAATAGCAACCCCGCCAGTGTTTTTATAAGCCCATTGTAATCGGCCTGTTCTCTGTTCTCATAGAGATAGGCAACTCCATAAAGGATACCTATTTTAAGGGTTCCAGGCACTCCCTCAAAACCGTCTACTTTCTTACGTATAATATCCTCGCATAATATTTGTGCCGTATTGATAAGGCTTGTGACGAGAGCATCCTCGCAATTATTATCAAGTCTTAAATACAGTTTTGCTTCTTCCAGTGTTACAAGCATACTCTCACCATCCTTATTTTTTCTCTTATTACTCCTTCATCTGCAGTACCTTGATGGCTTCAGCAAGTATTAATTTACCGTCAACCCTCTGTGTAGCCTTGAAACCTACCTGGCCTGTTGCTGCGAACAATTCGTTCAACCTCTGGAATGATCTCCCCTGTCTGTCAGCCACCCAATAGTAACTGAAATCTCCAAAAGCAATTGTTTTAGCGGCTGCCGAGATTGCCGGAACATAGGCAGAAGTCTTGACAGGCCTGTTTAATATGGTATCTGGTGTGCCTGCAGTTATGGATGGTTGCCAGATATACTGTCCGTTTCCGTCCTTGAGCTTTCGAAGATTTTTTACGGTTGAGTCATTGGTTAAAAACACAGCATTTTTTCTATAGGGTGATTTTAATGAATAGAACAAGTCCATTACTTCATCTAGGGTAATGGCAGTTGCACTTGCAGTAGTTACTCCCGGCTGTGCTCCACCTGTACTGTTGAAAATTCCTGTTGGTTTTCCAACTCCGTCACCAATAAAGAAGGCCTCCTCTTCCCTTGCGCCAATCCTTCTTGCAAATTCCTTTGCTATATATGCCTCCAAATTGAAAACACTGTCATTAAGGAGTTCTTCAGAAACCTTAATCATTGTTGCCAGCTTATATGCTCCGATTGATACCTGACCGAAGGAATCGTCTGATTCCGGGATTACACCCTCTTCATCTACCCAAGAGGCGGTTCCCTTTGTTGCCACAACCGGAATTTTCTTATCCCCTGACGAAGTGGTAATCACATTTGCAAGCTGCCGGAATATATTTTCCTCTTCAAGCCCTTCTATCAGCGTCTTTTCAAATTCATCCGGCACAAGGTATCCGCCTTCGCTATCTGTTCCCACCTGGAGAGCATTCTGAACCTCATAGCTGCTCTTATTCCTCATCTGCTTCCAGAATGCATTTTTGTACTCGTTTGAGGCCCGGCCTGATTTTTCTGTTTCAGTATTGCTATAAGGGTTATTCATTATTGCATTTGAGGTTGCTTTGGACAGTTCAAGGTCAATTGCAGCCTGTCTTTCAAGTCTGTCTATTTCTTTACCTAAATTTACAACATCCGCTTCCATCCTTTCATACTGCTTCGTATCCTCATCAGACAACAGTCCGCTCTCATTTCTTTTAGTGTCTAAAAAAGCTTTGGTATTTTCCCAAAGCTTGGCTCTTTTCTCTCGCAGTTCCAATATTTTATTCAATATGTATTCCTCCGAATTAATTAGTAAATCGTTTAGTGTGAATTTTTAATATTTTAATAGGTCAAGTCTTTTGTTCAGTACCTCATATGGTGTCCCAACATCTTCTCTGTTTGTTGACTTGAATTTACTTAGAAGTGAGTTTGTTATTGCAATGTTGCTAAATGTTATGGCTTGGCTTTCTACAGAATCCCCGTTCTGCTCGGAGAACAATATATTATCTGCAAAGCCTAGTTCTACTGCTTTTTTTGCATTAAACCAAGTTTCCGAGTCCATGAAGTTTGAAAGTTTTACTCTTGATAGTCCGGTTTTAATTTCATATGCATTAATAATGCTCTCTTTAACTTCCGACAGCATAGCGATTGCTTTTTGCATTTCTTCTGTATCTCCAAAAGCCATGGTCATAGGGTTATGAATCATAATAAGGCCTGTGGGAGAGATGAGTACTTCTTCACCAGCCATTGCAATTACAGATGCCGCACTGGCTGCAATACCATCTATCTTGACAGTGACTTTTCCTTTATAGTCCATAAGCATGTTGTAAATCTGGCTTGCACAAAAAACATCCCCACCCGGGGAGTTAATCCAGATAGAGATGTCACCACTTCCGTTAAGAAGCTCACTCTTAAATTGTTTTGGAGTTATTTCATCTCCATACCAGGTTTCTTCTGCTATTGCCCCCTCTAAGTAAAGAGTCCTTGTATCATCCTCGTTTTTCACCCAGTTCCAAAACTTCCTACTCATTTACTCCCTCCATTTCATTCATTTTCTTGTTGGCAAAGGCCCCTGCATCAGCAAGCTTTGTCATGTTGCCATTAATCAGATACAAATCCCCTCCAAGCTCCTCAGAAATTCTATTCATGTTTTCAAGCTCCCTGATATCATTGGCAGATAGCCAGCCGTTTTGTCTTCCGACAGCATACCCATTCATTCGGCTCTGATAATCTCCACGAAGTAACCCGTCCACATTGAACTTTACAAAGTATTCTTTCTTCTCAACATCACTGAAAAGCACCCTTTTTATTGACTGCTCCCATCGAACTACCCATGGATCAAGGGTGTACATTACGAATTCCAGTGACTGCTGCTCTATGTTGGAAAAGCTGGACTTTTCAAGATCACCTATCATGTGGGGTGGTATTCTGAAAATCCTTGCAATCTCATTAATTTGAAACTTACGAGTTTCTAAGAATTGTGCTTGCTCAGGTGGAATTCCAATGCTCTGAAATTTCATGCCCTCTTCTAACACAGCAACCCTGTGGGCATTGGTGCTTCCCTGATATACACTGTTCCAACTCTCTCTCACCCTTGCCGGGTCCTTAACCACACCGGGATGCTCAAGGACACCTCCCGGATTTGCACCATTTGCAAAGAATTTTGCGCCATATTCTTCAGTGGCAATTGCCATACCGATTGCATTCTTAGCCATGGCAATAGGTGAATAGCCTATGAGTCCATCAAAACCGAGTCCGGGGATGTGCAGAACTTCGTCACTTCTCAATGGATAACTCTGCCCTTCTTTGTTATATATGTAATAAAGTTCACCTTTTTCAGTTCTGTCTACGGTCATTTTGTTAGGCAAAAGAGGACACAATGCTAACACCCTACCTCTTCCATCGCGAATTATCTGAGCATATGCATTTCCCCATAATAAAAGATGACCCATAAGTGTTTCACGAAACACAAATGAAGTCATCTCAGGGTTAGGTTCATCTGCAAGCAGATGATATATTTGATGGTCTGTAGCCTTTTCTTTGCCATTTAACGTATACCGGTAGGTGTGTAGTGGCAAGGAGGCTATTGTTTCTGCAAGTATTCTGACACAGGCATAAACAGCAGTTGTTTGCATCGCTGTTCGTTCATTTACCGTTTTGCCGCTTGTAGTACTTCCAAAGAAAAAGCTGTATGTGCTTCCGGGCAAGCTATTTTTAGGACCTGCCCTTGCTTCAAAGAATCTTGATATTAACGATAGTTTCAATTATGACCTCCTGAAAAATGGGTATGAAAAAAGCACCTGTGGTAAACAGATGCCTGAATTTATAATTGTATTTCTCTACTAGCCTTTTTATTTATTCTATGCTATAGATATTTATATTTCATAATAATTCCAGAGCGGTTGTCACTATATAAAGAAATAGAACCCCAACTAAATATATTACTTTCATTTAAGTGTAAATTTACACTCAACCATTTATCACAAATCACTTTTTCTTTCAAAAAGTTTTCTTCACTCCAATCAGCCCAATCCAATTTAGTAGCCTGATTCACGTGTGGATAAATATTAATACAATCAATTTCATCATTAGGATTGAAACATATAGACATTAGTATTATGTTATCTTTTCCAATAATGCTTCCCCAAATATAAAACCAAATATATCCATTGTTTATATTATTAATATCACGGATAAATTCTCTAGGATAGGACTTTTCAAAACTTTTTCTTTTAACACCCTGATTCAATGAATATGTCAAGTTTTCAATAAAGATTTCTCCATTCTCAATATTAATCATTTAATACTCCCTTCTCAAAGAGTAATCTTTTTAGTAACATTTATAACCAATGTTTTCACCAATAATATGATTATATTTCAATTGGATGTTTTTTGGAATACAAATTAAAGTACCAAAATCCCTCTCTCATCATAAACACTACCCTTATTTTCATTCCTTATTGCTCTGTCCAGCGCCATAATAAGTGCGACTGCACCATCTATTCGTTCTGTACTTTTCTCTTTATCTGGCTTAATGTTTCCTGCCGGGTCAATTTTCACATAGATGTTATCCATCATCCAACGGAGTACAGGATTGCCTCCATGAGCCATTCTTTTTTCCAGTGTCAGTTTCATTAATTCCTTGGAAGGCGGGGACATATCTTTGTAACCTTGCCCGAAAGGAACTACTGTGAAACCCATCCCTTCTAGATTTTGTACCATTTGGACTGCACCCCAGCGGTCAAAGGCTATTTCTTTTATGTTATATTTTGTTCCTAATTCTTCAATGAAAGTTTCTATAAATCCATAGTGAACTACATTTCCTTCCGTGGTCTTTATATAACCCTGTTGCTCCCATACATCATATGGTACATGGTCTCGTCTTACTCTTAGCTTCAGATTATCATCAGGAATCCAAAAGTAGGGCAACACTATGTATTTTTCATCTGATGTCCTTGGTGGGAAAACAAGTACAAATGCCGTAATATCTGTTGTGCTTGAAAGGTCAAGTCCTGCATAGCACTCCCGACCTCTGAGTGAGTCTATATTTATCTTGAATGCGCACTCATCCCATTTATCCATAGGCATCCAACGAGTGGATTGCTTCACCCACTGGTTTAACCTTAGCTGTCTGAATATATTTTCCTCAGCAGGGTTTTCCTTTGCACTCAAATAAGCATTTCTAACCTTCTCAATATCAATGGTGTGTCCAAGCGAAGGATTGGCCTTGTACCAGTTTTGTTCATTACCCCAGTCGTCATTTTCCTGAATTCCATATATGACAGGGTAAAAGGTATGATCAATTTTTCTGCCATCAATAATATCCTGCGCCTTCTGATGCTGCTCATAGCAGATGGAGTTTCTGTCTGTTCCTGCTGTGGTTATTAGAAAAAAAAGCGGTTGAAGTCTCGCATCACCGCTGCCCTTGGTCATTACATCAAATAGCTCCCTGTTTGGCTGACTATGAAGCTCGTCAAATATAACGGCATGAACATTAAGTCCATGCTTTGTATATGCCTCAGCCGAAAGCACCTGATAGAAACTGTTTGTAGGCTTGTATACCAACCGTTTCACCGACATTATCGGCTTTATTCTTTTCTTTAATGCATGGCATTGATCTACCATGTCCACTGCCACGTCAAAGACGATTGCCGCTTGCTGTCTGTCGGAAGCACAGCCGTATACCTCGGCTCCCCATTCTCCGTCACCGCAGGTCATGTATAAGGCAACCCCCGCTGCAAGCTCGGATTTACCGTTCTTTTTTGGTATCTCCACATAAGCTGTATTGTACTGGCGGTATCCGTTTTCCTTTAATGTTCCAAACACATTTCTGATGATTTTGTCCTGCCAGGGAAGTAAATCGAAAGGGACTCCACGCCACTGACCCTTTGTATGCTTTAAGCAGTTGATAAAGTTAATTGCATGCTGTGCCTTTGCTTCATCATACACTCTTCTTACCCCCGCTTAGCAATATTAATTCCATTGGATCGTTTACTTCCTGCTGATTACTGTCGCTGACTATTCTACTTCTGGCTGATGGTGTCAGTCCAAACTGCTCACAGAATTTGTTCATTATTTTTAAATATGTTTGGGCGATGGATACCTGTGGCACCTGCTGCCAGTAGCCTGACGGAGTTTTTACTATTGTTCCGTGCTTTGATATGAATTCTTCGGCTTCCTTCCATCTTGCATATGCCTGACAATAACCTGCAAAGGCTGCCATATCCACCTCTGTTAAGATCCCAAGCTGCTCCAGTTGCTTTGCTGTTCTTTTCCATTCCTTTTTGGCTTCATTATCCAGCCACGTTGGGCATTTGGGTGCCTTTCTTTTTGGTTTGGGTTCTTTTTTATTCAATGCCCGTTTACCCGGGTTTCCCTCAAGCTCTTTTATTGCCGTAGGTATTGGCTTTCGTCCTCTCTGTACCATAAGTATCACCTCCAATTCTGAAAATTCTCATAAGAAAAGGACCTACCTAGGTAAGCCCTTCAAATGTATTTATATATTTATCAGTTAAATATAAACCGCCTATCTTCCAGTTCAGTTACCTCCCGGTTGTTTTCTGCAACAGCTTCTCTTAGCGTCCGTAGCAGAATTTTATTATCACGATACCCTTTCCATATAACATCAAGGTAGTATTTTGAAGGCTGTGCTGGATGTTCTTCGTATTGCTCTGCCATCACATACACCATTGCTTGTATATTGCCACCTTTTGTTTCTACCTCAACTTCTTTTTTTACATACAATCTTGGGTATCCCTCGTAGATGTCCAGTGCCTTTTCGCACTCCGGGGTTATCTCCCACAAAAGAATGGGTACTGTTCTGCCTTGCATTTTTTCTATGTTTGCAACTCCGGTGTTTATTCCCCTGAAGGTCAGCCTGTAATTCAGAAGCTTCCCTGTTCCTACTATCGTGGCATTGGGACACCTTCTACTCATTTGTCCAATGTTCAAGTTTGAACCGTATGCTCCATATATTTTTGTAGTTTTCTTCATTGTATCTTTTCTCCTTGTTGTTTGTTTTGGGAAGTGAGGACTTCCCCTGCCCTCACAAGCCTTTTTTATCTATTCCTTTATCCCCTTCAAGCTGCATTTCGCCAAGCCGAGTTTCCTTGCAGGTTTGTAAGGAAGTGAAGCCTGCAGGTTTCAAATTCCTCTCCGATTAGTCCTAACCTCAGCATCCAACATCTAAAGGTGTACTTTTCATTATCTGTTTGGGTTCTTTTTGCACTTGCCGACTTTTGTGTAATTGCTTGATGGCTTATTGCCAGACAAAACTGTATGTATGCTTTAATTTTTCCTGCATGGGTTGTCCCGTTGAAAAGTCTGAATTCCACCGTTCCCTTGTCGAAAACGCTGTGAAGGTTAAGCCCATGGTATCTGCTGTTGTGGTAATGTCTGTTTCTGTTTTCGTAACCGTAGCCTGCATACCAAATATCAGCCAATGCCTCCAGAGTCTTTGGTTTCTTCTTGTTTATGGTTGTTATAAGATTTTCGTTAACCTTTTGGCAGTATCTTAGTCTAGCAGGGTCTATTTCAAGGCTTTTATAAAGTAAGTCTTCTTTGCTCGCCATCAGGTTAATTAGGTTTTTCAGGCTTATAGGAGTGTGTTTTTCTGCATCAACATGTATGTGAATCCCGCATTGATATTTGCTTTCGCTTAATGCTCCGGCATGTCTCAACTGTCTTACAAGTTCCTGAAGGGTTCCAATATCCTCGTAGGTTAGAATCGGGCTGACCAACTCTACGCTGTATTCTCTGGTTGCCGAAACTATTTGGCCCTTTACCTTTTTGCTTGCTATGATGCTTGCATCGCTTACAAATTTCCAACTCCGTCCGTCTGCCATTGTAACTCTGTATTCATCGTATGTACCGCCCTGATGTTCAAGC
>JAEZIU010000154.1 GCA_023436485.1 Bacillota bacterium | reverse complement strand
GCTTTTGCATTTATACCCACACTTTGAATGTACATTCCAAGTGCCGATTTTCGAAGAAGAACTGAAGTCAGTATTACTACTGCCGCAGCTACAAAAATAGGTGTAGGCAAAGGTACCCCGGGAAGTACTGACCCTAAATATTTGAAATTTTTCACTTTCATATAAAGTATGTTTCCACCGGTAATAAGCTGGGCTATTCCACGACCTGCAGTAAACAGAATCAAGGTTGCCACCATTGGTTGGATTTTCATTTTAGCAACAAGGAAACCGTTCCAAGCACCGCAAGCGGTTGCAGCCAGAATTCCTGCCAATACTGCAAGGACATAAGGTATATTGTAAGCATCGCCGGTCCCCAATAAGAAACATGTCACCGCACCTGTTACAGCCATTACCGACCCAACTGAAATGTCCGTTCCTGCTGAGGATGCCACACATACAGTCATACCTGCTGCCAGAATAATTAATTCACTTGAACGGTTTATTATATCAATGAGATACCCGTAAAGTACCCCGTTACTGTTAATGGATATATTAAAAAAGTTAGGAGTTCTGATAAGATTTACAACCAAAACTGCACAAAGGCATACTAATGGCCAGAACAGCCTGTATTTTGTAATTTTTTTAATTTGACTATTCATTAGCATCACCCCCTGCGATAACCTTCATAACCAGTTCCTGAGACAATTCACTTTCGTCAAGTTCCCCCACTTTTCTGCCATCTCGCAGAACCGCCATTCTGTTAACGGTACGCAGCATTTCTTCTATTTCGGAAGAAATAAACATTACTGTCATTCCTTTACTTGCAAAGTCAACGACAAGCTTTTGTATCTCAGTTTTTGTACCAACATCTATACCTCTTGTGGGTTCATCAAGAATTAAAAATTCAGGCTCAGTCATAAGCCATCTTCCCAGTATAACTTTTTGTTGATTACCTCCGCTGAGCTGCTTTATAGGGGTTTCACGGCCTGCTGTCTTTATCTGTAGCATATTTATAAACTTATCGGTAAGCTCCTCTTGCTCCTTTTTACTCATAAGTTTAAACATACCTCTCTTAGCCTGCAGAGCAAGTATCATATTTTCTCTTACAGATAAATCTGCTATGATTCCTTCTTCTTTCCTGTTTTCAGGGCAAAAAGCCATTCCCGCCTTCATCGAATCTATCGGTGCCTTAAAGCTGCATTCCTTTCCATTGACTTTCAATTCTCCGCAATCTGGCTTATCAGCACCGTATATTGCTCTTGCCAATTCGGAACGGCCTGACCCTAAAAGGCCTGCAAGACCTATTACTTCACCTTTTTTGATTTCCAAATCAAACGGTTTGATGGTTCCGGTATGTCCCAATTCTTTTGCAGCGATAAAAGTCTCCTTTGTTGCTTTTATTTCTTGCTCCTTTGCTGCTTTTTTTATCAGAGCCAGATCATCAAATTCCTTTCCCATCATTTTTGCAACCAATTGAACTCTGGGTAGCTTTTCAACCTCATATTCGCCTACCAGACTGCCATTTCGCAGCACAGTAATCTTGTCACATACTGCATATACCTGTTCAAGAAAGTGGGTTACAAATATAATGCCTGTTCCCTGAGATTTTAATTTTCTCATTACCTCAAACAGCTTTTCCACCTCATATTCATCCAAACTCGATGTGGGTTCATCCAATATAAGTACTTTTGAGGTAATATCAACCGCCCTAGCAATTGCAACCATTTGTTGCATAGCTACCGAATAATTATCCAGAGATTTTGTAACATCAATATCAATATTAAAATGTAACAAAATCTCTTTTGCTCTTTTATTTATCGCTTTCCAATCAATACGCCCTGCCTTTTTAAGCTCTCTTCCTATAAAAATATTTTCTGCTACCGAAAGATTTGGGCATAAATTTATCTCCTGGTATACTGTACTGATTCCGTTTGCTTGTGCTTCCTGGGGAGATTTATTAATAACAGATTGATTTATTCCGTCTATAAGTATTTGACCTGATTCAAACTCTTCAACTCCTGTCAAAACTTTTATCAAAGTACTTTTTCCCGCACCGTTTTCACCCATAAGAGCATGAATTTCGCCCGCCCGCAATGTAAAATCCACATTGGACAGTGCTGTTACTCCGGGAAAAGTCTTACAAATGTTTCTCATTTTAAGAACTTCATGACTTTCATTCCCCACGCATCTTCTCCATCCTTTCCCAATGAATTGCTGCAGTTAATCTTTTAAAAAAACAGGTGTGAATAAATTGCTGTTTCACACCTGTTTTTATTATTCAATTACAACATAGGATTTAAATTAGTATTGACGATTTGGAAGCTCTTTTTCAGCTGTTTCAGCAGGGTATACTTTTTCATCAACATACTGGATTTTTTCAACTTTTTCGTCATTCATCAATTTTTTAGCCAGTTCAGCTACTCTTGGTCCGTGTAACGGATTACACTCTACTGATACGTTCATATCTCCGGCTATCATTGATTTGAAGGCTGCTTTAACTGCATCAAAGGATACAATTGTTACATCTTTTCCCGGAACCTTTCCGGCTGCTTTCAATGCATCAATTGCCCCAAAAGCCATGTTATCGTTCTGTGCTACAACTACATCAATGTCATTGTACTGTTTGAGGAAAGATTCCATGACTTCCTGACCTTTTGCCTGAGTGAATTCCCCTGTCTGTTGTGCCAGTATCTTAAAGTTGCTGTAATTCTTTATTGTATCACCAAAGCCTTTTGTACGACCTATTTCAGCAGAAGACCCGATTGTTCCCTGAAGAACTACAACATTTTGTGTATCAGTCTTGCCTTTTTCTTTTATGTAGTTAGCCAACCATTCAGCTGCATTAACGCCTTCCTTCTGGAAGTCTGAACCAACCCAGCAGCTAAAGAGTGAGTCATCAGAAACTTTTATCATTCTATCACAAATTATTACAGGTATTCCTGCATCCTTTGCTTCGCCCAATACAGTTTCCCAACCTGTTTCTGTAACAGGTGCTATGGCTATAACGTCAACATCTTGTGATATAAAGTCTCTAACTGCTTTAATCTGATTTTCCTGCTTCTGCTGTGCATCTGCAAAAATTAACTTAAAGCCATTTTTTTCAGATAACGCAGTTTTCACGGATGCAGTGTTAGCTACACGCCAATCGCTTTCAGCACCAACCTGTGAAAAACCTATAGTAATCAACTTATTGCTGTCTGAATCATTAGCTGCTGTAGACGATTGGGTAGCCTGAGACGATGATGAATCTGAACCAGTTGCTCCGCAACCTGCCGCTATTACCAATGAAAAGCACATTAGCAATGCAATTAACCTTTTTTTCATTAAATATTCCTCCTATAATAAACTTTACTGACGGTATTTTCCACCGACAAGACTATTTTAGCAAAGCTGTTTATTTATCGAAACAGAATATATTAAGAGTTTTTTATAATAATTTATTAAGTAGAGTTTTAATTCAAATAGCGCTATAGAAAAGTTCATTTTTTTACTAATATTGTTGAATAATTTGTTAAAACTAAATTATTTATAATATAACTTGAACAATATATCACGGCTGTAATTTCCAAACCCTTTTCCAAATATTGTTACACCACCTACATTCTGAGCATCGGGTAATACTGCTATTCTGAAAGTCCAATATTTCTGGCGTATATCCAAAGATGAAAGAGATGTATCCGAAACCTTTATTCCATCAATATACGATCCATCCTGTGTTATACGTATTGATTTATATAAACCGTATTGACCAACCTGCAGACTCCACCATTGCGGAGTATACCGTCCCCTGCTGTTTCCGTAATCACCGGGACTGGTCCATTGACCAACTTTTTTTTCATTAAGAAAAAAAGTTATATCCGAGGGCCAATTGCTGTTTATCCCCGGAGCTTCAGAACCCAGCTCCATTGATATTTCCAATTCTTCCGGCTGCTGTACCGAAAGCAAAAAATTAGGAATCTTGTATTCAACAAAACCTTCGGTAAACCAAAGTATTCCGGCATTAACTCTGTCCGGTTCCAAAAAATATCTTGGATCATCAAACTCACCTATGACCTTTTCAGGTGTCGCTATTCCACAAGTAGGGGTACCGGTAAAGTTTGAATAATGACCAATTGGCATTGAGAATTTGTGATAATTTCTTGTTTTTTCATGTCTGTTCGGAAATTGAATTTCCAAGGAGTCTACGTCAAGAAAGCAAAGCTTTTGAACCGCACCGTTAATACTTTTTCTCTCGGAATGAACAATGCCGGCTTTTTCAAGCTTTTTTACATGCATTGTAACTATTGCGCTGCTCAAACCAAGTTCTTGGGCAAGCTGTTTTATATTTAAAGAGTCTCTTGCTAATATGTTGATTATTTTTATACGTACGTTGCTGCTTAATGCTTCATACACAGGCAGCCACTTTTCAGATATATCTGTCTTCATCTGTATTTTGCTCCTAACTTCGAATTAATACAAGTATAAATTACTCACTATAATTTGTAAATACTATAGCTATTATTTGTATTGACATATAAGAAAATCGAATATAGTATATAGTTATTAAGGTAACCATTAAGCGATTAATGCTTTTGTTAATTACTTAAATTAAATTAATATTTTTTGGAGGTCAGCATGGATAACGCAAAAATGATACTTAACAAAGACTATATTGTGGGGCCGGTTGATAAAAGAATTTATGGCTCATTTATTGAACATTTGGGAAGAGCTGTTTACGGAGGAATCTATGAACCCGGACACCCTACAGCTGACAAATTCGGTTTTAGGCAGGATGTTTCAGAAATGATAAAGGAATTACAAGTGCCGATAGTAAGATATCCCGGCGGAAATTTTGTTTCAGGCTATAATTGGGAAGACGGAGTAGGCCCTGTAGATAAAAGGCCACGACGAACCGAATTAGCTTGGGCTACCATTGAAACCAACGAAATTGGAACCAATGAGTTTATAACATGGGCTAAAGAAGTAGGGACAGAAGTTATGATGGCGGTTAATCTGGGAACAAGAGGAGTTGAGGCCGCCAGAAATCTTATTGAATACTGCAACCTTACTCAAGGAACTTACTATAGTGATTTGAGAAAGTCTCATGGATACAGTGAGCCTCATAATATAAAGACCTGGTGTCTAGGCAATGAAATGGATGGTCCTTGGCAGATAGGTGCAAAGACTGCTGAGGAATATGGAAGGCTTGCCTGCGAAACTGCAAAGGCTATGAAAATGGTAGATCCTACTATTGAATTGGTAGCCTGCGGAAGCTCAGGAAGCGGGATGCCTCAATTTGCACAATGGGAAGCTACAGTACTTGAACATACATATGAACACGTTGATTATATTTCTCTTCATACATATTATGGTAACCAAGAAAATAATACTGCTAATTTCCTGGCAAAATCTATGGATATGGATGCCTTTATCAAATCGGTTATTGCTACTTGTGATTATGTAAAAGCCAAAAAACGCAGTAAGAAAAAAATAAACCTCTCCTTTGACGAATGGAATGTATGGTTCCACTCCAATGAAGCAGATAAAAAAATTGACAGATGGTCTATAGCACCACCTCAGCTTGAAGATGTTTATAATTTTGAGGATGCACTTTTAGTTGGAAGTATGATGATAACTCTGTTAAAGCATGCCGACAGAGTAAAGATGGCTTGTCTTGCACAGCTTGTGAATGTTATTGCACCAATAATGACAGAGAACGGCGGAAGTGCGTGGAAGCAAACTATTTACTATCCTTACCTCCATACTTCAGTGTTTGGAAGAGGTACTGTTTTAAATACTATTATGAAAGCACCTAAGTTTGACACTAAAGACTTTACCGACGTTTCAGCTATAGATGCAACAGCAGTTATTAATGACAACAACGACGAAATTACAATTTTTGCAGTAAATAGGCATATGGAAGACAGTATCACTCTGGATGTTGAACTAAACGGCTTCGGACAGTTTGAAGTTGTTGAACATATAGTTCTTGAACATAATGATGTAAAAGCTACTAATACAAAAGAAAATCCAAATAACGTTGTACCTAACAACAATGGAAATGCAATTGTAGAAGATGGAAGCATTAAGGCCTCCTTAAAGAATCTTTCCTGGAATGTTATAAGATTGAAAAAAGTAAAGTAAGATTTATGAATAGGATGAAATAAGGGTCTGTTGCAAAACAGACCCTTTTCTGTTTTGCAACAGACCCATTCCAATTAAGCCTATGTACCCTTGTTAGAAATTTGCTTTTCCTAACAAGTACGACTTATATAATGCCAAGTCCACAGCATCAACATAGCCGTCATTGTTTAGGTCAGCATTCTGAATTGAAGTATCTCCATTCAAAAGAGCCTTCTTAATTAATGCATAATCTATAGCATCCTTTTGTCCGTCGCTGTTTATATCTCCGGGAGTGCCACCACAAATCACCTGCCCTTGTTCATCAAGAAAAGCTGACATCCATGCCAGTGGAGCATTCCAATTTGTAGATATTTCGTTTGTTGACCAAGACTCAATATTGTCCACAAAGCACTTTTCTGAAGGTATATTACCCGGTTGCCAACCTAAACCCTTAACCCAAGGATCCTGTAAATTTGAGTTAGGTCCACCTGACATACATCCGGCAGGTGGATGCGGGAATGAGTTGTCTGCCTGATATGCCCAGAAACAGTGATTTGGATTTTCAAGGGGGTTATCACCATAGCCTGTCACATAACTCTGAACATTAGGATTACGGCCCAGGATGTAGTCCATTGCGGTTAAAGCACCGTTTAAATATTTGTTGTAACCAATGGAATTATATTGGCTGAATAAATAAGCATAAGACATTACGATTGCGTTATTAACAACAAATGAGTTTGATCCCAGAGGGAAACCTGAAACTGCGGGTTGATCAAATGGAGAAGGAATTAATTTTTCTTCTATTGGTACACCATAGCCCTGAGCCTGTTCAATTGATAAAAACTTGTCAGCAGCTGCCATAATGTTAGTTTTTGCTTTAGCTACATCGTCTACAGGTAGACCATTAGGAACCAGCGCAAGGGTTATTGTTCCCATACCGGCTGTATTATCCAAGTCGAAACATCCTGTGGGTCCTATAAGTCCCGTGTCTTCTTCACCGGTTAATTCAATAGGTTCATGGAGATAATGAGGTGAGTTCTTTATGTAGTCAAGATACTTTTGAGAACCTGTCGTAACATAAAGTTCGCAAGCTGCCCAGTAGAAATCATCCTTAAGATAGTTTTCACTAGTAGGTCCACCGAGACCAGAAGGAGGAGGATATATAGCAGGATGTGCAACAGCTGCATCCCATGCGGTTTCAGCTGCAGTTAGACACTTCTGAGCGAAAGCAGCATCATACTGTCTCCAGAGACGTGAACCCTGTGCAGCTATTGCAGCAAGATTCAATGTGGCAGCTGTGGTTGGGGGCTGCAAGTAACGCTCCATTTTATCCTGGTCAGGACGTATAGCAAGTTCCAGCCAACGCACGTCACCGGCTTTGCGATGAACCATACCGGCCAATGTATTTCCTGCCGGTACCTGCATGTTCAATAAAGCATTCAAATTGTAACGAGCTTCATCAAGAATATCCGGGAAGCCATTTCCGCTTTCTGGAATGTTCAATGAACCGTCTTTATATGGAGCAACTGAAGTGTCTCCATAGTAAAGTGCGCGCTCATATGAATTCATAAGAGTCCAAGTAGAAATACCGCCGTTAATTACATATTTACCAAAGTCTCCTGAATCATACCAGCCACCTGTTACATCCAGTGTGTAATTTGCGATGTAATCTTTTGTTGGGTCGGGAGCCAGTATATCGGGATAATGTCCTGTAGGACGGGTCCATTGTTCACCATCTGCATATGGCATTGTTATTGGGATACCACTTCTGTGATGATAAAAATATTTAACTGAGTCATATTTCATTTTGGAATAAATGTCATTACCAATATTGAATGGCATACTTTCGTTGTCAGCCGGGTGGTCTGCAGTTTTAACCACTGGAACATCTGTTACTATCTTGTAGCCTGTACCCGCTGTTCTGTAATTTGAGAAATCAATAATGTGAACATTGTCACCTGATGCATGGTCAGCACCCTTAACAGTTGATTTACCTGCTAAAACCACTGTTCCTGCACTATTAACTAACTGCCAGTTGATAGGAGTAGTTGAGCTTGTTAATACTGTTGCAATCTTAGCGAAATCGGGATAAAATCCTTCCTGATTTAAACGTACAACATTTGTCGGCTCTGTTGCACCCCTAGGCTCTCCTATATACTGTGGGTCCTTAAGGTAGATATCATCAAATGTAAATGTTATTGGTTGGAAAGTACCGGTATATTCGGATGGGGCATTGTACCTATCCGGAGCAAGCTGGAAAGCAAATTCAACATTTGACTTGTCACCCCTTGTCTGAGTAAATGTCGCATTTACAGTTTTAGGCATATTAGCTTTCAATTCAAGGAATTGCCATTGTTGATTCATATTCCAGTATTCCTCATACGGGTCACCCTGATCACCGATTTTAGGATAGATTAGACAATCTCTATCAGCGGTAACAGTGAATTTAACAGTGTAAGTATGTCCCTGCAGCAAGGTGAGTCCTCTTTGAAGGAACTGAACATCCCATCTCTCTCCGGTTGAATCATAACCAATCTTTGAAAGTGTTATTTTGCACTTACCGTCAGCTGTAATTTCAGAATCAGCTGTTGCAGGGTAGGTTTCAACCACACGCCATGGAAGACTAACTCCATTGTCAAAGGTGTGGTTTTTAATCAAGTCGCCGGCACCTTCATACTCGACTGCAAATGCTTGTACTACACATGACGATAGAACAAGCACTATTACCATAAGCATGGCAATTTTTTTTACTAACCTTTTTTTCATATTTACCTCCCAGTTATAAATTTTTATTTCTTTAAGCCCATTTTGTTTTATACCTTCACCAATATTTTACCATATTTACTATTTTTTTAGGTAAATTTTGTAAATTATTTAAACCTCTATAAATCGTCCTTTACCTCCTTTTTGCAAAAAGTCTTTGTGCATTCATGTACTCTACGGCTCTTATAAAGATAACTCAAAGTAACTAAACAGGGATGCCAAAAGGCATCCCTGTTTAGTAATAGATATGTTGTTAAAGTACTATCTACCTGACTTGCAATTGTTTAAAATCTTCATTATCTCTTAAAGCATCAAAAGCAGAATCATTTAGCATATCTTTATTGGGTAATCCAAGCTCAAAGGCTTTTTTAAGTCTGTTTATGCACATACCTGTATTGTTTGATAAAGCGTGTGCCTTGGCTGCCAGAAAATATGCCCAGCAAACACTATCCCTGTTGCTGATCCTTGAACGTTTAAAGTCATCATCATCGGCTTCAGCCAATAGCAGTGCTTTTTCTAATAGCTGTGCACCTTTTTCAAAATTACCTTCTTTGGTACTTACATCTCCCTGTACGAATAAATTGTCATAGCTGTTATACCAACCGAATAGAACAGGATATTTCTTATACATTTTGAACCCTACTTTTTCAGCAAGAGAATATGAAGCTTCATTGGAATCGAAGCAGCTCCAGCCTATTCTATGAATACCTTCACTCAGGCAATATTCTACGCAGGCCGAGACTACCCCGGTTGCCATACCTTTTCTCCTGTAATCTTCATCGGTTTCAATACCAATCTCGCACTTATCTCCAAAAACATGATCGGTCATACTCCAACTTACAATATCCTTATCCTTTATAATGCAAAATCCGAATCCATTCTTAAGAAAATCTTCTTTTCCAGACCAGCTCTCTGTAAAAGTCCATTGCTGAATTTCCTCAACATTATTTAAGTCGGTTCTTTCCATTAACTCCTTGTCAATTTTCTGAAGTTTGAAACCTTCATGTAGATCATGACGTACAACCGAGTCCCCTGCCGTAAAGTTATAATATCGTCTATATGTTTTACCCGGATAGACATCTTTTAGTATAAATTCCAATACCTTTTCCCATTCTGATTCATCATCATAAAAGAAAAAGTAATCTACTTCCTTACCTTCATTTTTTATTTTTGGAATTACATCATTAGTTATGAGTTTTGATAAACTCTCATTGAAATCCTGATTTTTCTCATTGCCACCAACAAAATAATTATGAACACCGTCAAATATACATGCAGTAAGAGGATTCTCCATGTCATCTGCATACACATACCCTTGTACTTTGCCACTCAGTATTGCTTCAACTCCAAGATTGTATTCGAGTGTTTTAAACATGGGCCTTACCCTATTATATTTATTCAATTCTAACTTAACCATAATATGTATCCTTATCCTAATATGTATTTTTAATCATTTATTTATATCTTGGAATCAAACCAATGTTCATTAATGTGTAATTTATTCTATTCAAAAGTAGTACCGGTGAAGTCAATATTCGGGAAAAGATCTGTACTAAAGGATTTATTATTTTTGAATTTACAATTAGTAAATTTTATTTCATTAGATAAATGAACTGATAATATATCACTTGTTTCATTATCAGATATCTCACATTTGTCGTAAATAATATTTGACGAAGAATCAATTTCAATTAAGTTATAGTTTTCACACTTTCTAATTATACTATTTGCAAGCATGAAATTTTTGCAATCACTTATCGTCATTGCTCCATATGTACACTCTTCAATAATGGAATTCTTAAATGTTAAATTCTCAGTATCGTTTGCTATAATCCCGTAGGTTCCGCATCCATATAAAATGCTGTCGGATATATCTATGTCCTTTGATGAATCAAAGTTCAATACGCCTCCCGCACACTCGCCCTTCTCTATTGTATGCCCGGCTTTAATATTTTTTAAAGCTATTTTTCTGCAACTTAAAAATGTAAAAACGTCAGCATATCTCGGTTCAACAACTATTTCAACGGGTTTGTCTCCTAACCCTTCCAACGTCAGATTATTAATTCCATCCAGTACCAATTCATTACCGTCGTACACACTTTCCCAATATATATTTTTACTATTACTGTAATCCTGATTTAAATCGGAAATATTATAAATTCCCGGTTTTAGCTTGATATGTTTATTAGAACCAAGTGCATCGTATAGTTCATTAACATTGGAAACCGTTACTTCTTTTGCCTTAATGTCGGGTTTGCTACCGATATAAATACTTTTTGTATTCCCATCCCAACTAACGTCTTTACCCAGCGCCTTACTTAATGCTGCAACAGGTACGTATGTAATTCCTTTTGAAATAAAAGGCTTAATTGTTTTACCATCAGCATCCTTAGGTTGGATAAGGGTTCCATCCACATAAATTTTAATGTTATCATATATTACTGATATTTTATTTGCTATAGGTGCCGCAAAAACAGTTACTCCCAATGCAAATACCCCTAAAATTACTGAAAATATTATTCCTGAAAAAAAGCCTTTAAGTTTATCCGTGTTTTTCATGTATAATCCTCCCTAATATATTTTTATTTATATATTACCATAAATGCAATTTATTGGGTAATAAAATCCAAGTATCGAAATTACTTTTAGTTGGATATAATTCCAAAGAGAACACATCCCAGAGGGAATAGTAAAATTATGATTCCTAAAATTATTGAGATTATATTACATGAAGAATTTAATGCACTATTCTTAACTGTTACCTGCTTTAAGTATATTTTGTTCATTGCTACGCCTGTACCGCCCATAATTATTAGACATACTCCAATGAAAAGGAAGAAAAAAATTATAATTCCAATTATAGCTGCAATAAATGGCATAAAAATAAGAAAACCCATTTAACCACACCTTTACAAATTTATTAAAATCAATACTCCTGCAATTAAATAACACAGAGTTATTAAAATACCCGCCAACATATGAATGACCGAAAGTAGCCCATAACCAAACTTTATTTTTTTGTCTGCTGTGTTAAAATTTGTTCCCGCCTTAATGCCTTTATATCCACGAATTATTGCAAATACAGCTAAAAACAAAACCATTGCAAGAACTAAATAGAAAAGTATATTTCCTAATTGCACCATATTTCCCCCCACTAAATAATCGGAATCATTCTTCCCATTCATTATCTCTTATTGTACAGTTTTCAAAGGCAACGGCATCTTCATCATCGCAAAAATAATCACATCTGTTATTAGTGATTTCAGTATCTTTAACTGTAATTTTGCTTGTGCTTCCTCCATCAATTTCCTGAGTTTTGAAGAAATATGCACTGGCATCCCATGTACCATCTGTAGGTTGCAGATTGTTCATTATCTTGCACTTATCTATTAATAAATCTGTATTCCCCCATACTTCAAAGAAGCTCCACTCAAAATTGTTATTGTCTGTGAATTCACACTTTTGAAAAGTAACTTCTTTTGAATCAAAAGCATCTACTATATTGCTATATGCCTCGTGATTTAATAGTTTGCATCCTGTAAAATTAATTTTTTCTGATCTTTGTATATCAACCGCTCTTAGTGAGCAATGGTCAATTATAGTGTCTACACAATTTAAGCGTTTTGTTCTATATGTAGAGATACCTACACTTCCACATCCATAAAGTTCTGAGTTATTAATTTCAATATCACTACAATTTGAAAAAGACACCACTCCCGCATTACAGGTATATTCACTGGGTGTATGCCCCACCTTTAAGTTTTTCAAATTAACATTTTTACAGTTATTAAAATAAATAATTTCAGCATATCTGGGATTTACTTTTATTTCAGCTGTTTGATTATTTATACCTTCAATTGTCAGATTATGAATACCACTAAGGTTTAATTCTTTTCCATCATCAACCGGTCTCCAGGTAACTGTTTTATCTTTATTATCAAGTTGCTTGATTGATGACAAATTATATATACCGGGTTTTAATAAAATTCTCTTGTTAGAACCTATTTGTTTAATTAATTCGTCCGCCGTACTGACTGTTACTTCTATCTGTTGTATATTTTTTAAAGTAGGTGTTTCTTTTTCCTGCTTATCCAAAACAGCCTTCTTTTGGGCTTTAAAGCTGTCTTTGTCTGACTTATAATCTAAAAGATTTACTATTATAGCGGCTGCTTCACTTCTTTTGAGGACACTAAATGGATAGAAATATCTTTCATGGTCCTTGACCGAACCAAGCATAAGGTATTCTTCAAAGGCTCTCGTAGAATATCCTATATCTGTGGTTATATCACAAAATGGAGTTTCATTTAAAGTGTCAGCGGATAAATCCAGTGATCTGCACAGCATCTCTGTAGCTTCTTGTCTTGTAATAGCCTCGTCCGGGTGAAATATTACTCCCTCGTCTATTATATTTGCTGAAACCGCTGCTGCAATCCATTTCTTTGCCCAATGTTTTGTTATATCCATAAATGTATCCCCATCAGATGGTGATAAACCTATAGCTTTGCACAGGAATGTTACCATTTCGGAACGTGTTACTGTATTCTCAGGCCCAAACCTATTATTTCCGACTCCTGATGTTACTCCCGAATCTACAAGTCGATTAACTGACGAGTAATACCAATCAGTAGACTTAACATCTTTAAACCCTGACGCAGACACATACTGCGTATTTATGACCGACAAAATGAGTGCTGCCGCTATCAATAATACCGTAAACTTTTTAATAATTTTTTTCATTGGACCTCCACAAAATATTATTATTAGATTCAATACTAATTTTACCATAATATTGCACATTATCTATTGTTTATGGAAGCTAAATAAAAAGGCCCCTTATTCAGGAAGCCTTTTTATATCTATACCTTTTGGGTACCACTTATAAATTAATATTGAACGTCTCTTAAGCAGAGTCCCTTTGGTTGAGCTAATGGTACAGCATCGGTTAATTTTTTACCGTCTAAAATATTTTGAACATCTGTTGCTTTTACTTTACCTTTGCCAACTTCTAAAAGAATTCCAACAATCAATCTTGCCATATGAAGTAAAAAATCATTGCAATTTATTACAATCTCAATCACCATACCATTTTCAATAATATCTAAGGAATTTATAGTTC
>JAEZIU010000097.1 GCA_023436485.1 Bacillota bacterium | reverse complement strand
TTTGAAGAAGAATTTTTGGAGCATATCAACGGAAAATGTAGAGCCGGAGTGTGCAGCATGTCTGGAAAGGCAGGTAAATAATTATGGATATGATTAATTTAAAAATAGACGGATTTGATGTTTCTGTGCCAAAGAACACAACAATTCTTGAAGCTGCAAAACAGCTGAATATAGATATTCCGACTTTATGTTTTATGAAGGGTATCAACGAGCCCGGTTCATGTAGGGTTTGTGTCGTAGAAGTTGAAGGCTGGAGAGGTCTTCATCCTGCATGTGTAACAAAGGTATCTGAAGGTATCGTTGTAAAAACTGCTACCAGTACGGTAAGAGAAGCAAGAAAGAACATACTTGAGTTGATTATGGCAAACCATAACAGAGAATGTCTTTCATGTCCAAGGAATTTGAAGTGTGAGCTTCAAACACTTTGCAATGACAACGGAATAGATGCAATCCCTTATGAGGGAAAGGTTGACAAGGGTTGTCTTGATACTTCCGGCCCTATCGTAAGAGATCCTAACAAGTGTGTACTTTGCGGAAGATGTGTAAGCGTCTGTTCAAAGATACAGGACGTAAGTGCTATTGATTTTGCTTTCCGTGGAGCAAATATGACAGTTACAACTGCATATGAAGAAGGTCTTGCAAGTCAGGAGTGTATAAACTGCGGTCAGTGTATCAAGATATGTCCTGTTGGAGCATTGCAGGAGAGAGACGATACTGCAAAGGTATGGAAGGCTCTCGAAAATCCTGATTTACACGTTGTTGTTCAGACTGCTCCTGCTGTAAGAGTTGCTCTTGGTGAAGAATTCGGATTTGCACCGGGAACAAACGTTGAAGGAAAAATGGTTACAGCACTTAGAAGATTGGGCTTTAATAAAGTATTTGATACCAATTTCAGTGCCGACCTGACAATAATTGAAGAAGGCAACGAGCTTATAAACAGAATACAAAACGGTGGAAAGCTCCCATTGATTACATCCTGTTCACCGGGATGGATTAAATACTGCGAGCATAACTATCATGACTTTATAGAAAATCTTTCATCCTGCAAATCACCACAACAAATGTTCGGTGCAATAGCTAAATCATACTATCCTGTTAAGGCTGATGTTGATCCTAAGAGCGTATTTGTGGTATCAGTAATGCCATGTACTGCAAAGAAATATGAAGCAGACAGGGAAGAAATGAGCGTTGACGGACTAAAGGATATTGATGCGGTTATAACTACCAGAGAACTTGCAAAAATGATAAGACAGGCAGGAATCAAATTTGCAGAGTTGGAAAACAGCAAGCAGGACAGTATACTTGGAACCTACTCCGGTGCAGGAACAATATTCGGTAATACCGGAGGAGTTATGGAGGCTGCACTTCGTACTGTAGCTGACAAGCTTACTGGAAAATCACTTGATTGCATTGAATATACTGCTGTAAGAGGTTTGGACGGAATCAAGGAAGCTACTGTAAATGTTGCCGATTTGGAGATAAAGGTAGCTGTTGCAAACGGTACAGGAAACGCGTCAAAGCTTCTTGATAAGATAAGATCAGGTGAAGCAAACTATCACTTCATCGAAGTAATGGGTTGTGAAGGCGGATGTATCAATGGCGGCGGACAGCCAATCATAAAGGATAAGTCAACTACAGATGAAGTTAAAGCTGCAAGAATCAAGGGGCTTTATGATATAGATGTATCATGCGAAAAGAGAAAGTCACATGAAAACCCTGAGATACAAAAATTGTACTCAGAATACCTTGGAGAAGCTGGCGGACACAAGGCTCACAAGCTGCTTCACACACATTATACAGCAAGATAATTTTATAAAATAATAAATAAAAAAGACGCTGTTGGTTTAATCCGACAGCGTCTTTTAAGTGTAAAGATTTATTTGGTTTTAGTCTCTAAAACTGACTTTTTAATGTTTCCTTTTGATATACGTTTCTGATTTTCCAAGTTCTGTGTATCAGCAAAATATTCTACACCATCTGATTTTGTACTTTTATTTTTTCCCATTTAGCATAACCTCCCTGACTGATATTGATGTACAGGTTTATTGTTTGGTCATTTTGCTATTACTATTCATACCCGTTCTTATTGCTTTATAAATTTGAATTACAACCAGCGGAACCAAGGCCAGCAGTACAATTACGCCTATGTTTTCCAACACGTTCGGATTAATTGTAAATAGGCTCTGAAGCAAAGGAATCCAAAGTACCAATGCCAACAAAATAACTCCAATAATCAAAGCACCCCAAAGAAATATATTGGAAAAAATTCCGACTTTATATATGGGGTACTTAGAACGACAATTGAAGCCATGAATCATTCGTGATAAGGCAAGAACAGCAAAAGCCATTGTACTTGCAAGGGTGGCATCACCTTTGTTCAGACCATAATAAAACGCTGCAAGAGTACTGGCCGCAATAACTGCACCTTCGAAAAGAACATGAAACAGAAATCCTTTGTTTAAGAGAGGCTCATTAATATCACGAGGTTTGGAATTCAGCACATCTTTTCTATAAGGCTCTAACCCAAGGGCTATAGCGGGCATGGAATCTGTAAGAAGGTTTATAAACAATAAGTGCATTGCTGTAAACGGCAATGGAAGTGCCAGAATAGAAGTGTACAGAACAGCAAGTATTCCGGCTGTATTTCCTGAAAGCAAAAACTTTATGGAATTTTTAATATTTGTATAAATGCTTCGTCCGTTTGACACTGCCTTAACAATGGTAGCAAAATTATCGTCTACAAGAATCATGGATGCAGCATCCTTTGCTACCTCGGTGCCGACTTTTCCCATTGCTACGCCAATGTCTGCCTGTTTCAGGGCAGGAGCATCATTTACTCCGTCTCCTGTCATTGCAACAACGTTTCCTTTGTCCTGCCATGCCTTAACTATTCTTATTTTGTGCTCGGGAGATACACGGGCATAAACTGATATGTCCTCAACATTATTTCTTAATTCTTCATCGGACATTTTTTCAACTTCAGTACCTTCCACTGCTCTTCCGTTTTCAGTTAGAATACCTATTTGTCTGGCTATTGCAGAGGCTGTGATTTTGTGGTCACCGGTTATCATTACAGGCGTAATTCCTGCTTTGATACAATCTGCTACTGCAATCTTTGATTCCTCGCGGGGAGGATCAATCATTGCAATTAAACCCACAAAGGTCAGATACCTTTCGTCTTCAACAGAAATATTTGTCTGGGAATCAAATTTCTTATGTGCAAATGCAAGAACCCTTAAACCTTCATTGGAAAAGTCTCGGTTTATCCGTTCAATCATCTCAATATCACTCTGAGTTGCGGGCCTTTCTCCGTTTTCATCAGCAATATTGCTTACTCTGCTGAGGATAATATCGGGAGCACCCTTTGTAAACATCATGTACTGTCCTTCAATATTATGAAAGGTACTCATGAGCTTTCTGTCTGAATCGAAGGGAACTTCTGAAAGTCTGGGGTATTCCTTGCGAAGGTCTTCTTCTTCATAACCGCAATTGTTTGCAAGCTTTATGAAAGCAAGCTCGGTTGGGTCGCCAACACCTTTGTCTCCTGTTATTGTGGCATCGCTTGCCAAAGCACTCATTTTTACAATAATTCTCTGAAGAGTATCCTCCATCGATAACCCGGTGGCATCAAACACATTAGAACCAACATATACCTTTTCGGCTACCATTTTGTTCTGGGTTAATGTACCGGTTTTGTCGGAACAAATTACAGAAACGCTTCCAAGGCTTTCTACAGAGTGAAGTTTTCTTATAATGGCATTTTCTTTAGCCATTTTCTGAGTACCTATTGCAAGCACAATGGTAACAATGGAGCTTAGCGCCTCTGGTATTGCAGCAACAGCCAGTGCTATTGCAAACATAAAGGAATCAATAAGGGAGTAGCCTCTTAAAACATTTGCAGCAAATATTATTCCGCAAAGTATAAGTATGGCAACAGCCAGTTTTTTACCAAATTTATCAAGGCTGACTTGGAGCGGAGTTTCCTTGCTTTGGGCAGATTCCATTAAATGTGCGATTTTTCCAAGTTCCGTTGACATTCCGATATCTGTAACTGCCACAACGGCCCTACCGTAAGTAATAAGACTGCCTGTAAAAACCATATTCTTTCTGTCACCAATAGCAATATCAGTGTCTTTGATAACTTCCGATTCTTTGAGTACACTTTCTGATTCTCCTGTGAGAGAGCTTTCGTTAACCTGAAGACTGTAATTTTCGAGAATTCTTCCGTCTGCGCTCACAAAGTCGCCTGCTTCAAGAAGAAGTATATCGCCTACCAAAACTTCACGAGAAGGTATTTCAAGCTTTTCATTATTCCTTATGACCTTGGCTACGGGAGATGAAAGTGTTTTTAAACTGTCGAGGGATTTTTCAGCCTTGAAGTGCTGTACGGTGCCTAAAATGGAGTTAAGTATAGTAACTGCAAATATTACTATTGCACTTTCGTAATCTTTTAGGAACAGAGAAATAACACCTGCTATCAGAAGGATTATTACCAGAAAATCTTTAAACTGACTGAAAAATACTTTAAAGAATCCTGCCCTATTCTCGGCTTTCAGTTCGTTAAACCCATATTGGTTTCTAAGACGGTCGATTTCCTTGCCGGATATTCCTTCCATACTGGTGTTGAGTTTTTTCAAAACTTCATCAGTTGACAGGTTGTAGTAATTATTCATAAGCTCCCCCTTTAATATTTTAACTAATTATAATTTAGGTTAAGCAAAATTGTCCATATACATAATTAATTTCTGCTAATTAAGTGGATTGTATTCGAAAGAAATTGGCAAAATTAAAGATATAATAAATATGTAAATATTCACAAAAGTATGATAGAAAGGTTACAACATTTTCAACAAAAAGAAATATTATTATTATTATCAGTCTGATATAATAAAAAGGATAATGAGTTGCCAAATGTGACCAAAATAGTAATTTAAAATGGAGATAGAAAATGAGTAGAAGAAAAAGAAAAAATGTTAATAAGCTGCTTCCCGCATTAGTTGTTGCTTTATTTGCTTTATTAGTAGCTATGATTGCAATATACATGGTTTATATTGGGAAGTTCCCCCTAAAAGATTCAAATAAAACACCACAGACAGCCACGGAGCCAACTGCAACCTCCACCGATTCGGTTTCTACAGGGACTGCTACTAAAATTGTTCCATCTGAGGAATCAGATAAAGACCAGCAACCGGCTGAAAGCACCAACCCTGATGATCTTCTGATTTCGTGGAAGAACCCGTCAAGCTTTATTTCAAAGGCTGCAATGGGAGACGGTTCAATTAAGAAAACCTTTAAGGACGGAAATATAAGATACTGGAGACTGGTCAGTAACAAGGTAACATCAGGTTACAATCCGCCTTACAACATTGCATTTGGTTCTCCCGAAATGTACTCGGAACTTGAAGGTGTTACCACATTCAGAGGAAATAACTATAGGACCGCTCCCTCATGGGGAAAGGCCGATGTAAAGGAAAAAAAGCTTGAGATAGTATGGACGCATGATATAGGAGCTGTTTCGGGAGTAGGAAGCTACTGGCCTGGTGCAGGATGGACAGGACAACCGCTACTGGCTCACTGGTCGCCGGATGTTAGAAAAGTAATGAACATAAATAATGATTTAAAGGATAAGGATCTTGTAGAAGTAATATATCCGGTTTTTGACGGACATGTATATTTCCTTGACATGGAGACAGGAAAAGCATCCAGACCAAAAATGAATATAGGGTTTACTGTAAAAGGAACAGGTATGGTTGACCCAAGAGGCTATCCATTATTTTATACAGGACAAGGTCTAAACGAAAATGACGGCCGAAAAGGTACTTTCAAATACAGGATATTTGATTTGATTCACCAAAAGGAGATATTTTCAATGCCGGGAAATGATCCCGTTGCATTCAGACCGTGGGGAGCCAACGATTCTTCTGCTCTGCTGAACAGATATACCGATACACTTTTAGATTGTGGTGAAAACGGTCTCGTTTACAAAGCCAAGCTTAATACAAAGTTTAATAAAGAAGCGGGAACAATTTCAATTAATCCTACAATCACAAAATACCGTTACAAGAGCAGCTACAGCTCCGAACAGGGAATTGAAAATTCACCTGCGGTTTACAGAAACCTCATGTATTTTGCTGATAACGGAGGAACAATACAGTGCGTGGACATCAACAAACTTGAACCTGTTTGGATTTATAGGTCAGGTGATGACACCGACAGTTCCATTACTTTGGAAGAAACTGACGAAGGAGTATTCCTATATACTGCAAATGAGATTGACAAACGAGGAAAATCCGGAGCTAAGGCAAACTGCAACATAAGAAAGATTAACGCCCTGACGGGAGAACTTGTATGGCAGAAGGATTATTCCTGTGTTTATCAGAATTATATAAACGGAGGAGCGTTGGCAACTCCCGTTATAGGAAAAAACGATATAAGCGATATTGTTATATTCAATGTAGCACTGACAAGCTCTACAAGTGACGGAACCCTTGTGGCTCTTGATAAAAAAACAGGTAAAGAGGTTTGGAAAAGACATTTGGATGCATACAGCTGGAGTTCTCCTGTGGATTTTATGTCCAAAGACGGAAAGACCTATATGCTACTTTGTGACTTTAAAGGATATATGCATTTGATAGACCCGAAAACAGGAGAGGATTTGGATAAAATCTCAGTTGGAGGAAATGTAGAGGCTTCACCGTCAGTATACAATGATATGGCGGTAGTAGGTACCTACGCAAAGAAAATATACGGAGTAAAAATTAAGTAAATAACCGGGGAGTAAATTGAGAATGACTAGATATAGAAGAAGAAAGGCAACCAACAGACTTAAAGTAATACTGACAATTTTAATACTTTCATTGATAACAACAGGTGTTATGATTGGATTAAGTAAAATGAGTAATTCGGGAAAAATAGGAAGCAGCAAAGATTCCTATGCTGCAAATACAACTGCTGGCAAAAGTCAGGACGAGGTTGAAGAAGCGGAACCAGCGCCCGTAGCCGACCCCATGCCTACAGAAATAACAGATCAAAGTAAGTTGAAAACTTCATGGACTACAGAATCAACCTTTGATGGTGCTAAGGCTTTTGCCGAATACGCTATTCAAAATACATTCAAAAACGGAACAAAAATGCAAAGCTGGATATTCAGAAACAATACCCCTTTAAAAGAATATACGGTAAAAAACAAGAATAAAATCAGCTTTGGTTCGTCTGATACATATTCAGACCTTGAAGGGGTAACTGCATTCAGAGGAAACAATTACAGAGATAATGCATCATTTGGAACACGTACCGTAAGTCAGAAAAAACTGGAGATAGTGTGGAAAAAGACCGGACTTGGGGCGATTTCAGGCGAAGGCAGCTTTTGGCCGGGAACAGGGTGGACAGGGCAACCTCTCATTGTTCATTGGTCCGAAGACGTGAAAAAGCTTATGAACATTAACAGTGATATGAAAGCTAAGGATCTTGTTGAGGTTATATATCCTACATTGGACGGAAACATATATTTCCTTGACCTTGAAACAGGGAAACCCACCAGAAATCCTATAAAAATCGGTTATCCTATAAAAGGAACAGGTATGATTGACCCAAGAGGTTATCCGATTCTTTACACTGGAATGGGGATAAATGATAACGGCGGAAAATACAGCGAATACAAATACAGAATTTTTAACCTTCTGAACCAGAAGGAAATGTACTCAATATTCGGCAGAGATCAGGTTGCATTCAGAGGTTGGGGAGCCAACGATTCTTCGGCAATCCTGGATAAAAAGACAGACACACTCCTTGACTGTGGCGAAAACGGACTGGTTTACAAAGTTAAGATGAATACAAAATTTGATAAGACAGCAGGAACCCTTTCAGTAGCTCCGCAAATAACCAAGTACCGTTACAGAAGTCCTTATAATGACGAGCAGGGTATAGAAAATTCACCCGCAGTATATAAAAACTATATGTATTTCTGTGATAACGGAGGTACACTACAATGCCTTGACCTGAATACCATGAAGCCTGTATGGATATATGAAACAGGGGATGATACCGACAGTACAATTGTAATAGAGGAAACAAAGGACGGGGTATTCTTATACACTGCAAATCAGGTTGACAAGCGTGGTGAAAAGGGTAAAAACAAGTTTGCTGATTGCAATATAAGAAAAATAAATGCAAAAACAGGTGAGCTTGTCTGGCAGAAAGATTATAAGTGCGTCTACAACTACTATATAAACGGCGGTTCACTGGGAACTCCCGTACTTGGCAAAGATGATATAAGCAATATGGTGATATTTAATGTATGCTTTACGGGTTCCAATACTGACGGAAACATGATTGCACTTGATAAAAAGACCGGTGAAGAAGTATGGAACAAAAAACTCACTGCATACAGCTGGTGTTCTCCCGTTGACTTCAAAAGCTCTGATGGCAAAACCTATTTGGTTTATACTGATTATGCCGGGTACATGCGTCTGGTTGATCCTATGGACGGAAAAACCCTTGATTCGGTATCTCTTGAGGGAAATGTTGAGTCATCGCCTGCTATTTACAATGATACTATTGTAGTAGGAAGTTATGCAAAAAAGATATTCGGGATAAAAGTAAAATAATTAAGGAAAAGTTAATAAATTTTGTCTATAAAATATTACACAAATATATTATAATTAGGTAAATTTAGTAAACCAGAGGGATAAAAACTCAAAAGAAAACATAAGTGAGGGAGATATTTTGTATATGAAAATATTGAAAGAATTATTAGGTTGGGTGGGAACAATACTGGGGTCTGTGGTTTTGGCATTAATAGTTATAATTTTTATATTTCAGCCAACCAGTGTAGACGGACATTCAATGGATAATACTTTGCACGATAAAGAGAAAATAATTGTTAATAAAACTCAGAATATATTCCACGGTAAGCCAAAATACGGAGACATCGTTATAATTGACAGCAGAGTAGACAGAAAAAGAACCTTTTGGGACAATGTTATAGATCCCCTTAAATACAACATACTAGTATCAAGGTTTACCGATAATACTCAGGAGATATTCTGGGTTAAGAGAGTCATAGGTAAGGCAGGAGATGAACTGCAGTTTAAGGATGGAAAAGTAATCCGTAACGGTATAGCACTTGAAGAACCATATATAAGAGAGCCAATGCTTTATCAATCAGAAAATACAATAAAGGTTCCCGAGGATGCTGTATTTGTTATGGGAGACAACAGAAATGAAAGTAAGGACAGCAGAATTATAGGTCCGGTACCCATGAATCATGTGGTTGGCAAATATCTATTTAAACTTGGCTAATACATAACACAAATTGGAGGACTTATGGACCCGCTTTCGATATACAAAAAGAATTATCATGTAGATTATGGCGACGCAGATTATTTTAAAAGATTAAAACTCAGTTATCTTTTTAATTACTTTCAGAATATTGCAGGCCTCCATTCCGAGAGTACAAACCTTGGTATAGGCAAATTACAAAATGAATATGGTGCTGCGTGGGTTATGATTCGAATGATGCTGGATATTAACAGGATGCCCGGTATTAACGAAGACATTTTAATTGAGACTTGGCCGGTATCACCCAAGAAAATGATGATTGATAGAAACTTTATTGTAAGGGACATGGATGGAAATATTCTTGTCAGTGCAATATCCACATGGGTTATACTGGATTTACAGAAGCGTCAGATGGTTAAAATTGATTCCATGATTCCGCTACAGCATCCGGAATTCTTAGAATCAAAAGCAATAGACAGGAAATTTGAAAAGCAGAAACCGGCAGGAGAGTTGCATTCAGTTTACAAAAAACTTATAGGATTTAGTGATCTTGATATTAACGGTCACGTAAATAATGCGAAGTATATAAACTATATATTAGACTGTTTTTCCTTAGATAAGCATGAAAAGTATAGTGCCAAATCAGTTCAGGTAAATTATGTAAATGAAGCTGTTGCAGGAGATACTATTTCCTTATACAAGGATACTGCGGAGATAGACGGTAACCACAAAAAAGTGTATATTGAAGGAATCAATGAGACGGACGGTAAGGTTTATTTTCAAGCATACATTAAGGTCCAATAGGCAGTACAAATATAACTGGTAAATTACTTTTAAACCCGGGGAGGTCGTTAATATGAATAATTCAAAGATACTAAAAGCTATTTTGGCTGTTCTTTTTTGTTTTATAGTAATTTTGGTGATTTTGCTTGTATATGCTATAGGTCAGTCAAAGGAACCAGCTGTATCCTCAAGTACATCTTCTGATTCAACAAATGCATCACAAACTACTGTGTCACAAACAACACCAGCTAATGAGACAATAGAACTCAAATTTTATTACTATGATGCTGATGATTATGACAAACCAAAGGAAATCCGTAATATCACTATTGATAAAAAATTGTATGATAATGATTTAACATCTGCAATAAACAATGTTTTGTCTTCTACCGACATAAAAATAAATAAGGCCGTTTTGGATGGAAAGAATATTACCATTGATTTGCCCAAGGAGACTGTAAAAAAGTTTAATTCGGGTAGTGCAGGAGGTATAACACATACTAACATACTTGCAATGACAGTATTGAATCTTCCGGGAGTTGAACAAATGCAGGTGACTATGGACGGAGAAGCAGGTATTGAGTCCGATCACTTCAGCTTTAACGGTACTTTTATTAGGCCTGAGGAGGGTAAAAAGTACACTTTCAACCCGTCAAATAATCCGGGAAAGACTTTGGAATTTTAGTTATGAAAAATAAATATTTTCAGATATTATTATACATATTGGCTGTTGCAGGAATAATGGACACTATGATTATTGCTAAAAGAAGCGGCGGCATGGATACGGGAATTTTGCTTCCGGCTATTGGTGGAGTTTGTATAATAATTTGGGCGTTGTTTAAGAAAACGGGGTTATACAGGCGAAAACCTAACTTTTACAGTAAGCTTTTAAAAGTATTTACAGGACTTTTTCTTATATGGTTGGTTTCCTTTATTATAATAACAGCTGTCATAATAACCTCTGCCATGTCTGATAAGGAACAAAAGGTAGACAGTGTAATAGTATTGGGGGCGGGTCTCAAAGGTGAAACACCGACGCTGGTTTTGAAGAAGCGTCTTGATTATACCTTAGATTATTACAAACTGAACCCTGATGTAAAGATTATAGTATCAGGGGGACAAGGTATTGGCGAAACCATAACGGAAGCCGAAGGAATGAAAAGATATCTGGTGAAGCATAAGATACCCGAAAATGTTATTTTAAAAGAAGAACGTTCTACCAGTACATATGAAAACATGTTGTATTCCAAAAAAATATATGAAAATAACATGGGAAAACCACTTGGCAAGGTAATGATTGTAACCAACGATTTTCATATGTTCAGAGCAAAAATACTTGCCAAAAGAGCCGGACTAAAACCATACGGAATCAGTTCCGGCACTCCATGGTATATATACCCGAATGTTTGTTTAAGAGAATACTTTGCATTGTTCAAGTCTCTTATTTTAGACAGATAAGTTAATACTGACACTTTCATTTTCAGATAATTGAACTAAAACAGAGTTTTCTACCCTTTCTACATATTTGTCTGCCGAAAAGGATTGATTAATCCTAATGCGGCAGACATTGCTTTGTCTTGCTGTTATACGCACTTTCAAAAGCTGGTGATTGTGCCATGTAATATCTACAGTGTAGTTTCCTCTAGCTTTTAATCCCGTTACACTGCCATCTTTCCAGTTATCCGGCAAAGCAGGCAGCAGGTGCAGTTCTCCTTTGTGACTTTGCAGCAGCATTTCTGAGATGCCAGCCGTAAAGCCGAAATTACCATCGATTTGAAATGGAGGGTGTGCGTCAAAGAGATTAGGATAAGCGGAATGGGTCAAAAGTTGATTAACAAATCGGTAAGAAGTAGTTCCGTCACCCAATCTGGCATAAAGACTAATGAGCCATGCACAGCTCCAACCCGTGTGACCGCCTCCGTTTGATAACCGATACTCCAATGATTTTTTGCAAGCCTCTGCAAGTTCGGGTGTATGCCTTGGGCTTATAAGTCCGCCGGGGTAAAGTCCAAACAGATGAGACATGTGCCGGTGCCCAGGTTCTTCCTCGGTGTATTCGTGAGGCCACTCCAAAAGCTGGCCGTGACTGCCAAGCTTATAGGGTGGCAGCGCATCAATATGCCTTGAAATTATTCTGGAAAGCTCCAAATCAACATTAAGAACAGACTGTGCTTCAATACAGCTTTCGAAAAGTTCTCGGATAATAGCTAAGTCCATAGTTGAACCTTTTGTGATTGAACATATTAGACCGTCTGAATTTATAAAAACATTTTCCGGTGAAGTAGATGGGTTTGTGACAAAATATCCATTATCGTCAGTCTTCATATAGTCAAGTAAAAACAAAACCGCTTCTCTAAGAATATAATAGTGTTTTTGTAAGAACTCAAAATCGCATGTAAATCTATAATGTTCCATTATGTGGAGAGAGAGCCACGCACCACCCATAGGCCAGAAGCCCCATTTTGCTTGACCTGACACGGCAGAAGCCATCCGCCATATGTCAGTGTTATGGTGTAGTACAAAACCCCGGCATACGTAATTATTACGAGCAACCTTAGAGCCTGAGATTGAAACATCTTTTAGTAGGTCAAACAGTGGTGTGTGGCATTCAGAAAGATTTGTAGTTTCAGCAGGCCAATAGTTCATCTCAAGATTGATGTTGGTAGTGTAATTGGAGGACCAAGGCGCTGTCAGCTCTCTGTTCCAAATGCCCTGTAGATTAGCTGCCTGTGTACCTGGACGAGAGCAGGCTATAAGCAGATACCTGCCATAGGCAAACATTAGTGAATCCAATGAAGGATCATACTGCCCTGCTTTATATGCAGCCAGCCTTTCATCTGTAGGCATTGGCGATTGCGGGCCAAGATCAAGACATACACGATCAAATAAAGTGGAGTGGTCAGCTATATGGCGGGTCAAAAGTTCATTCCAATCATATACTGCTGCTTCGTCCAACGTCCGTAGACATTGGATTAGCGGGTCACTTCCCGAGCTGCCGGGCATATTGTCAAAGCCTTCAAAATTTGTAGCAGAAGAGAGTATAATTACAACTTCATCTGCATGAGTGACTGATATCCTTTCTTTGTCAACGTTTAAGGAGCCGCCCTTTGTAATTGCTCTCATTCCAACTGAAAAGTGAATACTGTGGCTCGATTTATCATTTTCATAAATTATATGTTGATTTGCTTCAACGTAATCCGGAATCATGTTGGAAGGACAGTCCCCGGTGATTATTAAGGTATTGCCTTTATTATTAATCTGATGACGTAGTTGTGAACTAAGGGTTGCAGTAAAAGTTATTGCACCGGGTTTGTCAGCTGTCATGTGAACAGCCATTATTCCGTCGGGATAGGAACATATAGCTTCACGGCAGTAGTCAACACCTCCGCAGGTAAACCTTGTTTGGCACACTGCTGTGTTAAGAGAAAGGGAACGATTATATAAGGTGATTTCACCTGACAGTTCATAGTTGAGTAACAGCTGTCCAAGAGGAAGATATGACTGAGAATAGGCTGTAAGAATTTCTTTTTCAATAAGCTCCTGTGCCTCACAATTTTTGCCTTCGTTAACTAGACGTTGGACCTTTGATAGGGCGGGCAGTGCATTGTGATTTACATGTTGTCCGGGTAATCCGGACCATAAAGTATCATCATTTAAATCAATACACTCCTGCGAAATACCCCCATGAACCATTCCACCAAAAGCACCGTTACCGATAGGCAGAGCCTCTTCCCAAATGCGGGCAGGAGTTTTATACCATAACATATAGTCCAATATATTCCCTCCTAAAAAAATAATAGTATATATAGTCCTGTAAAAAGGAAAAGGGTGCTTACCCGGCATTACCGAGGGCTGCACCCTTTTCCCAAGGAGAGGACTATAAAAATGTACAGTTTTTCAAATTTATTTGCCGCTATCGGCTGCTTGCTTTCTAGCGTCAGCAAGCTCTGCTAACTGCTGTTTATCCCATTCGACAACGGTATCAAAACCTTCTCCCTTGACCTTATCGGTCATTTGCTTCAGAAGGGAGTCAAACTCACTGTCACTCTTTGCATATACCATCTTCCAGGAATAGTCACGGATATCCATTTTGACTACATCCTGAGTTGACTGAATGTCAGATGGAAGAGTAGGAGCAACATAATCGGTGCCTGGAGAAACTGAAACCTGATTGTTCTTAACAAGCCAATCTTTTGTGGACAGAGCACCATCCATGGCTGCACTCCAGTTTTTCTGCAGGGTACTTGTGT
>JAEZIU010000075.1 GCA_023436485.1 Bacillota bacterium | reverse complement strand
GGAGTGCGCCTTAGCAGCGCAGATATTGTTAAAAACGTACTATTTCAAAGGGCATTTGATTTATATGGTAACCAAGAGGATGTAGAAGTTATTTATAAAGACTACTGGGAATCAGTTTTTTCAAATGATGATCAGTCAATCAGTTTTTGGGACACAGCCCGTGCTACGGGACGTTTGTGGCGAGACAATATAGAGATATTGCTCCATTCAATTTCTATTATTGAAGGGTTCTTCGATCCTGAAAAACATTCTTTGTCTGATCTCTCTAAGATATACAAATCATACATAGGAAGTCTTGATAGAGGGGCACTTACTAAGTTTATAAAAACAATTTTCGAATATGCTAATCTTTATAGAGAGAAATTTATAGTTTTTGATAATAGTGACTTATTCAACTTCTTAGATTATAATAAGCGGCTATTTCATGTTTTGAGTATTTGCGATGTTTCTACATTCCATCCTTATGTCTTATTTTTATATCGTAAATATTCAGATAATGAAAACGAACTTGAAAAATCCTTAAAGAAGCTAGAAACATTTGTAGTACGCCGAACAATATGCAATTTGGAAACTAAGAATTATAATAAACTATGTAAGGACTTTATTGATGACCCATCAAAATTAGATACTATATTAGCTGAAACCACTAACGAAGATATAAAAAAAGGGCTGTTACGAATCAATAATAAGTACGCAGCTCTATTGCTATTCTGGGTAGAGTTATACCGCCGCAAAATAGACAATAGGTATGACAAAGATGAGTTAAAGTATACATACACTTTGGAGCATATAATGCCTCAAAAATGGGAGGATTACTGGAGTTATATACCAGTAATCGGTGATGACGGTCAGGAAATTAAGAACTCAGAAGTTGCCAAACAATACCGCTATCAACTTGTATATAGTATTGGAAACATGACTTTATTGAAAAGCTCGCTAAACTCTTCATTGCGTAATTACGAATTTAAACGGAAGGTAGAAGGGGAAGGACGTAAGCGGGGTATAAAACATTATGCCGAGCTCGGTATAACAAAGCTAGATTTAGTTGCACCATATGATGCAGGGGATCATTTATGGAATGAGACTAAAATTCGGGAACGAACCCAACAACTCACTAAGGATATTCTCACCATATGGAGTATTACATAAATATTGAATAAAATTAAAAGCTTTCGAAGTTTTAAATAACCTCGTAAGCTTTTATTTTGCGCTTTTGTTTATTCCGCGCATTCATACACCCCCCTCCCCCACTTCCCATCAAAAAAAGTGTGTCCATGGAAACATGAAACACACTTCGAAATATCTTAAAAATCCGCTAAACCTCACTATTCAAGCCTTTTCCGCTCTATCAACGCAACTGACTCAACATGCCCCGTCCACGGAAACATGTCCACCGGCTGCACTTCCTTTGCCTCAAACCCATGCTCTGTCAGGTACTTCAGGTCCCTTGCCAGTGTGGACGGGTTACAGCTTACGTAAACTATCCGCTGTGGCTGCATTTCCACCAAAGTATTGAGCAGCACCTGGTCACAACCCTTTCTTGGTGGGTCAACCACTACCACATCCGCTTTTACTCCCTGTGCGTACAGCTCAGGTATAACCTTCTCTGCCTCTCCCACCAAGAATTCCACATTTGAGACACCATTAATTTCAGCATTTCTTTTAGCATCACTGATAGCATCAGCAACAACCTCTACCCCTATAACACGCTTTGCCTTCTGCGAAAGGAAAAGCGAAATAGTTCCTATACCGCAATACAGGTCAAAAACCGTCTCATTGCCGGAAAGGCCTGCATATTCAAGAGCCTTTTCATACAACACTTCCGTCTGAATTGGATTAACCTGAAAGAAAGACAAAGGAGAGATTTCAAATCTGAAGTTTCCTATATAGTCAGTTATGTACTTCTGCCCGTAAATACAAATATTTCTATCACCAAGAATAATATTGGTGTTTCTGGTATTTACATTTATAATGATACTCTTGATATCTGGAAATCCTTCAAGCAGCTTATTAACCAGTTCATCGGATTTAACCAGTTTGTCACCGTTAATAACCAATACCACCATAATTTCACCGGTTTTAAAGCCCTTTCTAACCATTACGTGGCGAAGAAGGCCCTTGCCGGTTTTCTCATCATAAATTGCTATACCTGTGGCCTTGCAAAAATTCCTAACAACATCCCTTATTGCATTACTCTCATCAGGTTGTATTTCGCACAAGTTGCTGTCAATAATATTGTGAGATCTTGTCTCATAGAACCCGATTCTGACTTCACCATTATCAGAACCAACCGGGTATTGAACCTTATTCCTGTATTTATATGGATTTTCCATTCCGATTGTGTTATTTACAGTAACATCCTGAAGGCCACCAATTCTTCTGATGTTTTGCAGTACAGTATCCTTTTTAAAATCCAGTTGTGCCTGATAAGACATATGCTGAACCGCACAACCTCCACATTTGTCATAGACAGGACAAAATGGTTTTACTCTGTCCCCTGAAGACTTGTTTATTTTAACAAGCCGTCCCACTGCATAGCTCTTGGTTTGTTTTACTATTTTGATGTCAACATTTTCTCCCGGAAGAACCCCATCAACAAAAACCACAAATCCCTCAATTTTACCTACGCCCTGTCCTTCATGAGTTAAACCTGTTATATCAATATTAAATGTTTTATTCTGTGATAATATCTTTTGAGAAGGCTGTTTCATTGGTCAACCACCATTTCCTTAATTTATAACCAATATAATACCATATTTGGCCGGATTGATAAACATGGGTAGAACCCACAAACGAAACAAAATCTTTGGCATGGCAAATATTAGTATCCATTAACCACGCCAAAGTTTCAGATAATTTTGTCTATCTTGCAATTGTGAATGAACTCATTGTTACTGTTTTTTGTAATCCAACAGGATATTACGAAGCTTACTGGCATGCATTCCTTCGTCTTGCGCAAAATCCTTGAACACCTGTTTAATTTTTTCATCTTCAATCCTTTTTGAGTACATTTCGTAGTCCCTTACCAACTCCTTGGAGTTTTCCCATGCCCTAAGAAGCCTGTCATAAGTAGTAAGTTCAATCTCATTTTCGTTCATAAAATTCCCTCCGTTACCCGATAGAATCCAAAAGTTTTTTTAAATCTTCAAAACACCCGCATTGTTGGGTAAAAGGCACCGTATTCAGCCCGCTTGTACTGTAACAGACAAAATCCAAGGTAGCTTCCAATATATTTGCAGCTTGAAGGCCTGGCTTAACATTAATTCCCGATGCAGGCACCCTCAAAATGCTTGAGGCATATGCACGGTAAACTCCAATTCCCACATAACAGGCAATTCGAGGTTTATAAGTATCCAATAGCCTGTAAAGGTTCGCAGAACCTTCAATAACTTCATCAGTGCCAACTTCATTGGCCGCTTTAGTCTGCCTGTCAACAATATTTGTGGAGCCATATCCCAGTTCAAGTATTTTCCTGTCATCCTCCGGCTCGAATCTGGAAGGTGTCAGACCTGATTCAAACAAAAATCTCCAGAATCTGTTGCTTTTATGCGAATAATGGTGCCTGTTTCTGGCAGAAAGCAAGCCCGGATTATAACCTATAAAAACAACCTTAAGTCCCGGTGCAAGGATGTCAGGCAGCGGCTTTTCATTATAAAAATTATCCATAGTATTCCTCCAAAAGGTAAAAACTACGGAGTGCTTTTCTTTATATTTAGCATTTTGTAGTTTTTTTATGTAAATATTGATAGAATAAAACTTTT
>JAEZIU010000068.1 GCA_023436485.1 Bacillota bacterium | reverse complement strand
TATCAGATGGAGGCTGTCTTCCGTGCTCTGCAGATAGGTTGGAGCAAGGAGAAGATAGGTTCACATATCATCCGTAACAATGTTATTTACGATTGCGGACAAAACGGTATCGTAGGACATATGGGTGGAGTTTTCAGTGAAATATATAACAACCATATTTATAATATTGCAGTGAAGCATGAGTTTTTCGGCTATGAGATTGCAGGAATAAAGCTACATGCGGCAATTGACGTGAAAATTCATCATAACCGTATTCATAACTGCTCACTTGGTACTTGGCTTGATTGGCAGGCTCAAGGTGTTCGGGTAAATAATAACCTGTATTATAACAACGACCGTGACTTGATGGTAGAGGTAAGCCATGGTCCATACTTAGTGGATAATAATATTTTTGCTTCCGATTATACTTTTGATAATTTTTCACAAGGTGGTGCATATGTAAATAATCTTTGCTGCGGTAAGCTCCATTTAACAAAGGTACTTGACAGGTCTACTCCATACCACTTTCCACACACTACAGAAGTAGCCGGTACAGCTGTGGTTTACGGTGGGGATGATCGTTTTTATAACAATATATTTGTTGGCGGTGAAGGCATAGAAAACAGTGGAACAGCAGGGTACAATCCCAATACTGCTTCATATGAAGAGTATGTTTCAAAAGTGCTTGGCCACGGTGTTGGTGACCTTGAGGTATTTATGTTAACCGAACAACCTGCATACATTTCATCAAATGCGTATTTAAACGGAGCTGAAGGCTTTAATCGTGAAAACAACGGTTATACTAATAAGATATTTAACCCAAATGTAAAAATCGTTGAAGAGGGAAATGCAGTTTATCTCGAGATGAATGTTGAGAAAGATATGCTTGAAATACCGACTCAAATTGTTTCAACTGAAACACTTGGTAATGTGCGTATTGTTGATGCCATTTTTGACGACCCTAACGGAAATCCTATCGTAATTGACACCGATTATATAGGAACTACCAGAAATGCTAAGCCTGTTGTAGGACCTATTGAAGGATTGAAATCAGGATTCAATCGCATTAAAATTTGGGGTTAAAATTTAGTAAAGAAGTCTGGGAGTTAATTTCATTCCCGGGCTTTTTTATTGCAAAAAGTCGAATATTTTCTAATAAAATACATTTATTGAATATTATGATATAATTTATGTAAAAAACTTAGAAAGGGGAATGTTAATTGAAGCTGAAATTAATGGCATTTTCAATAATTGCATCACTATTGCTTAGTTGTTTAGGCATTTTTAGTGTTGCCGCTAATGAGCATACATACAGAAATGTAGCATATTTTACTTCGTGGGGTGGCTATCAGAGAGCCGTTGAGGTTGAAGATATTAATCCTTCCTTGTTGACACACATTAACTTTGCATTTGCTAATTTATCGGCTGACGGAACTATTACAGTTGGGGACCCGTGGATTGATACCCAAAAGCCATACGGAGATGACACATGGGAAACGGAACTCAAAGGACATTTTGGACAGTTGATAAAATTGAAACAACAACATCCTCATATCAAGACCCTTATATCAGTAGGAGGATGGACATGGTCAAAGAATTTCTCTGATGTAGCGGCTTCAGATATTCTAAGAAAAGCGTGTGCTCAGTCTGCAGTAGATTTTGTTGTAAAGTATGGTTTTGACGGTGTAGATCTTGACTGGGAATATCCGGTTCAAGGCGGTGACAACATACCACACCGTGCAAACGATGGTGACAACTACATTTTACTGCTTAAAGAGATCAGAACTGCACTGGATGCACAGGGAGTAACGGATGGAAAAGAATATTTGTTAAGTATTGCAGGAGCGTCGGATGCTAAATTCATAGCAAATTGTAAAATTGCAGAAATGATGAAGTATCTGGATTACATAAATGTTATGACTTATGATTATCATGGTACATGGGATTCAACAACCAACCACAATACTCCGCTGTATGCTGATCCCGGCAATCCTTGCGTGTCGACAACTATTGAGAATTACATTGCTGCAGGGGTAGAACCGGCTGATTTAAATCTGGGTCTTGCTTTCTCAGGAAAAGGTTGGATTAACGTAACTGATCCTACCGGTACAGGATTGTATAAAAGCGGAACGGCACCATCCTCTGCAGGCTTTGGAAGCGGTACATTTGAAGCTGCCGTATTTGATTATTGGGATATTGAAGAAAATTATGTTGGTAAAAATAATTATGTACGCTATTGGGATGAGGTTGCCAAAGTACCTTATTTGTATAACGGAAGTACTTTTATTACATACGAAGATGAGGAATCAATCGGCTGTAAGGCAGATTATGTAAAGAAAATGGGCCTTGGGGGTACTATGTTCTGGGAATTCTCTTATGACAAAAACTTAGTCCTACAGAATGTCATTGCCCAGAGTCTCAATATTAATAAAGTACCGGAGACAGTTCTTTACTATGGAGACGTTAATGAGGACGGATTAATTGATTCTATTGATTTTGCACTTCTTAAGTCATTCCTTATAGGGAAGGGTGCTTTGCAAAATATGGCTATAGCTGATGTTAATAATGATGGTAATATTGATGCACTTGACCTTATAAATTTAAAAATGATGTTATTGGGAAAGAGTACTCCCAAGCCATTTTAATTTATAATGTTTACATAATTTATGCTGTCGCATCAGTTTATAAAACACTAATGCGACAGCATATAATTAGTCATATTATAATTTTATTCAACCGGGAATTTATCAATCTTTCCAAGAAGCTTTTGCTTCATATATGAAAAATCTAAGGCATTTATTTGCCCATTACCATCTACGTCGGCGTTTGTTAAGTTAATTGAGGTATTTTGGAGCAAGAAGGATTTTAATTGTGCGAAGTCTATAGCATCAAAAACTCCGTCTGAATTCAGATCTCCCGCTACTTCGGCTGACGGTTCAGAACCGTAAATATCTTTTGGAAGTTCGTCCAGAGTTACTACATGCTCACTGTTGTAAATGGTGTTCAGCAGTACGGGATCATTATTTTTTGAACTGGTAATAAAATCACCGTACCATGGGCAGAAATAAAGCCACCATGCACCTTCGTTAACTATGTTCTGAATGTCAGGTATAACATCATTTTCAGACATTGCAACCATCTTTGTATCATTTGTATCATTTACAAGTGTCAGAAAAGCTGTTGTTGCAGCACTTGTTTTCCACGTGTAAGGTGAGCCTTCATACTTATCATAAGCAACGATATCTGCATATTCATTACCCGGATACCATTCAAGGGAATTTGCATATGTATAGAGGTTTACTTCCCATATAACATTGTGAATACCGTATGTTTCTGTCAGTGTCGTATAAAGAAGCTTCCACAATTGCTTGTAAACATCTGAACCTGCTGAACCCCACCAGAACCAAGCACCAGAACCATCAGTGTTGTTATTGCCTTCGGCCTCATGGAAAGGACGTAAAAGCACGGGGACTTTAGCATCCTGAAGGATAAGGAGCTGTTTTGCAAGATCATCGATTGCCATCATGAGATAAGCGTATTCCTTTGTTGTTTTATCAAGACAGTTGGCTGTTTTGAAGCTGGCAGTCGGTTTATATGTACATTTTGTCCAATCCAGTTTATCACCGAGGTTGTAGCTTGTGAAATCTGCCGGGACATTGATATGCCAGGAGGATGTTGCAATACCGCCTTTTTCTTTTACCCACTGTATCATACGGTCTGTTGTACCATCTTCCCAACCATACAGAGGGTTGTAGTTCATCATGTCAAAGCCTCTGATTGCGGGATATTTGCCTGTCTTATCATAAATATACTTAAATTCAAGTTCAGAATCTCCGTTATTACCGCTACCATAAATCTCCTGCTGGCCTGAAATAACATGGTTACCATAAACGCTTGTCAGATACTTCATGAGGGACTTTGTTTCGGGGGTCGCCATTGGATCACATGGGGTTGGTTCTATGTTCAGATCAGGCATATCTGCATAGTCAAAGGATATCTTATCATAAAGTATAAAACCCCAGCTTCCGGATGTTCCAATCTCAATCTTGGCTGTTCCGGCTTCAAGATAGAAGAATCCAAAACTGTAATCCATCCAGCCTCCCTTGTTTGGAATATAGAAGTTGCCTTTAGATTCGCCGTTGATACTTATAGCCTGAAGTCTGGATTCACCAAGATTGCCAAGATACATCCAACAGCGTGTTTTAATTTCATACATTGCACTTTTAGGAACTGTAACCTCTAAAGTTATTGTTCCTGAATTAGATGCCCATACAAAGCCGTCACCTGAATACCCCGGATATTCAGTTCCATAAACATTGGTAGCAACCGTAGCACTGTTGCTGAGAGTGCAGGCCTCTGCTTCAACATTTACAGGAAGGGAATAGGCAGCCTGAACTTTGGTAGGCATGATTGTTAGAACGGTGCATGCCAGTGCCACCGCTGTTAGCAGAGACAAAACTCTGCCATAAAATTTCTTCATAAAAAACACTCCTTTTATTAATTTTTCCCTATTGCGATTATAAAAAGAAATAATGCTATCAAGATGTAATGACGAAATTATTACTACGAACTACATACTTAGTTAAATTTTAACATATTTTTAGTTAAATATCAATTTAGGATTTACCTAAATAAGAAAATTATAAAAAGTGCTAGCTAGGAAAATGTTACAAACAATAACAACTTATGGTAAAATATTATTGTTGATATTAAATGAATAAGGAGAATTTATGGATAATATTGCTAAAGAACTGGATGAACTAATTAAAGTATTTAAGAATAACTTTTCTGAAATTGATGAACAAATATCATCATATAGAATTTCAAAGGATAAATGGACTTTGAAAGAAATAATCGGTCACTTAATTGATTCAGCATCAAATAATCATCAACGTTTTGTAAGATTACAATTGTCTGAAGTTCTTGAATTTCCTGATTACCAAAATGATGAGTGGCTAGGAATCCAAAATTATCAGAATATGAGTTTCTCAGAACTTCTTTTATTATTCTATTACTATAATAAACTAATAATCAATATAATTTTGAATTTAGATAAAAAATGTTTAGAACATAGGTGGAATGTAAATTGGGATGAGAATTCTACATTTATTACTTTTGAAAGCTTATTAAGCCACTATGTTAGCCATATGAAGAGCCATCTGACTCACTTCAGAGAAAGATTAGGTGAGTTGGAGAACTGCAGCACAACTTCCACACAAGATAGCTGAAATAGTATAAAAATGGAGGGTTATGGCATGAGGGCCTTAATTTTAGATATGTATGGGGTAATTATTAAAGACCCGGAGGGTGGATTTTTACCATTTATAAATCGCACATTTCCTGATTTAAGTCGAGATGATGTGTATCATTATTGGAATAAAGCTGATTTAGGTGAATTATCATCTTTAGACCTTTTCAGAAAGCTAGGATTCCAAGGCGATTTGGGTAAAATTGAAAAGGAATATTTAGATACAATAGAAATTAATGAAGCTTTTTACGAATTTGTTCCGCTCTTAAAGAAACATTACCATTTAGCTTTAATATCAAATGATTTAAGCGAATGGAGCAGATATTTACGTGATAAATTTAAAATTAATGATTATTTTGACGTTATAACAGTAAGCGGCGACTTGAAAATAAAAAAACCTGATGAACAAATATTTATGCATACACTTGAGAAACTTGGACATCAAGCGTCTGACTGCATATATGTAGATGATAGAAAATTTAATTTAGAGGCCGCACAATCTCTTGGCATGGACGCAGTACTTTTTAATAGCAGAAATGTTCAGTACGATGGAAAAACAGTTGTTAGTTTTAAAGAACTTGCCAATATGTTGATAAGCACTTCGAAACAGAAGTGGTGAGCTGTCATCCTGACATTATGGATACAGAATGCAATTGTATATGGAAATTTACTTTGAAAAATAAGTAAAAATAATTTAGATAAATAGAAAAGGTATACTATGAAAAAATCAATAGTTTTTATGTTTTCCGGGCAAGGATCACAATACTATAATATGGGAAAAGAACTATTCCTCAATAATCCCCTATTCAAAGAATGGATGCTTAAACTCGATAAAATTTATTACAACTTGTGTGGCAACTCCGTGCTAGATCATATGTATTACAGTAACAACATTAAGGAGCAATTTGACAATATATTATACACACACCCGGCTATTTTTATGGTAGAGTACTCACTTGCTCAGGTCCTTCTGCATAATGGTATCTACCCTGAATACGTTTTGGGGTCCAGCCTTGGTGAGTTCGCAGCTTGTGCTGTTTCAGGTGTTATGGATTTTTCGAAAGCAATGGAATGCATATACCAACAGGCACAAATAATCAAAGAAAACTGTCGTGAAGGAAGGATGCTGGCAGTGTTAAATAACTACAGTTCATTCTATGATATTTCTGTTTTACATGCTAATTCTGAATTAGCTTCCGTAAACTTTCAATCACATTTTGCAGTTTCAAGCAAAACTGAGTCAATATCCGAGATTCAGAAATATTTAAAAGAAAATAAATGTGCACATCAGCTATTACCTGTAAAGTATGCTTTTCATTCGTCCATGATTGAACCGGCAGCATCAGACTATAAACTATTTTTAAAAAATAAAGCCTTTAAAAACCCTCAAGTTAAATATATTTCATGCATCTGCGAAAAAAGCACTTCGCCAGGTGATAATGAATTTTTGTGGGATGTTGTACGTTATCCAATGGATATCAGAAATGCTGTTTTAAATATAAAAGATAAGGAAGAATTAATTTACATAGATCTTGGGCCAATGGGTACTTTTGGTAACTTTATAAAGTACAATATAGGTACTAACTACAAGTCACAAATTTTCACAATTGTTACGCCGTACAGTGATGGCAACAAACAATTGGAGGATAAGACCTTAAAAGTTTTAAAAGGGCAGTGAGGAATACCCTCAATGCCCTTAATTAAGCTATTCTTTTGTACTTTCCATTTTGTCAAGAAATTTTAATACTGTTTCCTTATCTGTTTTTCCTGAAACATAGGTGTATACTGAACCATCCTTATTAATAAAAAAGGTAGTTGGAAATCCCGAAACTCCATAGGTCTGTGAAACGGCACCGTCTGTATCCATCAAAACTTTAAGGCCAATATTATTTGAAGTAAGATACTCCTTAACAGATTTTTCAGATTCTTGAACGTCTACTGCCAGAATTACAGCATTATTATCTTTAGCTAATTGTTTATCGAGTTCATTAAAATCAGGCATTTCAATCAAGCAATATTTACACCAGACTGCCCAAAAATTGAGTATAACAATTTTCCCTTTATAATCAGAGAGTTTTACTGTTTTTCCATCGATGTCCTTTAAAGTGAAATCAGGAGCCATAATTTTACTGCTCTGGGCGGATTGACTTTGTGGAGCGGTATCTTCTTGTGGCGGCGTTACAAAGCCTTGAGATTTATTCTTTGTGTAGAAGGTGTAAGCTGCTGCTATAATTGCAAATGCTGCTATAATCCATATAATAATTGTGACCTTTTTATTCATAACACGTTCCTCCGATGTTATACTTTATAAACCAAAATAACTAAAATATTTAAAGCTGCCGGTAAATACTAAAATACCTGCAATA
>JAEZIU010000011.1 GCA_023436485.1 Bacillota bacterium | reverse complement strand
AAACTTTTCAATATAATTATGGTTGTTCTGTTTAGCTTTATTTATTCGTAAGAAATTTTTCTAGCTGACGAAAATTGTCATATAAATACAAAAAAAGCACACCAACCGGATTAAAATATGCTAATACGGTTAATGTACTTAATTTAAAGTTTAAAATATTAATTTGCCAAATCTGAAAGAACTTTTTTAATCAGTCCGCTATCCTCAATGGTACATTGGAAAACCTCGCCAATCCTACGTGGTAAAACAAATTTAAGTTTATTGTCCTTTACCTTTTTATCGTAAAATATCTGGTTGTATACTCGTTCAACATCCAGTCCCGGCAAAGAAACGGGAAGTCCAAGTTTTACAAGAATGGCTTTAACCTGATTAACTGTTTGCTCTCCCAAAATTTCCATGTAATGGGCCAATTTGTATGCTCCAACTATTCCTATAGACACACATTCACCATGCAAAAGCTTGAAATTTTCAACTGTTTCAATTGCATGACCGATTGTGTGACCAAAATTAAGAATAGCTCTTAAATCGTCCTCTTTTTCGTCCTGCTCCACTACATAGCCCTTTATGGAACAATTCTTTTTAGCCAAGAATTGCAGTACATTTTCATCAAATTTAAAAATCTTATCAGCATTATAATTAATATATTCACAGTATTCTTCATCCATAATCAAACCATGTTTGATTACTTCGGCAAGACCAGCAGAAATCTCTCTCTTTGGCAATGTCCTAATAGTATTTACATTAATAAAAACTGCTTTAGGTTGATAAAATGCACCCACAATGTTCTTATGTCCATTGAAATCAACCCCCGTTTTACCTCCAACACTGCTGTCAGCCTGTGCCAATAGTGATGTGGGTATTTGTATAAAGTTGACACCTCTCATATATGTGGCAGCGGCAAAGCCGGCTATATCGCCCACTACACCGCCACCAAGTGCCAGCACAATACTGCTTCTATCAAGTTTGCACTCTACCATCTTATTATATATACCATAAACTGCCTCAAGTGTCTTATTATTCTCACCGGGCTTCAGAACATGCTTGTTAACCTCTATCCCGCTGTCTTGAAGTACTTTCACACACTGATTAGAATAATAATTATCAACATTCTCATCGGTAATCAACAGAGCTTTATTACCCTGTCTGAATGATAGAACAGTTTTCCCAAGTTCCTGAAAGTCTGTTGCGATACAAATAGGATAACTTCTTTCCTTTAAATTTACAGTATGTCTAATCATAATACGTCTCCCAAATCTGATATGCTTGATTAACCTACTACGTCAGCACATCTCTTACAAAGTGTCGGGTGTTTTTCGTCCTTACCTACGAATTCGCTAAACATCCAGCATCTTTCACATTTATCTCCCGATGCCTGTTCAACCGAAACTTTTATTCCCGGCATTTCCTCTCCCTTTTGGGCAGTAGCCGGAGCATCAGCAAGATTTTTAATCTCAACAGCTGAAACAATAAATACAGTAACAAGACCGTTTTCAATACTCTTGATAAACTCAAGATTTTCTCCGTCTGCATATAGAGTCACTTTTGCATTAAGAGAATGACCTATAGTCTTGTTTGCCCTTGCTATCTCAAGTGCCTTTGAAACATCCGACCTAAGCTCGAATATCTTTTCCCATTTTTCTGACAACTCTGTATTTGCATACTTTTCATTTACCTGTGGCCAGCTGTTCAACTGAACACTATCAGTATCATCGCCTGCTTTATGAGGCATGTACTGCCATATTTCCTCAGTAGTAAATGCAAGAACCGGAGTCAGCATTCTTACAAGGTTATGAAGAATCTCATACATTACAGTCTGAGCTGCTCTTCTTTCCTTTGAATCAGGCTTTGAAGTGTAAAGTCTGTCCTTTATAATATCCAAATAAAAGTTACTCATGTCAACAACACAGAAGTTGTGTATAGCATGAAACATCAAATGGAACTCATATGTGTCATAGGCTTCATTTACCTTTTTAATGAGGTTATTCATCCTGCTCAATGCCCATTTGTCCAATTCATTAAGTTCATTGTAGTCAACACTGTCTGTGTCAGGGTTAAAATCATTTATATTACCAAGAATGTATCTTGCAGTATTCCTTATCTTTCTATAAACCTCGGATAACTGCTTTAACAAATCCTTTGAAATTCTTATATCAGTTGTATAATCGGAAGAAGCAACCCAAAGTCTAAGTATATCTGCTCCGTACTCCTTAATAACATCTGCAGGGTCAATACCGTTTCCAAGTGACTTGGACATCTTACGGCCTTCGCCGTCAACAACATAACCGTGTGTCAGGACCTTTCTGTAAGGTGCCTTTCCCTTAGTAGCAACAGATGTTAGCAGTGATGACTGGAACCATCCTCTATGTTGGTCATTACCTTCAAGGTACAGGTCTGCAGGACAAGATAATCCTTCTCTATTTTCCAGAACTGCTGCGTGGCTGGAGCCTGAATCAAACCAAACATCCATTATATCTGTTTCTTTTGAAAATTCATGGTGTCCGCATTCACATTTAGTTTCCTTTGGAAGAATCTCGGAAGCGTCCATTGCATACCATGCATTTGAGCCCTTTTCTCTGAAAAGATTAGCTACAGCCTTTATGGATTCATCTGTTATTAATTCCTTACCACAGTCTTTGCAGTAGAATATCGGAATTGGCACACCCCATATACGTTGTCTGGAAATACACCAGTCTCCCCTATCCCTTACCATGTTAGTAATTCTTTCTTCTCCCCATTCAGGAATCCATTTTACGTCTTTGATTGCTTTCAATGCCTCTTCTCTGAACCCGTCAATTGAAGCAAACCATTGTTCGGTAGCACGGAATATGATTGGGTCCTTACATCTCCAACAATGCGGATATTGGTGAGTAATCTTTTCTGAAGCTAAAAGTCTGCCGTCCTGAGTCAATTTTTCAATAATTGCAGGATTTGATTTCTTATAGAACATTCCCTCAAACGGTCCTGCATCTTTAGTCAGGAAACCCTTGCTGTCAACGGGAACCAATACAGGAATCTTGTATTTCTGGCACACTAGAAAGTCTTCCGCGCCATGTCCGGGAGCAGTATGAACACAACCGGTACCTGCTTCAAGTGTAACATGGTCACCAAGAATAACTATTGAATCCCTGTCCAAGAATGGGTGCTTGCAAAGAATACCTTCCAGTTCGCTGCCTTTGAATTTTGCAACAGTTTCATATTCTGTTATAGCCGCTGCCTTCATTGTATTTTCAACAAGTTCTGAAGCTAGAACATAATATTCATCATTAGCCTTTACAACAGAATATTCAAATGACTCATTCAAACAAATTGCAAGGTTTGCAGGCAGAGTCCATGTAGTTGTTGTCCATATTACAAAGTTAATCTTTTCTTTTGGTGCAACTCCTTCAAAAATTCCCTTGTCATCTCTTACCTGGAACTTAACATATATTGAAACGGTAGTATCGTCCGCATATTCGATTTCAGCTTCAGCCAGAGCGGTTTCACACTCAGGGCACCAGTAAACAGGCTTCAAGCCCTTGTATATATGACCATTTTTGGCCATTTTACCAAAGACTTCTATCTGTTTTGCTTCAAACTCGGGTTTCAGCGTTATATAAGGATGCTCCCAGTCAGACCTTACACCCAATCGTTTGAAAGATTCTCTTTGTATATCCAGATACTTCATGGCAAAGCCTTCACATGCTTCTCTGAAAACAACAGGGCCTACCTCGTGTCTCTTTAATCCCAGTTCTTTAATAGCTCTCTGCTCGATGGGAAGTCCGTGTGTATCCCATCCCGGAACATATGGAGTATAGTAGCCTGACATACTCTTATACTTGACAACAATATCCTTTAAAACCTTATTCAATGTTGTTCCAAGGTGGATACCTCCATTTGCATATGGCGGGCCATCATGTAGTATAAAAGAAGGCTTTCCTTCTGCTTTTTTCAATTGCTTATTATAAATATCCATGTCTTCCCATTTTTTCAGGAATTCAGGTTCCCTTTGAGGAAGGTTCGCCCTCATAGGGAAGTCAGTCTGTGGTAGATTTAAAGATTTTCCATAATCTTCTGCCATTTCTATTACCTCCGGTTAAATATAATTTTAAATTTTTAAGTGTAATTTAATTATTCTAAAATATAATAAAGCCCCGTTCCATCAAAGGGACGAGGCTATTTCGCGGTACCACCCAAATTATTTTGTAGCATGAAAAATAATAACATGACAATAATCACTTCGTTTTATAACGGCTCATCACCGGCACACCCTACTTCAATATAAGTCATATTGAATTTCAGGCTGCAACTCATGGATGATTTTCAAAAACTTGAACCTGCGGAAATCCCACCACGCTTCCGCTCTCTGTAAAGCCAATTGCTTTCTACTCTTTCCAATCATCATATTTAGAATATTATATATTAAATTAATAATACATCAACTAACCAACCGCCGTCAAGGCTGCGATTATATTTTTTACTCACATATTGCCATTATCAGAATAAAATGTAGTGTACTTTAAAATAAGGAGAGAAAAATGAATTTTGACTTTGCGGAACTGATTTCTCAACTTAAAGTAAATAAGTATAAGCGCTTAGGTTCAGGTTCATGCCGGAACGTTTATGACTTAGGCAACGGTTATGTTGTTAAAGTAGCAAAAGACGTCCGAGGTATATTGCAGAATCAGATTGAGCAAAAAAGCTATTTGACACACAAATCCGGCTTTTTTGCTGAAGTAGCTGCCGTTTCTGAAAACTACAGATACTTAATAATGGTAAAAGCTAAGAGAATTACTGATATAAGAATTGTTTTAAGACATTATAAAGTACGGAGCTTTGATGAACTCATGAAAAACCCTCTATTGGAGGAAGACCTGGAAAATCACAAAATAGGCAGCGGCGACCTGAAAAGGGCATCAAGCTGGGGAATCGTTAATGATGTCCCCGTCTTAATTGATTATGGCTTAAATCAAAGCACCTATAACAAATACTACAGAAACAAGCTGTTTGGAAGATTCAGGAGGTTGAATTACTCCTCCTGATTAATTTGTCAGACACCTTTCCAAAATGGCCATACCCTCTCTGATCTGGTCGATGCCTGCTGATGCAAAACTAAGCCTTATATAATCGTCACTTTTTTTGTGCATGTTATCATAGAATATGCTTGATGGAATAAATACAAGGCCATTATTTCTACACTTCTTAAAAAAGAAATTTGAAGACAAATGCCGGGGCAGCTTTACCCAGAAATACAACCCTCCACCTGGTTTTTCATACTTGAGTCCATATTTTCCAATCCTATCTAAACCGGCAAGCATAAACTCAAATCTGCCTCTGTATATCTCCTTCATGTACTGCAAATGTTCATCCCACTTTTCACTTCGGAAATATAAGTCTAGGGACCTTTGAATCAATCCCGAGGAGGATATGTCGCTGGTATGCTTTATTTTAGTAAAATCATCAATTAAATTTACAGGTATAACCATACTTCCTACTCTTAAGCCCGGCATAAGGATTTTTGAAAAACTTTTTAAATAAATTACATACTCATTGCTTTTATCCAAAGCCTTCAGAGCCATGGGTTTTTCCTTTTCAAAAAATAATTCTGACATAGAATCATCTTCAACAATATAAAGGTTATTCTCTTTCGCCAGAAGCATCAGTCTTTCAAGCTTTTCCTGGCTATAGCACACCGTAGTCGGGTTCTGATACCTTGTCATTACATATACAAGTTTGGGTTTGCATATGCGAACCTTTTTTTCAAGTTCGTCCATGTCCATTCCGTCTTTCTCCATGTTTACACTTATGATCCTTGCACCTCTTGACTTAAATGCCGCAACCGCACCATCATAAGTAGGCGTTTCAGTAATTACATAATCACCGGGGTTTAAAAGTGCTTTTCCGATAATGTCTATACCCTGCTGTGCACCTGAAACTATCTGGAGGAAACTCTCATTTTCAATTGAAATAGAATATTCTCGACTAAAATAAGCAAGAATAGACTGTCTCAAAGGCCTGTAACCGTTACTCTCGTCGTACCCGAAAGCAAAGCCTTTATCCCTCTCCAGAACCTCATTTATACACGCTTTAAAGGATTCAATCGGAAAAATAGACGGATGTGGGGTGGCATTAGCAAAGTTTATAACAGATGCATCCTTGTACAACCCCAAATCACCGGAAAAGTTTGTATCTTTCGTTCCATTCTTTGTATCCGAAACAAAATATCCACTGCCCTTTTTTGCAGTTATATAACTGTTGCTTTCAAGCTGTTTATATGCATTTACAACTGTGCTTGTATTTACGCCTAATTGCGAAGCCAAACTCCTTATTGTAGGAAGACGCTCTCCCGTCTTCATTTGACCTTGTGAAATCCATTCTTTTATGCAGTTAAACAGCTGCAAATATTTAGGTTGACCTTCATTATCTAATTGTATCGATACAAATTCCATATACCCTCCAAGTTAGGTTAATTTATAATCCCTTGATTTATTATATCGTATATTTCGACATAGATACCTCTCTACAAGTATTAAACTATGTATTGACATTTAAATTTATATGTGTTTAAATATACAAAATTTACCCGAGAATACACATAAGTGTATCGGTACAATTAGTATATTTTATATTTAAATAAAAGTAAAGGAGTATGTAAAATGAATGAAAGATATGAATTAAACAAAAACCTTGCACAAATGCTCAAAGGCGGAGTAATAATGGATGTAGTAAATGCAAAGGAAGCTGAAATTGCACAAAAAGCCGGTGCCGTTGCCGTAATGGCACTTGAAAGAGTTCCTTCCGATATAAGAAAAGCCGGAGGAGTTGCAAGAATGTCCGATCCCCAAATGATAAAAGAAATACAAAAAGCCGTATCAATTCCTGTTATGGCCAAGGTAAGAATAGGACACTTTGTTGAAGCCCAGGTACTTGAAGCCCTTTCAATCGACTACATAGATGAAAGCGAGGTTTTAACCCCAGCAGATGAAGAATTCCATATAGATAAACACACCTTTAAAGTTCCGTTTGTATGCGGTGCAAAGAATCTCGGAGAAGCCCTCAGAAGAATCGGCGAAGGTGCATCAATGATAAGAACAAAAGGTGAAGCCGGTACAGGAAACGTTGTAGAAGCAGTAAGACATATGAGAACCGTTACAACTGAAATAAGAAAAGTTCAAAGTGCATCCAAGCAAGAACTTATGACCATAGCCAAAGAGTTCGGAGCTCCCTATGATGTTGTGCTGTATGTTCACGAAAATGGAAAACTTCCAGTTATAAACTTTGCAGCAGGCGGAATTGCTACTCCTGCGGATGCCGCTTTAATGATGCAGCTTGGATGCGACGGTGTATTCGTTGGTTCAGGAATATTTAAATCTTCAGATCCTGCCAAAAGAGCACAGGCAATAGTAAAGGCCACAACATACTACAATGATCCTCAAATCATTGCAGAGGTCTCTGAAGAGCTTGGTACTCCCATGGATTCCATAGACGTGAGAGAGTTGTCAGGCAACAGCCTGTATGCCTCCAGGGGATGGTAATCCCAAAGAGAGGAACAAACAATGAAAAAAATAGGTGTATTAGGCTTGCAGGGTGCTATATCGGAACATTTGGAGAAACTATCCAAAATACCAAATGTAGAGCCATGTAGCGTAAAATATAAAGAAGACATAGAAAACATAGACGGACTTATTATTCCCGGTGGTGAAAGCACTGCAATCGGAAGGCTTATTTGTGATTTTAATCTGACGAAACCATTAAAAGCAAGAATAAATTCTGGGATGCCTGTATGGGGAACCTGTGCGGGCATGATTATTCTTGCAAAAAAGATAACAAACGATAGTCGGCGTCATCTGGAAATAATGGACATAAATGTTATGAGAAACGGGTATGGAAGGCAGTTGGATAGTTTTACAACAGAAGTCTCCATTCCATCTCTTTCTTCTGAAAAAATACCTTTGGTATTTATCAGAGCACCCTATGTGGTTGATGTGGGCCCACATGTGGAGGTTATCCTGCGTGTAAACGAAAATATAGTTGCATGCAGACAGAACAATATGCTGGCCACATCCTTTCACCCGGAGCTGACAAATGACCTTAGTTTTCACAGGTACTTTTCAGAAATGATATAAAAACATATATACTAAAAAGCATATTAACCTATTGAATTATTCATAAGGTTAATATGCTTTTATTTGTCTTTACTTCTTATTTATTGTTTTCAATACCGGAAAGCATTTTATTAATACTATCAGTATTAGGTGACCCTAATTTTCTGGCTTGTTCAAGCTCCTCCTTGGCCTTATCAAATTGTTTTGTATTATAGTAGATATATCCAAGAAGATAATGTCCGTCAGCCGGATTCAATTCCGTCAAAACCTTTGAATCTTCAATACCCTCATTAAGTTTCTCTTGACTTACTTCAGCTCTAATTAAGGACCATAGCACTTGGGCCTTTGTATTTTTATCCAGAGAATTCAAAGTTAAAATTTCCTCTGCTTTTTTTTCAGACTCCGGCCAGTTACTCTGAATATCAGACTGTTCAAGGGCGGCAAGCTTGGGCGAAAGTACATTTATATCATTATTAAACCCATAAAATAATGTTCCGATTGCAACCGCTGCTACAAGAACAATAGCTATTGCTTTTTTAATTGCTGATTTTACATTTCTTTCCTGTGTCGAATAAACTGCTCCGGTAGTCAGGAATCCTCCCACCAGACCGCCCACATGTGCATGGTTGTCTATCCGTTTGTTCATGAAGCCATAAGCAAGGTTAATAATAAGCATAGTAACAAGATTTACACCATAGCTGCTTTTTAAAAGAGCAGGGCGACCTACCAAAAAATATAACATCGCACCCATTAACCCGAAAATAGCACCAGAAGCCCCAACAGAAGAATTCAGTGAGAATGCAAAACTCGCTACCGAGCCAACAAAACCCGATACGAAATAAATCGCCAGAAACCTTTCCCGACCAAATATTCTTTCTACCTGCATCCCTATAATATACAGTGAATAGCAATTAAGAGCCAAGTGGACAATATCAGAATGCAGAAACATAGGGGTTATAAATCTCCAGTACTGCCCTTCCACAATGAGATTATTTACCTTGGCACCAAATGGCTCAAGCTGTTGTTGATAGGCTGTTCCGGTTTTCATGGATACAAGCTGCAACAAGCCATACATAAGAATATTTAATGCAATAATAATGTATGTGAGCCATGGTTTTTGAGCCTTGTATTGTACTTCAAAATCCTTTTTTCTTTCTACAAGAATGCCTTCTATGTCCTGATAACTGGTTTCCCTTTTATCAAGGCCCTTTGAAAAAAATCTTTTGAAAGACCTTACCAACCCGGCATCAAAGGCCGGTACGCTGAAATATTTCTCTACCTGTTTTGCAGCCGAATTAACAGAAATACATTTCATAAAACGCTTCTCAGTGGTAATATCTAACTGACCCTGCTTTATAATTTCAACCTTATCCATATCAGGTGTGCTGTCAAACAAAAATACCTTAAAAATGTATGCATTGCTGCCTTGAATATTATTCAGCATTGCTGCTCCGTTTAACATGATATTCCTGATCTGTTCCGTTCCATACCTCTCTGCGTCTATAATTTCAACAAATACAGAAGTTCCCTGAATCTCTTTAATCAAGCTTACAATACCATTAGATAAATCAGGCATTTGATTGTCAGCTGCTATAAGGTGGTAATAGTCCTTTTCCACAAGATATCTGAGAAGGGAATTTAAATAATCACTTTTCATTTAAAATAAATCCTCCAACATTTACAGCCCCGTATTTATAAAGTACTTTATCCATATAGCCGGAAGCCCTAGTAATTACTCCCGCCCTGCCTTTATATATTCTCAGGGCAGACTCTATAGACTTGGGATTGTCTGATTTTAAAATAAATGGCTGTTTAAGATAAGTCTGAGCTTCCTTAACTACATTAGATAACATCATTGGGTCTGCTTCCGGTATGTCCACATCGATAGCTATCAATCCGTAATCCTCTTCCATCAAATCCATAGCGGTATCTGTAATGGAAGATACATCTCCTGCTAAAAGGTCTTTTTTCAGACTTTCTTCCTTATTTATATCTATCCATCCAATATCCGCTTCTTTTATGTCAAAAAAAGAAACAGCTTTAGAAGATGATGTAATAAAATCAATATTTAAAGGAAAATCCACCGCATTACACTCATTAACCGACTTTGAAATTTCAGCAATAAACTCAGGCCTTGTTCCACAACAGCCTCCCACAAGCCTAGCTCCATGCTTTATAAATTCTTGTGCATATTCAGCAAATTTTCCAGGAGTTTCATCGTAAATTAATTTACCGTCTACTGTCTGAGGAATCCCGGCATTGGGTTTTATACTGAATTTTAACCCTGTTTTTCCGTAGCTTTCAGCAACCTTTATCATGTATTCCGGTCCGAAAGAACAATTTGTACCAATCATATCAGCCCCCAGCGAGTGTAGAATGTACGCACAAACCGCAGGGTCTGAGCCCATCAGTGTTCTTCCGTTCTGCTCATATGAAATTGAACAAATAACAGGCAAGTTACAATTTTCTTTAGCAGCCAAAAGGGCAATCCTCATTTCACTTACATCTGTAAAGGTTTCAAAGCTTATAATATCAGCACCTCCGACAGTCACTGCAATAACCTGCTGCTTGAATGTATTGTATGCCTGCTCAAACGTTAATTCTCCAAAAGGCTCTAATAGTTTACCCAAAGGGCCAATAGAAGCAGCTACATATCCATTATCCCCCATTACTTCCTTTGCAAGACGAACACCTGCACAATTAATATCATAATGCTTGTCCCCTAAACCATATTCAGAAAGCTTCATAATATTTGATTGAAATGTATTAGACTGAATTACATTTGCCCCTGCATCACGGTATGCTGAATATATTTCTTTGACCTTGTCAGGGTGAGTAATATTCCACTCTTCAGGACAAGTTCCCACTTCAAGACCTTTACTTTGAAGCATAATACCCATAGATCCGTCAAACACAAGTACTCTTTTTTTAATATCATATAAAAAAGACATATAAACCTCCATATATAAAAATTGCCAGTATTTAAACTGGCAATTAATTACTTCTATTATTATAATATTCATTAAGTCAATTGTAAATGTTCTTATATATGTAAATACATCTTTATCCATTATGCAGTCTCTATTGCCGCTTCATCCTCAAGTCCCAGTTGAGCAATAGCTTTTTCCCTCATTTTGTACTTCTGAATCTTACCGCTTGCCGTCATTGGGAAACTATCCATAAAGCCAACGTATTTAGGAGTTTTATGTCTTGCCATATTTGCCTTTACTGCTGCTTTAACCTGTTCTTCCGTCAGATTGCAACCCTCTTTCAGTATAACACAGGCCATTATTTCCTCACCGTATACTTTGGATGGAACTCCAATTACCTGTACGTCCTTAATTTCCGGCACAGTATATAAGAATTCTTCTATTTCCTTAGGATAGATATTTTCTCCACCTCTGATAATCATATCCTTTATTCTGCCCGTAATCTTGTAGTATCCGTTTTCATCCCTTGTAGCCAAATCACCTGTATGGAGCCATCCGTCCGCATCTATTGCCTGGGCGGTAGCTTCCGGCATCTTGTAATACCCCTTCATAACGTTGTATCCTCTGGCAACAAACTCTCCGGGAACACCGTCCGGGAGATCCTGATTTGTTTCGGGATCAACTATCTTACATTCAATGAACGGAAGTGCACGACCAACAGTAGAAACCCGAAGTTCCAGACTATCGCCTATTCTGGTTTGTGTACACACAGGCGAAGCCTCTGTCTGACCATAAGGAATGGTTATATCCTTCATGTTCATTTTTTCAACAACTGCTTCCATAACCTTGATAGGACATGGTGAACCGGACATAATTCCTGTTCTTAAAGAAGAAAAATCATATTTATCAAAATCGGCGTGTTCAAGCATCGCTATGTACATTGTAGGAACACCATGGACTGCTGTACAACGTTCACTCTGAATGGCCTTCATTACTTTTAATGGTGAATAATAATCAACTGGAACCATTGTTGTTCCATGAGTTACGCAAGCCATTATTGCAAGAACCAGCCCGAAACAATGGAAAAACGGAACGGGAATACACAATCTGTCTTCATGCGTAAAATGCATGCAATCACCTATGCACATACCGTTATTTATAATATTATAATGTGTAAGCATTACACCCTTGGGAAAACCTGTGGTTCCTGAAGTGTACTGCATATTTATGACATCGTGGCAGTCCAGGGTTTTACTTAAAGCGTAAAGTTCTTCATCGGATATATCGCAGCCAAAATCAATAATATCATCCCAATTGAACATTCCGGGATGTTTCTCCGTACTGACACTTATAATGTTTTTCAAGAACGGTAGATTCTCGTTATGAAAGTTACCAGGTTCGGAGTTCTTTAAGTCAGGACAAAGTTCGTTTAAAATTTGTATGTAATTTGAATCCTTGAAACCATCTATCATAACCAATGTATTTGTATCAGACTGTTTTAATAAATACTCAAGCTCAAAAATTTTATAATTTGTATTAACTGTAACAAGAACAGCTCCTATTTTTGCTGAGGCAAACAGTGTAATAAGCCATTCCGGTACATTTGTTGCCCAAATTGCAATATGATCGCCCTTTTTTATCCCCATTTTGAGAAAACTCTTTGCAACTTTATTGCAAAGCTCGTTAAATTCAGAATAAGTTTTTCTGAATGGGCGGTCTGTGTATAATGCACATTCATGATCGGGATATCTATTTGCCATATCATCTAGTAAACTACCAACAGTAATCTCTATAAGTTTCTCCACAACAAACACCTCCAAGTTAAAATTGTAACCATATTCATAAAATGTTAAATTAAAAAATAAAAAGCCCTTCGTCTCGTATTCATGAGACGAAAAGCTATGTTTCCGCGGTACCACTCAAGTTAATTCCTATTTAGAAATTCTCTTTAAATCATATAACGGTGATAAACCGTTTCAGCCTACTTATTTCAGCCAAAAATGCTCCTGGGCGAGCTTCAACCTTCAAAGCCGCTGTCTTTTCACCAACTGACAGCTCTCTACGGACTTATGTACGGTTTACTATTCCCATTCACTGCACTGTTCTTATTGGAAATTATTAATATAATACTATGTCTGCAAACTAAGTGTCAATACCTTTTACACTTTTATGTTATGTTTAAATGCATAAATAGCTGCCTGAGTTCTATCATTTACATCAAGTTTTTTGAATATATTCGATATATGATTTTTAACGGTCTTTTCACTTATATAAAGGGTTTTAGCAATTTCCTTGTTAATCATTCCCTCTGCTATAAGTTTTAGAACTTCCACTTCACGATTGGTGAGATTATTTACAATGGATTTATCCTGTTCATACAATGTTACTCTGTTAAATTCCTTTACAAGTTCTCCTGTCATGTTAGGCTGTATGTAGGTTTGGTCACGGTAGACATTTCTTATTGCCTCTATCAATACAGATGATTCTGCATCCTTTAAAACATAACCTTCACATCCAAGCTGCAATGTCTTAAACAAATATTCTCTGTCCTGATGCAGCGTCAATACAATTATCTTATAATTTACAGGCTCCTGCTTCAACATTTTAATAGCCTGAAGTCCGTTAATAACAGGCATATTTATATCCATCAGGATAATATCAGGCCTTACCTTTTTGGCCAAGGCTACAGCTTCCTCCCCATTAGAAGCCTGCGAAACCACGCATATATCTTCCTCCAACTCAAGGATAGTTTTTAATCCTTGTCGTACCATAGCATGGTCGTCCGCAATCATTACCCTAATTTTATTCATTTTTGAGAGTCCTCCTCTTCATCTATTAATGGTATATGAATCGTAATCTTTGTTCCTACTCCTATCTGTGATACTATAGCTACCTCTCCTTCAAGCAGGGCAACCCTTTCTTTCATGCTAAAAAGGCCAAATCCGCCAGTGCTTTCAGGCTCAATAATTTTAACATCTTCAGTGTTAAATCCAACACCATTATCAGCAATAATAATATTTAATTTTTTGTTGACAAGTTCCAAAAGAATTGAAACTCTTTTTGCTTGTGCGTGTTTAAGTACATTATTCAAAGCTTCCTGTACAATTCTGAACACAGCAAGAGATATGACGGGTTTAATTTCTTCATTAATGGCTCTGGATTTAAGTTGAACATCTATTCCATTTTCTTCTTTAAATGAAATTACGTAACGCTCCAAAGTCGGTAATAACCCTAAATCATCAAGAGCCATTGGCCTCAGGTTGTAAATAATTTTTCTGACTTCCTGAAGACTATCTCGCATAACTTTTTTAAGGTTCTGCAGCTCTTTTCTTGCATCATCTATATCTTTATCCATAAGGCGTTCACAAATTTCGGCTTTAATAACTATATTTGACATGGATTGTGCGGGACCATCGTGTATTTCTCTGGCAACTCTTTTGCGTTCTTCCTCTTGAGCCTCAATAATCTTTATTCCGAGAAATTGTCTCTGCTGCAAATTATCTAACTGCTCGCCTGCATTTTGCAAATCTCCGCTAAGATAGTCCAGTGCGATACCAACATGTCCTATGAGACTATCTGCCCGTTCCAGAGTTTTTATACAATCCTTGATTCTTATTTCAAGATCGTTTCTCCTTCTTATTAGAAAAGTCTCCTGTTCACGCCTTACTGCAAGTTCAACCCTTATATTATCCGCTGTCTGGTAAGCCTGTGCAAGCTCATTCTGGCTATGGTTGTTAAAATCTCTATTAACATCATATAATTTTTTTTTGCTTAGTTTAAGGTCATGTTCCAGATTTTCTATAACACTAACGATTTCAAAAACCTGCTTTTTCAATGTTACCAATTCATCTTCAAGTCTCTTGCATTCTTTTCTGGAATTCTCAGCAATTTCAATAATCTCGTTCTTACCTGATTCAAGAGACTTAATTGTTTTTGTAATTATTTCATTCATTTGTCCGGATTTATGTTTATAGCTTCTCATGTTTTTGTCCAATCTACATATTATCCTGCAAATAGCAGGTGAATATTTATACACTCATAATATATTTTACCTAATATCTATTTTTCCTACAAGAAATATTATAAAAATATATCACAATATATAAATATTAATAAAAATATTGTCACCTATCTAAAAAATTAATGATATTTTTTAAAATTAAGTGTTGACAATAATAATAACAGCTTTTATAATGTAAAAGTGTTCGGACGGCAAGTCCTTAATTAAATAGGCGCCATTAGCTCAGTTGGTAGAGCACCTGACTCTTAATCAGGGTGTCCCCGGTTCGACCCCGTGATGGCGCACCAAATAAAAACCGCTTACTTTTATAAGTAAGCGGTTTTTATTTGGTGCAGATATTTTTAAAGTATAAAAAAAGAGAGCCTTTTCGGCTCTCTATACATTCTTATAACTATTTGTTGCGGCATAAGCGAAAACCTTGATCATATCCCTTGCCATTTGGATCAAACTTCCCTCTATATGAGAATTTACAGGCAGTATCATCGCTGAGCCAGCATCCGCCTCTCCAGCACCTGAGGGAGCCACTATTACTCTCCAGAGCTTCTCCGTACCAATTCCAACACCATTCTCTAACATTACCGGACATATCATAAATACCTAACTCGTTTGGTTTCTTTGAACCAACAGATTTGGTTTGACCCTTATTGCTTTCAACCTTTTCCCAGCGCCACTCTCCGTCTAATTTTTTATCACCTGAATTTATCCAGTACCATGCTACGTCATCTACATTATTACTTCCGCTGTATGTATAATTTTTACTATCCTGCCCTCCGCCAGCAGCATATTCCCACTCTATCTCTGTAGGTAAGCGATAACCATTAGCTTCCGGATTGATAGTTACTGTCCATTTTATATCATCTATTTCGCTTGTATTATTTGGATCTTTTTTATCTTTGTCTATGTTGTAATATGGATCCAACCCCTCTTTTATACTCCTTTTATTGCAGTATTCAATACTTTCATACCAGTTTACCATTTCTACCGGTAACTTATCACCTTTGTATTGCGACGGATTGCTTTCCATGATTTCATTCCATTCTTTTTGAGTTACTTCATATTTGCCAATATAAAAATCAGAAATTTTTAAACCTTTCCCATAAAGCTGAGAATTCTTATTCTTGCAATCCCCTCCTTTGACTAATACAAAATTATCAGACACTTCTTTCTTATTAACATTTTCTTTCGAACTGGGTTTTTCTTCCGAGCATGCACTAACAGTAACCATCATTGCGATTAAAATGAAAATTAATAGTTTTTTCATGGATATGTCTCCTTTAAGTGATAAAAATTATAGACCGTAAAGTCCTATAAATTTAGCCCCCCCGCAAGAGTTGAAGGCCGTTCTTCTAAGAAACGGCCCCAATGCTTTCGGGCTACTTAACTGAAGTAGAGCACTATCTGCCTATCTCCAATTTTTAGGAACCGTAGATCCTGTTCCATTTTACTCTATTGAAAGATAATATTCAATTAATATGTAGGTAAGTATACTTTTTTTATGATACATAAGGTAGCCGATGGTCTAACCGGTCAACCCTACTTATCAAAAGGTAAAATTTCTTTATTGTCCAATGACCTTTTTACCATACTGTTACGTTAGCAGCTCCGCTACTTTGATATCCTTCTACACATAATGCTTGATATGACCAGCTACTTCCAAGATTCATTCCTTTACTTCTCCATGCATTTACATGGTTACCAAAGTTGATCTGAACGTTTTGTCCAGTTGGTCTCTTTGATTGTCTAACGCTCCAGAACTGTGTAAAAGTCTGTGTACCGTCAATGGAAGGTGCATTATATCTCTGAGTTGTATATATGTCATAAGTTCCGCCATCACTTGATACAGATCCTTTGTATGTACCAGTAGGTCTGTAAGTACCCCATGTATCAACAATATAATATTCAATAAGTGAGTTTCTTGTCCATCCATAAAAACTTACATAGCCATTACCTGAAGGGGCAAATTGACCTGCATTGTAGTTACAAACTCTATTTGCAGTTCCGTAATTCCATCCTTTACCTACAACGAAGTTTCCGCAATTATACCAATTAACACTGTAATTTCCGCCAGACCCATTAGTAACATTTACTGTTCCGCCACCATCAGTCCAGTTCTGCCAGTAATCAGTTGCTGCATATGTTGTTCCTGCAAATAAGCTTGTAACACTCATTGAAATTGCAAAAATTAACCCTAAAACTTTTTTATTAAACTTACCCATACTATAATCCTCCTAAAAAATATAGTTTTTTACTACTTACCTACATACTAGTTGAATATCTCTTTTAGCCTTTGTTTTAAAGCTCTTGTACTACGAAAGAAAAGTTCGAACAACAATTAAGCCATCGTGCAGTCACTAAAAAGAAGTTTTTAGAATAAAACCAAGGATTAGTAACACTACAATAAGATGTAATAAATAGAATGTAATTTAATTGAGAATTAAGTAAAATTGTTATTAGAATTATGCGAATAGCGTATTGAGAATATAGATAATTACTCAGATGACGATGTAATAGCTTATAGATAAAATAACCAGTAGAGAATACAAAACGTAAATTAAAACTAACCTACTCACCTCCTATATAATGAATTAACGTAATGACTCTACTAAACCATATTATCATATTTGTATACATATAAATATTTTGTTGTATTTTTTTGCTATTTAGTGAATTTTTTTGCTATATTGATTAAGATCATAAAAATATATTCAAGATGTCATTTTTTTCCCTTAACCCCACGAGTATAAAATAACGCGAACCTTTATTTCAAAATTATAATATCATTTTTTTACGCATTTGTAAATATGTTTCATGTAAAATATTGCTATTTTGTGGAATTTTTTGTTCACGACAACAATGAAGAAATAAATTAATGATTCTATTAAATAATTTTATCATTTTTATACACTTTTGTAAATATCTATTGTAATATATTGTGGTTAAAGTAGAAAATATTGTTTTTAGGGTATAACAATAGGAATTCTACTTTTTTACTAAAAAAAAGCATTTTGTTGTTGACATTATCAAATATTGCTCTTATAATATAAAAGTGCTCGGGCAAGACAAGCCCTCAATTATTAAATTTGCGCCATTAGCTCAGTTGGTAGAGCACCTGACTCTTAATCAGGGTGTCCCCGGTTCGACCCCGTGATGGCGCACCAAAAAACCTCTTACTTAAAAGTAAGAGGTTTTTTTCTGAAGTTTTTTCCAAGGATTTATATTAAATAAATTGTAATCATAATAATAAATAAACTTTCGGGTGTGATATATAAAATGACTCAAGCAAAACGCAAATACTGGCTTCGTGTACTTTTTGTAGGATTTATAGTTTATGCTGCTACGATTCTTGCTTTTATGTTAACAGGCAACATCAACCTGTTTCCCAGTATCGTACTTATAGGAAATTTTTTGGTACCAGTGGCCTTTGTCTCCTTTTTCTATGAAAAAAGAGAATGGTTCAGCGTTAATATGTCTGCTACTGCCTTGTGCTTTTTCTATGGAGGAGCTCTAGGTACTATTGCCGCATCATTGTTAGAACCGGTGTTCATCAGTGAACTCACATTCACAACGGCTTTTACTGTCGGTATTATTGAAGAATTCACAAAACTTATTGGTGTCTTTCTCATTGCAAGGCATAGACGGTATAATTCAATGTTGGATGGTATTATTCTGGGCTCCGCAGCAGGAATGGGATTTGCAGCCTTTGAAAGTACCGGGTATGCATTTACTACGTTTCTGCAAAGTGGTGGAAGCCTGACACACACTGTTTTCATTACTCTCCTGCGTGGAATAACTTCCCCCGTAGGTCATGGAACCTGGACAGCCATACTATCCAGCGTTCTTTTGAGAGAAAGTGTGCAAGGAAGATTTTTTATCAATGGCAAAGTCATTAAATCATATATCACGGTAGTAGTTTTACATGGTTTATGGGACGGTTTCCCATTGGTTATCAATTATCTTTTCCCTTGGACATATTCCGTCATTACAGGGCAGATATTATTAGGTTTAACAGGCCTTTATATTCTATATAACCGCTGGCAGGAATCAAAATTGGAATTTAGTGAAAAAAAGACTTGATTCTTAGTTTTGAGGAATCAAGTCTTTTACATCATATTAGTCAAGCTTTTCCAGAAATTCAGAGCTTTTTTCAACACAGCCTACGCATGAAAGTTTTTTAAGTCCTTTTATATTGCTACATTGCAAGGCCCCGGCATTTTCGAGAAAATATTTTTCCAAATCCGCAACCTTTTCCTCATCGTAGTTACTTAAAATATACTTCACAGCATAGTAAGCACCACAAAGACCGTCAGGAGCTCTGCCACCTCCATAATTTCTGAAGCGTTCCACCAAATCTTCTTTGATATTGTATTTCTCCTTAAAAGCACTTATTACTGCTTGTGCACAGTTCATTCTACTGCCATTTACACCTATATAGTTATTTTTAGCTTCATTTGCGGACATATTATAACCTCCCTGTTAATTTACATTATTATATTTTAAGTGCGTCTTTAGGGCACTTTATTACACATTCACCGCATTTCAGACAGTCAGGGTGTGTAACCTCTCCCTTGCTTCTGAATTTAAGTACATCTATTTCCATAGGGCAGGATTTTGTACAAAGATTGCAGCTAACGCACCTTTGATTATCAAAAGTTACATTTTTACCTTTTGAACCATTGCCAACCTGAGTAACCCAAGATGCCATCGTACCCATTGGGCAAATAACGCACCAGGCTCTGTGACTGTAAATAACTCCTAGAATTATAGATAATCCCGTAGTTATTAATATCATTCTTACAAACACCTGTCCAACCTGTACCATATTCCCCCATGCAAATGATAACTGCACCGCAAAAGCTCCCATTAGTAACACAACGAAAAACAATCTGAACCACTTATTTTTCATAAGACTTGGAATTTTTTTATTACGGCTTATTTTAGAAATAAGTATATCATTAAAACTGCCCCTGGGGCAGAAATTGCCGCACCACATTCTTCCTCTGAAGATTGATACCACTACAGGAGCCAGCATACATATTATAGCGGCAATACCTACTTTAGGATATATCAGTCCCCCAATACAAAAGACAATAAGCATCAACCAAATCCATTTGTGTACAAAACTTTTTATTGTGTTCATCTTTTACTCCTTATATAAATTTTGTGCACCTCGAGGATATATTTATTATATTAAAACACTTACTCATTGTCAATCTATATATTTAAATATTACGATATATTGATACGGTTTTATTTAACTTTCTCTCCAAAATTCATAATGTATTCCATGAATTCCTGTATAAATGAATTTTGGCTCATATCCATGTATATAAAATTAAATTCCCTCATGATCTTTAGTCCTTGGATAGGTACTATAACCAGTGTTCCATCCCTCACTTCTTTTCCAACTGCTTCCAATGAAACTACCGTATATCCCAGATTGGCCTGAACCAGTGATTTAATGGCACCTATACTTCCGACCTCCATGTAAACCTTTAAATCATTAAGACTAAGATCCATTTCAGACATTTTATTTTCAAATACCATTCTTGTCCCGCTGCCTTTTTCCCTCAAAATAAGCTTTCCGCCACATGCAACATCTTCAAGACTCACTTCCCCCTTTCTTGCAAAACTGCTTTCAGGGGAAGCCACAAGAACCAGCTCATCATCTCTCATTTTTTTATACTTGAATCTGTTTTTGTCAAAAAGCCCTTCAACTATGCTCAAATCAAGCTCCCCACTGGTAAGCCTTTTCAAATTTTCATCGGTATTGTGAACGTGAACTATAACATCAATGTTTTCGTGCTGTGTTTTATACTGTCCCAGCATGCCGGGAAGCACAAATTCACCGATTGTAAGAGTTGTCCCAACGTTGTATCGTTTGTTCAGTGCCGATTTATTTTTCAGAGTTCTTTCTACAAACAAAGAATTGGCCTCAAACTCTTTTGCATACTTAAAAAGAAGCTCACCTTCCTCCGTCAGATAAATCTGCCTTCCCACTTTTTTAAATAATTTAACCTTGTAGTGTCCCTCCAGTTGCTTGATATGCTGTGTAACTGCCGGCTGTGTTAAATTAAGTATTTCAGCAGCTTTAGTAAAGCTGTTTAGTTTTGCCGCCCAAATAAAAGTAGTTATTTTAGAGTCAATCATATAAACCTCCATTACTTCACAACATTTATAATCCATAAAATTATCTTATAGATATATAATAAATCATAATTTGTATTTATGCGTATGTAATATTAAAATAAACATATCAAAAATTCGGAGGAATTAATTATGGTATGGATAAGGAAAAATACTGCCGGAATACTACTTGCGTTGGTCATAGCACTTGCTGCCACATGGCTGGGAGGCATATTTCCAATTATAGGAGGCCCGGTTTTCGGAATACTGTTGGGTATAATAATTAACAACACAATTGGAAAACCTGCATGGTCTGTCAGCGGTGTTAAATTTTCTTCAAAGAAAATTCTTCAGTATGCTATTATTTTGCTTGGAACGGGTTTAAGTCTCACACAGGTATGGAAAACGGGACTTGAATCCTTATATGTAATGTTGTTTACCCTTTCTTTTGCTTTTATTTCAGCCTATGGCTTCGGTAAACTTCTTAAGGTACCTTTTAATCTTACAAGTCTTATAGGAGTTGGAACAGCCATTTGCGGTGGCTCAGCTATAGCTGCAGTATCTCCCATAATAGAAGCCGAAGAAAAGGAAGTTGCATATTCCATATCAACTATTTTCTTCTTTAACATTTTAGCTGTCTTAATCTTCCCTCCACTTGGACATTTATTGGGCTTTTCCGATACAGCCTTTGGTTTGTGGGCAGGAACAGCCATAAATGATACTTCTTCCGTTGTAGCGGCAGGTTATGCTTACAGCAATGTTGCGGGAGCATATGCAACAATAGTAAAGTTGACCCGTACTACAATGATTATACCAATATCTTTGATTTTTGCAGCAGTTACAATAATCAGAAAAAAACAAGCTGCAAAGCAGGACGATACGGTTTCATACAGCTTCAAGCGTATTTTCCCATGGTTTATCGCCGGATTTCTGGCTGCATCTCTGTTAAACACTCTTGGGATATTTAACAGTTGGGCAGTTTCATTTCTTTCAGGTACCGGTAAGTTTTTTATAGTTATGGCTTTGTCGGCTGTAGGACTGAATGCAAATTTTAAAGAAATGCTCAAAACAGGTTTAAAACCTCTTCTTCTGGGGTTATTGGTATGGTTTACGGTAACAGTTGTCAGTATTGGCGTTCAGTTTATGACTGGTCAGATATAAATTTAATTAAGCAAAAAAGCATAATAACCGAGGAAAGTTAATTTCCAAGGTCATTATGCTTTTTTATCTTATTTTTTAATGGTTTCCGCAGCTGCAGACGCCTTCACCGTGATTATGTTCATGTGAATGACCTGAGCATCCGGAACTTGCTGATTTCAGATTCCCATCAATATAAAGCTGTACTGCTTCATCAATATTTCCGCTGATTCCTGATATAATCTGTATATTGTTTTCTTCAAGCTTCTGCCTTGCACCATCTCCCATTCCTCCGGCTATAACGGTCTTTATACCCCGTGAAGCCAGAAAACCCGGAAGAAGTCCGTGCTGATTTCCTTCTGTACTAACTACTTCCTTGCTTTTTATGGCTTTATTCTCTATTTCAACTACTGTAAAAAGCTCACACTTTCCAAAATGAGAGGAAACATTGCTTCCTTCGGTTGCAACTGCAATTTTCATTATCCCACTCTCCCTTTCAACAGGTAATTTACTTTCAATATAGGATGCAGCATCTGCCAAATGTTCATGATTGACCTTTTCTATCTCACCCTTGTCGCACAATTCCGCAATAGACGGATCTATTGGCATTTTACCCAGTACTTTCAGGTCTAAGCCCGCTGCTATTTCATCGATTTTGCTTTTGCCGAAAATATTTATTTCCTTACCACAGTCAGGGCATTTTAAATAGCTCATATTTTCAACAATACCCAGTATAGGAATATTCATTTCCCTTGCCATATTGTAGGCCTTTTTAACTATCATTGAAACCAGATCCTGAGGAGAAGTAACAATAACTATTCCGTCCAAAGGAAGCGACTGGAAAACTGTTAAAGGAACATCCCCTGTTCCCGGCGGCATATCCAGAAACAGATAGTCAACCTCGCCCCATATTACATCTGTCCAGAATTGTTTTAAAACTCCTGCTATAATAGGGCCCCTCCATATAACCGGAGCATCATCCTGATCAAGCATAAGGTTAACTGACATTACCTTGATACCATTTGGGGACGTTTGAGGATAAATACCCAACTCGCTTCCCTGTGCCTTTTGATTAATACCGAATATTTTTGGTATTGAAGGCCCTGTAATATCCGCATCAAGTACCCCTACTTCATAACCCTTTCTTCTCATCATTACCGATAGGGTTGAAGTTACAAGAGATTTTCCTACTCCTCCCTTACCGCTTACAACTCCAATAACTCTCTTAATTGAATTTAGTTCGTGAGTCTTTTCCAAAAAATTCTGTGGTTGGCCACCGCCTGAAGGACAACTGCCTCCACAATCACTTGAACCGCAATCTGTTCCTCCACAGCCACATCCATTGTCTACCATATAATCCACCTCATTATATATTTATTGATTTGTGACAGTCCATACAACCTTCGCACCTGTCACAGTTTATAGTACTGCATTCCCCACTTTGTCTCCTGCAGCAACTCCTGCCTGACTCAATCTGATAATTTCCCCCGTCTATTCGGATAGTCTTTCCATGAACCAGTGCATCTGCCGTCTTTTTCCTTGCAGAATTTATTATACGCTGAAAAGTTCCTCTGGAAACATTCATACTATCTGCTGCCTCATCCTGACCGATTTCCAGATAGTCCGCAAGTCTGATGGCTTCAACCTCCTCAATGCTTAAAACAACCTGAACCTGACTTTTAATTTCGGGGTGAAAGCACGCATTACCGGGTATAAATCCTACCCTTCTGCATTTTTTAGGTCTTGGCATTATTTTCACCTCATAATAATTATGTGCATATGCACATAATTATTATACCAATTAATTGAAATAAGTCAAGAAGTTGGCCAATCAAAGATAAAACGACCATGAAAAACCGTAATTCACGGGTTAACATGGTCGTCAAAAATCTAATTCATTAATTACACATTCAACAGCTTTTTTACATCCTCTCCAGGCAAAGGCTTTGAGAACAGATAACCCTGAATCCTATCACAGTGATATTTTTTCAGGTATTCAAGCTGTTCATTATATTCCACACCTTCGGCAATGATAGTCATACCCAGTGATCTTCCTAAAGTGATTATGTGTCTGGTTATAGTCCTTCCTTCCTCGTCTACTGAAACACTATCGATAAAGGATTTATCAATTTTTAATGTTGATATTGGAAGCTGTTTTAAATAGTTCAACGAAGAATATCCCTTACCAAAATCATCCAATGCTATTCTTATGCCCAATTTTTTCAATTTGTTTAATTTTCTGAGAACAGTAGTAAATGACTCAATTAAAACAGTTTCGGTAATTTCCAATTCAAGACATTCAGGATTGAGTTTATGGCAATTTATTATATCAATTATCTTACGTGTAAATCCTGACTGGAGAATCTGTATTGTCGATATATTCACTGATACTGTCAAGTCTTTTAAGCCCTTTTCATGTAATTCCTTAATAAACACACAAGCCTGATTCAGTACCCATTCCCCTAAAGGAATAATTAAATGTGTATCTTCCGCAACCTGAATGAATTTCATAGGTGAAACATTTCCAAGCTCTGAACTTTTCCATCTGAGGAGTGCCTCAAGGCCGGTTACTTTTTGTGTCTCCAAATCAAACTGTGGCTGGTAATATACGTCAAATTCATTCTTTTCCATTGCTGTATGCAAAAGCTTTTCTATAGTCATTCTTTCGGAAAAAGCCTTATCCATGTCCTTATCGTAAAGCACATACCTGTTTTTGCCCTGTTCCTTGGCTTTGTACATTGCTATATCTGCACATTTTATTAAATCCTCTATACTGTTCCCGTGGTCAGGATATAGTGCTGCTCCAATACTGAAAGTGATATGAAGTACACTGTTTCTGATTTCAAATTCTTCCTTGAAGCTTTGAAGAACTTGACACATAAACTCCTCTGCCTCAAACTGGTTTTCAATATCATGTATAAGCAGGATAAATTCATCACCACCCAGGCGGTACAATGTCCCGAAATCTTTAAGAGCCGTTTTAAGTCTATGGCTTGCCTTATTTATGAGTTCATCCCCGAATTCATGTCCCATTGTATCGTTAATATATTTAAAATTGTCCATATCAATAAAAAGTAATGCCAACTTTTTTCCGGAATTATTACTTAAAACCTTTAGTAAATCCTCAAGTAAAGAACGTCTGTTGGGAAGGCCTGTGAGTACATCATGCAATGCCAGAAAAGTGTACTTTTCCTCGCTTTGGGACAGACTTTTTTGTATGGAACGGATTTCGTCCAGTTGATGCTTTAATTCTTCATCCGAGGCAACCAATTCTTCATATGTCTGAGTGAGTTCCTCGTTACTTTGATATAACTGTTTGCGAATATTTTTAATTTTCTTTATATATACCAATAAAATAATTAAAAACAGCGTCAGTACCGCAAAAGCACCTATCACACACAAAACCAGCCGCTTGTAAGTTTCAAAAAATGAAAATGGCTTATTTATTATTTCAGCAGATTTAGGTAGTTTCCAAACCGGTACTTCGAACCGTTTCAACTGTTCATAGTCAAAAACTACTCTTGTTGCCTTAGGTGATATAATCTTTATATCTGAAGCAGCTTCTCCCTTTAATATCCTCACTGCAAGTTTTGCTGCATAGTTTCCGCACAGCCCTCCGCTTAACATTTCACCGCCAAAGGCCCCCTTATTCAATCCAAAGTCATATTGGTGATATAAAGGTACGCTACTGTACTTACTTATTTCCCTAGATGCCAGATTAAATTCCAACATCTTTCCATTTCCATCACTGTAATAAGTTGCAAAAAATACAATACTTGTGTTATCCAATTTACTTACAACATGTAAAAGCTCATTGAAACTCATCATATTCATTGGTATAGGCTCGAGATTCATCGCCTTTACCTTATCCATTACTAAGCGGCCTGTTGACAAGCCGCTTTCTGAATTATCAAACACCACATAAACTTTCTTTATATAGGGATTTATTCTTAAAGCTAGTCTGAAAGTTTCAGTTGGGTCTATATTCTCAATAACTCCGGTGTAGTTTTTATAATGCTTGGCTATTTCCGAGACACTTTCCTTATTTACACCTGAAAAAACAATAGGTGCATCGGAAAACAATTGCTCTCTGTTAAGTAATGCAAATTTAAAAGCGGCATCGTCAGTCGTAATTATCAGATCAATACGTTTATGCTTATATTTGAATTCTAAGTAGTCAGATATATAAGAAAGTATATTAGTGGTAGGATAATTTTTCCAATCCATGTATTCAACATATGTACTTGTGTTTGGATATTCCTTCTCAATAGTTTCAATTATTCCGGTATTCTGATCACTTGTCCACGCCAAGCCTTCATTATACGAATGCAGTATCAAAATATTCTTTTTGGGCAGAACATCCTCAACTACCCCTTTATTAACTGCTTGAACAAACGTACTTTCAAAGAATAATAGAAAAACTACAATTGCAAAGCCCGCCAAAATAATCTTTTTTATGTTTTTTAAAGTCATTATACTACCTTAAGCCCTTATATATCAGCACCCGGCTGCTGGCTATCCTCTATATTATTTATAAAACACTTGCCGGTAAATATATAATACCATACTAATATTATACTAATTATGTTAAAATTTTCAATCTTATTGTCATTTTAATGAGGACAAAATATAGCAATGACTGTTGAAAATTATTAATAATAGATTATAATGTTATTTATGCATGTACGATAAAAGCATAATATTAGCGGGGTTTTAGATATGTATTCAATTATTAAGTTCTGGCCTTTTTTACTTTTGGTAGTTTCAAATATTTTTATGACATTTGCATGGTATGGTAATCTAAAATTTAAAAATAGTTCTGCGTCCCTTCCTCTTATTATTTTAATAAGTTGGGGAATAGCATTTTTTGAATACTGCTTTATGATACCTGCTAACAGACTGGCGTCAAAGAATTTTGACACAGCTCAGTTAAAAATTGTGCAGGAAGCCATAACGCTGGTAGTTTTTGGTGTTTTTTCAGTACTTTATTTAAAGGAAAGCTTCAAGCTCAATTATATCTTATCGTTTATATGTATTTTAGGTGCAGTTTTCTTTGCCTTTAAAAAGTTCTAAGAGGAGAATTATATGGAAGCACACAACTTGAAAAAACTCATAAATAAAAAAACTCTCATATACATCTCTACTATTGTTATTTCCATATTACTGTTATACATAGGAAACAGGGTTACCACCAACAATCTTGATATGTTAAAAGGTGTTGACGGTGTTGAAGCCCAGAGTGCAAGTGTCGTTAAAATAATCAAAACCAGTAAAACAGAATATAATCTGGGCGGAGATAGTCCAAATGAAGGTAAGGAGATTGTTTTTTTGGCAAAACTTTTATCCGGTAAAGACAAAGGCAAGCAGATTAATGCTCTTCAAACCATAGATCCATTTTCAGGTGGCTCACAAAAAGAAATTCAACCGGGAGACAAAGTAATATTATATAAGCTGGACAACAAAGATTCCGAATATGATTGGGTCCTGGCAGAATACCATAGAACCAATGCACTTTTGGTACTTGGAATTATCTTTTTCATCCTGCTTCTGATATTTGGAAGATCCAAAGGATTCAATACAATATTGTCACTTATTTTTACATTCGCAGCCATATTTGCAGTATTTGTCCCCGCAGTATTGCAGGGCTTCAATATTTATATCTGGTCAATAATAACCTGCCTGTTTATAATCTGTATGACTTTACTACTTGTTTATGGCCCCAGCAAAAAAAGTCTTGCTGCAGGTATTGGCTGTATGGTAGGTGTCCTTGTATCCGGCGTTTTGATTACTGTTATGGACAAGCTATTAAAGCTAACGGGATTTGTCAGTGAGGAATCCCTCTATCTGTTGCGTATTAATACTAAACACCCAATAGATTTAAAAGCAATAATATTCGCTGCCATTCTCATCGGAGCAATCGGAGCCATAATGGACGTATCCATGTCAATTGCAGCTTCACTTGCTGAAATGCAGGAAAAACTGGAGTATACTCCTTTTAGCTTGTTGGTAAAATCAGGAATATCCATTGGAAAGGATATAATGGGAACAATGGCTAACACACTTATACTTGCTTATATCGGTAGTTCACTGTCCGTTGTTTTGCTTCTGGTTTCATATAACAGTTCACTTTTAGAGCTTATTAACAAGGAAATGATAGTTGTGGAAATATTGCAGGCATTGGTAGGCAGTATAGGTATTCTTTTTACAATGCCTCTGACATCCCTTGTTTGCGGTTACCTGTATTCTGAAAGAATTAAGCTTCCTCAAGCAGATACTTCCGATCTTGATATGACCGAACCGACTGAGAAGGATGATTACAGTGACGGCTGGAAATAGTATTTAAAAATGTGAATAATAAGAAAGTCATCCTCACACAATAATAAAAATAAATGTGTGAGGATTTTTTATGTTCAAACCCCAAAGAGTAATTTTTGAAACAGGTACGCTGGATTATGAACTGGGCAGAAGCCTATACGACTATTTTAATTCTTCCGGCATTGAGATAAATCAATGTGCATTAAACAGAGTAAAGTCATGTATTCCGGGAGAGGATGACCGCACACTTTACAAGCATGGCAAACAGACACTTGTAGTAGGAGTTAAAAAAAGCCTGACCTTCCAGAGCTGTAAGCCTTCTGCACATTATCAGCTTCCCCTTGTAAGCGGCTGTGTCGGTCAATGTGAATACTGCTATCTCAATACGCAATTAGGTGATAAGCCTTTTATTAGAGTTTATGTAAACATTGACGAGATTTTAAACCGTGCAGATAAATATATACAGGAAAGGCTCCCTGAAAACACTATATTTGAAGGAGCTGCTACCTCTGACCCTATTCCCGTTGAACCCTATACGGGTGCTTTAAAAGCATCTATCAACTTTTTTGCAAACCAAAAAAATGCCCGCTTCAGGTTTGTAACCAAGTTTACAGATATAGATAGCCTCCTTGACCTGGATCATAATAAACATACCGAAATACGCTTTAGTGTAAATACTCAGAATATTATAAGTGCATATGAACATAAAACTGCTTCTGCTGATAAACGTATTGAAGCAATCGAAAAGGTATCAGAAGCAGGATATCCCGTAGGATTTTTAATCGCACCGGTGTTCCTCTATGAAGAGTGGAAAGAAGATTATAAAAATCTATTATTAAAACTTAGAAATACTCTTGATGACAATACTGCCAAAAATACAAGCTTTGAGATTATAACACACAGATATACCGAAAAAGCCAAAAATAGGATTCAAGAGATATTCCCTGATACAACTCTGGATATGATAAATGAAAACCGAAAATTTAAATTCGGCCAGTTTGGTTACGGTAAATATGTGTATCCTAAGGAATCAATTGCTGAAGTCAAAGAATTTTTTACAATCGAGATAAACCATCTTTTTGGAGAAGGTACAATAAAATATATTATATAAGGCCGGCAGCTTACGCCGCCGGCCTTCATAATTGCTTAACTAAATTTTAATAATGTCCAAGAACCTGAGTCCAAATTGATCCATCCTTGGATATTGTAATACATTCATGGCATCCTACTGAAACGTATTTACCGTTGCACCATACTGTTCCATTCAGATTGGTTGAAACCTGTGAAGCCATAGGGAACCAGTGTATGCCATCATTGGAACCATAAGTCTTACCGGAAAGGCCTGTTGCAATAATTCTGTAACCGCCGCTAATCCATGTATTATCAGCTACAGTGATATCGGTAAAATTAGTCTGGAAGCCTGAAACTGAAGATGACCATGTTATGCCATCAGGTGAAGTAAGTATTGCACCGTTACTTCCTACAGCAATAAATTTACTTCCGTCCCAAACAACGCTTGTCAGGTTTTTAGTAGTTCCTGATATTCGTTCAGTCCAATTGATTCCATCAGTAGAAGTAAATATTTTACCGTTGTTTCCTACAACAACATATGTTCTTCCGTTATATTCACCCTTGTTCAATTTAACCGGCGGTGAAACAACATTGTCGTTCCATGTAGCACCAGCATTATTGGATGTAAGAATAAGTCCGTTGCTACCTACAGCAATAAATTTTCCATTTGAATATGTAACACCTTCTATGTTGTTACCATAGCCTGTTACAGGTGCATACCAGTTTGCACCTCCATCAGTAGACCTGATGATTGTACCATTGGGTCCGACTGCTACAAATGCTCCCCCACCGTAATCGATATCAACCAAGTCATCTATTGTAGTAAGGTTAAAGTATGACCATGTTAAACCGCCGTCAGTTGATCTTCTTATTCTTCCGTCAGTACCCACAGCTACGTATGTTCTTCCATCACTGCTGACATCGTAAAGCTGATAACCGTCGTTTGCTCCTGCATTTACAACTTCAACTGTGTGATCCAAATATTTAACTCTGGCTATTACTCCGCCTCCGCCTATACCAATGGATATATCCTTGAATGTTGCCATATCCTCTATAGCATAATGGGACAAATCTTCTTTTGTTAGTCTATCCCATGCAAAACCATCCTTTGAAAAACTAATGAGTCCACGAGTTCCGGTTGCAAAGAAACCATTTTCGGACTCGCTCCAAACTACATTTCTAAAGGATGCTTTTTCGTCCTGGAAAACCGGTTTCCAGTAAACGCCGTCATAAGATACTTCGACTGTACCCTTTTCACCTGTAGCAACAAACTTATCGTTACCCCAAGCTACATTTTTTAATGAAAAACCATATTTAGACTCAACCGATGTATAGATTTCATTTTCTTTCCAGTCAATACCGTTTTCTGATATGAGGCTTGTCCCAATATCAGTCAAAGCATAAAATACACTTCCGTTCCATACAAGACTTGTTATATTGGGGATAGTCTCTTTATAGGATGTGTAAGTTCTTTCAACCTTCACCCAGTTATATCCGTCTTCTGAGTAAAGAATCGCTCCATTGCTTCCTGTAGCAACGAAGACTTTTTCGTTTGATACTACAGAAGTAAGATCATAATCAAATTTCGGAGGCATTACCTCTTTCCAATCATAACCACCTTCTGAAGTATAAATTGCACCAAAATCACCTACTGCTACAAACTGAATTCCTCTGCTTGCAACCGAATTCAGCTTAGAATCCGTTTGAAGCTGAATATCCTTCCAATCCGTTCCGTTTTCTGTCAACCTAACAATACCGTAATCTCCAACAGCCGCAAACAATCCGTTGTCATTTGCTGCTATTGACCACAAATAACGGTCCTGCGGTGCAGGAAGTTCCTCCAAGCCCTCTGCTTGGATTACCAGCATAGAAAAACAACTGGTAAAGAGCATACACATAACTAAGAGAATAACAAGATGTTTTTTCATATATACCCCTCCTAATAAATTATTATAGGTATATATTATAATATTTGTATTAAATTGTAAACAAAAATATTATATATAAAATCGTTCAAAGCTAGAATCTGTCATTTATACGACTTCTATGGCTATTCAAATTTCCGTCATTATTTATGGCATCTTCGTCATCACATCTATATGCTTCTTTTACACTATTATCCTGATGAATGAGCTTTTCGATTTCAAGCTGATTTTTAGCCTTTATTTCTTCAGCACGAACCATTGCATCAGCTTTTATTTGTTCCTTTTTTAAACGGTACTTAAGTATTTCCTGGATTGTAAGATAAATTGATACCAATACTGCCGCTATGGCTATTACTGCATTTGAGTCCATGTTTTTATCTCCTTTATTCAGTTATATGTTCTACATGCGCATTTATGAAATCTACCAATTCCTTTGGGTTTACCTCAACCTGAAACCCTATTTTCCCTCCACTGAAAATAATAGTATCAAGGTCTAAGCATGTACTGTCAATTACTGTTTTAAATTCCTTTTTCATTCCAATGGGCGAACAGCCTCCTCGGATATATCCGGTAACCTTATTGATTTCATCAACTCTTATCATCTCTATTGACTTCTCACCCACTGCTTTTGCAGCAGATTTGAGATTAAGTTCCTTGCTTACCGGGATTACAAAAACAAAATAGTTTTTGCTGTTTCCTCGGGTTACAAGTGTTTTATAAACTCTTTCAACAGGTTGTCCTATCTTTTCCGCTACTGAAACACCGTCTATTGCTCCGCCCTTACTGTCGTATGTATACATATTATAATTGATTTTCGCACTTTCTAAAATCCTCATTACATTTGTCTTTTGAATTGCCACGTCAAATCCCTTCTTCCATTTTTATTCCAAATCATTTTTTGGAAACCTGAAATGTCCTATAATTCGGCCATTTTTGCTCCATTTTAAAAGTAAGTTTTCTTCCATGGGAAAAGTGCTGGAGTTGTGTATTATACCGGGGACTCCATCTCTCCTACGTTTATCTGATATAACAGCAACGTGGTCACTATTTTTCAATATTACTATATCACCAGGCTGCCACTCATACAAGTTTTTCCTGTTAAAGGGTTTTACCTCCGTGGTAAGACCCGTAGCGTACTTTTTGAAAAAGACATATTGATTCTTTACACGTCTGAAATCTATATTAGGATCAGGAATAATTACACCGTTTTTGTAATCGGTTGTATTCTTAGAAATATCAACATCCATATGTGCCTTCAGGTCATATCCTGCATTTTTTAACGCTCTCCAAACAACATCAGTACATACTCCCTCTGATTTGGGTGGAAATCCTCCCTCATAATAAGTACTTTGGTACTTCGTCCTGTTATATATTTCCAGTTTGGCACCCTGTACTATATCCTCGTTATCAGGGATTCCATCCCCATCCATATCACCATGACAAATTACTCTATCAATTTTAACTTCACCTCTGAAAAAGAAAAAAGCATCCTGAAAGGCAAAGTGGCTGTATGATAATAATACAATAAAGCCGGTTGCCAGTACTATGGATGCTATAAATACAAACCTTTTCATTAAATCACTCCAACCCTCTCGAGTTATTTATTGAATTTCAATATTGTTTCAAAGGTATATGTATTCAGTAATTATTTATTTCAGACCATAAATATCCTCTTCTATGCAAATACGTGCTCTTTCAGCAGTCTTCGGATCTGCATTAAGGGAATTTTCCAGAAATTCAGGATTGTTTATTAAGAACTCTTTCATTGTATCTGTGGGATTGTCCAGGTACTTCATAAGTAGACTGTATTGTTCAGAGGAAATGTGCCCCCCTGAAAGTGCACCGTCAAAAAGCCCTTTATCCACATTCATAAGTGCATGGGATTCCACACCTGCATCCTTTAGCTTTTCAGTACCGCCCTGCAATCTGTCAATTACCACAAGACTGTATTTCAAATTACCTTTTAGTTTATTAACAGCTGGAATCCATGCACGCACATAGCTGGAAGCCTCTGTTATAATATCCGCAATATGCAGTACCTTTGCTCCTCCAAGGTCAGTTACCTCTGATGATATTCCATCTTTATACAATACAGCCGTCAAATCCTTGAATATTGTTATGTGTGGTATTTTGAGTATATCCGCTATTATCAGTGAGAAGAACCAGTCTCTTCTTTCTCCTCCTGATATATATCCTATATCTTCTAGGTCAATATTACTCTTTATATACTCACACATCGTGGTTATGAGGCCTCTGTATATCTCGTCAGTCTCAAAATTCTTATGAGCAAGTTCAAGTATTATCTCTGAGCAGTCCATTTTATTTTCTTTGCAAACATCAATTACTTTTAAAAGACTATTTGCCTTTTCTTCACTGCCATAAAGAAAATGTGTATTTATGTAGTAAGGGCCTATCTTGGATGACGTATACCAAAATGGCTTGTTTTCAGGACATATCCTGACAGCGTTGGTTTTAAACAGCCAGTTGATCAGATTATTTTTTTCCATTGTTAACCTCCTACAAAACCTTAATTATTTTTTTGTCTTGACTCCATGTAACTTTTCCACCATTCCTGGTTCTGAATAGTACTCAACTCCGCACCTAAATGCACAATATCACCTTCGAGTACAACCTGAAACTCATCATTTTCATCATTGTAATCAACAATTGTAACCGATGTATTGTCATGCCAATATACATTTTTCATATACTTAAGAGACTTACCGTAAAACCTGCAGAGCATTGCCCTTATAGCGGTACCATGTGTAACTATACATACATTTCTTCCTTTGTTTTGTCCGATTATATCCATAACTTCTTTTAAAAGACGGTTATAGAATTCCTCCATATTTTCGCCGTTTGGCATTTGATGTATATGGGGTTCATTTTCCCATGTATAGTTTTCATTCGGATATAATTCAGGGAGAACTTCCCATGCAATATTTTCCCAATCTCCGCCGTTGATTTCCTTCATTTTGTCTGTGCGGATAATAGGAAGCTTCTTAATATCAGCTATATACTGTGCTGTCTGCAGGGTTCTTGTCAAGCTGCTTGAATATATAATGTCAACAGGCAAATCAGCAAGTCTTTCTGCTACTGCCTTCGCCTGTTTGTGTCCCTTTTCCGTAATCCTGCTGTCATACCATCCGTGAAATACTCTGTTGAAATTTCCTTCTGCTTCCGCATGTCTTACAAATATAAGTCTTGTTTTCATGAGTACCTCCAATAATATAAATATAATGCAACAGTGATAATTATATCAAATTAATCAGTCATTCAGTTCCAATTTACCAATAATTTCATTCAGGTTTGTATGTCCATGGCACTCAAGATATTTTTCAATTCCATTTATAATTTCTATGGGAACCAGTGGGTTAACAAAGTTTGCAGTTCCAACCATTATGGCTGACGCTCCCGCAAGCATGAATTCTATAGCATCCTCCCAAGAAGCAATGCCGCCCATTCCTATTACAGGTATTTTAACCGAGTGTGCTGCTTCATATACCATTCGTAATGCAATAGGTTTTACCGCAGGGCCTGACAGGCCTCCAAAATTGTTAGCTAAAATTGGTTTCTTTTTATTTATATCAATTGCAAGTCCCAATATTGTGTTTATAAGTGATATACAATCTGCACCTGCACTCTCAGCAGCCATGGCTATTGACTTAATGTCCGAAACATTTGGGGTCAACTTAACTATTAATGGCTGCTTGCAGTGTTTTTTTACTGCAGTTGTAATTTCCTCTATTCCTTTGGGCGTAGTCCCAAATGCAAGGCATCCAGCCTTAACATTTGGACAGGACACATTCATTTCTATGGCATCCACTTGGGAATCGCCTAGTATTTCTGCCATTTCGCAATACTCTTCTATAGTATTTCCGGCAATGTTTGCAATTATTTTAGTTTTATAATTTTTTAAAAATGGTAGGTCTTCCGTTATGAAAGTTTCAACTCCCGGATTTTGAAGTCCCACACTATTAAGTATGCCTGCAGGCGTTTCAGCTATTCTCGGAGGCTTATTGCCTTTTCTTTCCTTAAGGGTAAGTCCCTTTACGGAAATTCCTCCGATTTGGTTCAAATCAACATAATCACTATATTCCTTTCCAAATCCGTAAGTGCCTGATGCCATTATAACAGGGTTGTCAAACCGGACTCCTGCTATATTTGTGCTTAAATCAATCTTTTTTGACATATATAAACCTCCATTTAGTCCCAGCATACGTCCGTGCTCCAGAATACAGGCCCGTCCTTACAAACGTGGCCAAATCCCCAGTCATCACCTTTTTTCGTCTTGCAGGCACAAACCAGGCATGCACCTATACCACATCCCATTCGTTGTTCCAGGGATACCTGACATGAGATTCCGTTTTTCTCTGCAATAAATGCAACCTTTTGCATCATTATAGCAGGACCACAGGTATATATAATGTCCGGTTTTTCTGATACAATTATCTCCTCAAGCAATTCTGTTACAAAGGCCTTTTTTCCGTATGACCCGTCATCTGTTGCTATTTCCACGGTGTCCGCGGCAGCCTTGAATTTATCTTCAAGTACAACTGCTTCCTTGGTTCTGAATCCCAGTAGAGCAGTCTTGTGAATTGATTTGGAGGATTTAAGCAGATATAGGAGGGGGAAGGTACCTATCCCACCCCCGACTACACATATATTTTGATGTTTATCGTCTATCATAAAGGAATTTCCCAGTGGTGCCATTATGTCAACTTCCCCATGACACATACTACAAAGCTTTTCGGTACCGCTGCCCTTTACCTGAATAACTATATCAAACGTATTTTCAGATTTATTTACATCGCAAATGCTTATGGGACGTCTCAGCATTGCATCCAACCCACCGCACCTGATATTAACAAACTGACCCGGCTTTGTATTGGAAGCAATGTATTCAGACCTGATAGTCATTTTAAATACATCCTTGCACAGCATTTGTGTACTTACAATCTGTTCTTTGAGAATCTTACCCATATTTACCTCCGGTATTTTTACTCGTCAAATATGCTTAAATTCAGAACTTCAAGCTCGCCTTCGTTCTTGCCGAGCTTGAGGCATTTAATTATTGCTTCTGCCGTATCAAGTGAGGTCAGACATGGTATGGACATTTCAACCGCTTTTCTTCTTATTTTAAAACCATCCCTATCCGAGTTTCTGCCTTTAGTCGGCGTATTTATTATCATTGCCAGCTTACCTGCATGAATGAGCTCAATAATGTTTGGTGAACCTTCATCCAGCTTTCTAACAGCATTTGTGGCTATTCCGTTATTATTCAGCATATTTGCAGTCTTACCTGTTGCATAGAGGTTAAAGCCCAGCTTTTCAAATTCCTCTGCAATATGAATCAATTCGGGCTTATCGGTGTCTCTCACCGTCATAAGTATTCCGTCTCCCGGCTTTGGCAGCTTGATTCCTGATGCTATAATGCCTTTGTACAATGCTTCAGGGAAATTGTCCGATATTCCGAGAACTTCACCTGTGGACTTCATTTCAGGCCCAAGGCTTGTGTCCACTTCATGGAGTTTTTCAAAAGAGAATACGGGAACTTTTACTGAAACATATCCGGGTTCTCTGTATAAGCCTGTTCCGTACTTGAAATCCTTAAGCTTTTTACCCATCATTACTTTTGTTGCCAGATTTACCATCGGAATTCCCGTAACTTTACTGATATATGGAACAGTACGGCTTGACCTTGGATTTACCTCTATTACGTAAACCTGATTGTTATATAAAACGTATTGTATATTTACCATTCCTATTACATTTAAGGCTTTTGTGAGTTTTACAGTGTAATCTACTATAACCTCCTTAACCTTATCGTTTAGGGTCTGTGATGGGTATACTGATATACTGTCACCGGAGTGAACACCAGCTCTTTCGAGATGTTCCATAATACCGGGTATCAGTATCTCCTCTCCATCGCAGATTGCGTCAACTTCTATTTCCTTACCCATCATGTATTTATCAACCAGTATAGGATGCTCCTGGACCGTTCTGGTTATGATTTCCATAAATTCTTTAACATCCTTGTCATTGTAGGCTATTTCCATACCTTGTCCACCAAGTACATAGGAAGGTCTTACAAGTACCGGATATCCCAGTTCATTAGCTGCTGCTATAGCCTCGTCAAGAGTGAATATAGTCTTGCCTTGTGGTCTTGGAATACCTGTTCTTTCAAGTATTTCATCAAATTTTTCTCTATCTTCGGCTGCGTCAACATTTTTAGCTTCCGTACCGAATATCTTAACTCCCATATCATCCAGAGCCTTAGTGAGCTTGATAGCAGTTTGTCCTCCAAACTGTACTATAGCTCCTTTTGGGCTTTCAGCTTCAACTATATTTGCCACATCTTCCGGCGTCAATGGTTCAAAATAAAGCCTGTCTGCAGTGTCAAAATCCGTACTTACCGTTTCAGGGTTATTGTTTGCAATTATGGTCTCATAACCAAGTTCTTTTAAAGCCCATACAGAGTGAACAGAGCAGTAATCGAATTCTATTCCCTGACCTATTCTTATAGGTCCTGAACCTAAAACCAAAATCTTATCTCTTTTGGATTCCTTAACTTCTGAGTGATCATCGTAAGTTGAATAATAGTAAGGTGTTACCGCCTCAAACTCAGCAGCACAGGTGTCAACCATTTTGTATGCTGCAGTAATATTCTTTTGCTTTCTTAATTCGGTTATTTCTTTTTGAGGAATTCCTGAAAACTTAGCTATTATCCTGTCAGTAAAACCCATTTTCTTTGCTTTTTTAAGAATATCCCTGTCAAGCTGTTCCTTGCTTACGGTTTTAAGCTTTTCTTCCATTAATACAAGCTCTTTAATCTTGCAAAGGAAGAAGTAATCTATCTTTGTTATTTCATGAATTTCTTCGACTGTTATAGAGCGTCTTATGGCTTCTGCTATAACAAATATTCTTTCGTCGTTAATGTCATGAAGCTTTTTTACTATATCGCTGCCTTCAAGATTTTTGTAAATGTCTTGCTCAAGTGTAAATATTCCCAATTCCAGAGAACGTATAGCCTTCATTAATGCTGCCTCAAAGGAGCTGCTTATAGACATTACCTCTCCTGTTGCCTTCATCTGAGTTCCCAGTGTTCTCTTTGCCTTAACAAATTTGTCAAAAGGCCATTTTGGTATTTTTACTACTACATAGTCAAGAGTTGGTTCAAAACATGCATATGTCTTTCCGGTTACGGCATTTTTTATTTCATCAAGTCCGTAGCCTATTGCTATCTTTGAAGCAACCTTGGCTATTGGGTATCCTGTAGCCTTTGATGCAAGTGCCGATGATCTGCTAACTCTGGGGTTTACTTCAATTACAGCGTATTCAAAGCTTGTAGGATGAAGGGCATACTGTACATTACAACCCCCTTGTATTCCCAAAGCTGATATTATTTTCAGCGCCGAGGTTCTCAGCATTTGATATTCCTTGTCTGCAAGTGTCTGAGAAGGTGCAACAACTATACTGTCTCCTGTATGTACACCGACAGGATCAATGTTTTCCATGTTACACACGGTTATGACATTTCCTTTGCTATCTCTCATTACCTCATATTCTATTTCTTTCCAACCTGATATACACTTTTCTATAAGCACCTGATGAACGCGACTGAGTCTTAGACCATTTTCTCCTACTTCCCTCAGTTCTTCTTCATTATTGACAATTCCACCGCCAGTTCCGCCAAGTGTATATGCAGGTCTTACAATAACCGGATAATCAATTTCACGGGCAAATTCTACCGCATCCTCTATTGTGGTAACAACCTTACTTGCAATACATGGTTCGCCTATGCGTTCCATAGTATCCTTGAAATCCTGTCTGTCTTCAGCCATTTTAATTGCCTCAGTTGCAGTTCCAAGAAGCTTTACTCCCTGCTCCTGTAAAAAACCTGATTCTGCCAGTTCCATCGCCAGATTCAGGCCTGTTTGACCTCCCAGTGTTGGTAAAATGCTATCAGGTTTTTCACATCGTATTATATTTTTTACTACTTCTGCTTTAAGTGGTTCTATATAAACCTTGTCGGCTATATTCGTATCAGTCATTATTGTGGCAGGATTGCTGTTTACCAATACTACCTCTATTCCCTCTTCCTTGAGTGCTTGACACGCCTGAGTTCCGGCGTAGTCAAATTCTGCGGCTTGACCAATTATTATCGGACCGGACCCGATAACCAATACTTTATGAATATCATTACGTTTAGGCATGTGTTATATCCTCCAGCTTCTTTTATAAACTATTTTTAGAATAATCTATCATTTTAATGAACTCGTCGAACAAATATGCTGTATCTCCCGGCCCCGGTGATGCTTCCGGGTGAAATTGCACAGTGAAAAGCGGAGCATTTTTGTATTTTATACCTTCGATAGTTCCGTCATTCATATTTATATGACTTACAATCATGGTTTCTCTATCAAGTGATTCTTCGACAATTGTGTACCCATGGTTTTGAGAAGTAATGTAGGTAAGATCCTTTGCTATATCCTTTACAGGATGGTTGCAGCCCCTATGCCCGTATTTGAGTTTTACGGTATTAGCTCCGTTAGCTAATGCTGTCAACTGATGTCCCAGGCAAATTCCGAATATTGGCTTTTTACCGATAAGATTTTTTATGGTATCTATTTGAAACTGACAATCCTTTGGATCTCCCGGTCCGTTAGAGAGCATTATTCCATCGGGGTCTATTCCCATAACTTGATCCGCTGTTGCTGTAGCAGGAAAAACATAAACTTCGCAGCCCCTATTTAACAATGATCTTACAATATTCTGTTTCAGACCGTAATCCAGAAGTGCTATTCTGTAGCCCTCTCCTTTGTAGTGCTTTATTTCAGGTGTAGTTACTTGTAGTACAGGATTGCTCACTGTATAGCTACTTACTTTTGTAAGTTCTTCCTGTATATTTTCCAACTGTTCAGCCGTAATTATTGTACCCTTCATGGTACCATTGTTACGCAAAATTCTAGTTAATGCTCTTGTATCAATACCCTCAAGTCCTGTTATTTCATTTCTTTTTAGGTATTCATTCAGGGTTTCAATTGATCTCCAGTTACTGGGAGTTTTACAAAGCTCCCTGACTATAAAACCCTTTACCTGGGGTTTCAAGGATTCAATATCATCTATATTTACACCATAGTTACCTATCAAGGGGTAAGTCATACATACTATTTGTCCACAGTAGGAAGGGTCTGTAAGAACTTCCTGGTAGCCTGTCATACCAGTGTTAAAAACCACCTCTCCAACTACCTTTCCTTCCATTCCGAAGCTGTTACCTTCGAATATCGTACCGTCTTCCAGTAATAAAAAAGCCTTCATATTTTCACCTCTGTGTCTTATTATTTATCTGCCAAGTGCAGCGTTCAAATCTTCCTTCATTCTAAGAACTTCTGCTCTAGCAGCTTCCGCAAACTTCTCTTCAGTATATTGATTCTTCCATGTGTCTGATTTATATGCACACATAACGCTTCTGGAAGCATTAACAATTGCACCAAGCCCATCCCTGTTGAAGGAATTTGCACAATCTCTTGCTGTTCCGCCTTGAGTGCCGTATCCCGGAACCAGAATATAAGCATTTTTCATAATTAACCTTAACAATTTGGCCTGATTAGGGTATGTTGCTCCCACAACCGCTCCCACACTACTGTAGCCATATTTTCCAGTGAGGGTTTTACCCCATTCATGTACATATCCGGCCATTATTTCATAAATACTTTTGCACTGTTCAGTTACAAGGTCTTGTAACTGCCCGGAGGACTTATTGGATGTCTTTACAAGTATGAATATTCCCTTGTCAAAATTAGTGCAGTCCTGAATAAAAGGTTTGATTCCATCAATTCCTAAGTATGGACTCACCGTAAGAGCATCTACATCAAAGACTTTCTGTTTTATCCCATCGTCTATTTCTGTCTCACCTAGAAAACTCTTTGAATAAGCCTCGGCAGTTGTGCCAATATCATTTCTCTTTGCGTCTGCGATAACAATCAAACCCTTATTCTTTGCATATTTACAGGTTTCCTCGAAAGCAATTAGTCCGTCGATCCCATACATTTCATAGTATGCCAGCTGTGGTTTAACTGCAGGAACCTCGTCGTAAATTGAATCGATTAGCATTTTATTAAAGTTCAAAATCGCTTCTGATGCACCCTTTAAGTTTTTTCCATATTCCTTAAATGCATTTTCTTTAATAAAAGCCGGCACATATTCAATTTTGGGATCCAAACCAACAACAGTCGGATTATTCTTCTCTTGAATACTCTCAATAAGTCTGTCAATAAACATTTTTATCTCCATTTCCGGGCAATAAACAAATTATTACCCCTGCATAATAATTTTTACAACAGTACCTTTTTTCTGACTACCGGACTTCCTCCCACAATGGTATACTGGGGCTGCCCGTACAACAAAAATCCGTTAAATGGTGAATTTCTCCCTTTTGATTCAAATTTGTTAATATCCACCTTATATTCTTCATTTATATCAAAAATCATGAGGTCAGCCAGTCTGCCGACTTCTATGGTGCCTTTGTTTAGTCCCAGCATTTGCGATGGGTTGAAACTCATTTTTTGAATAAGTTCTTTTATTGTAATATGTCCCGGTTTTACAAGATAGGTTATTGCCAGAGGAAAAGCTGTTTCAAAGCCAACCATTCCATTTGCCGCTATTTTAAATTCTACATTTTTCTCATCTGTGTGATGGGGTGCATGGTCTGTAGAGATTATATCAATGGTGCCGTCCTTCAAGCCCTGAATTATTGCAATCACATCTTTTTGAGTTCTTAACGGGGGATTTACCTTTGCATTTGTGTTAAACCCTTCACATGCACTGTCAGTGAGTGTAAAATAGTGGGGGCAAGTTTCTGCCGTAACTCTTACACCTCTTTTTTTAGCATTTCTTATTAAATCAACTCCAAGCTCTGTACTTACATGAGCTATGTGAATTGTTGCTTTTGTGTATTCAGCCAGTATCAAATCTCTTGCGATCATTACTTCTTCAGCTGGAGCGGGGTTGCCTTTCAAGCCAAGAATTGATGACTGGAAGCCTTCGTTCATAAGCCCTTCGTCTACAAGGTCAATGTCTTCACAGTGTGAAATAATTGTTATATCAAACATTGATGCATATTGCATTGCCTTTTTCATTAATGAAGAGTTACCCACAGGTCTGCCGTCATCTGAAAGTGCAACGGCACCGGCAAATTTGAGCTCGCCGATTTCGCTTAGCTCCTCTCCCTTTAGTCCTTTAGACACAGCACCAATAGGAAATACATTAACAAGACCATCGATTTTTGCCTTATTTATCACATATTTTACCATTGCCTCATTATCCAGCACCGGGTTGGTGTTGGGCATGCACGCAACTGAGGTAAAACCGCCTTTAGCCGCACTTCTAGTTCCTGTCTCTATATCTTCCTTATACTCATATCCGGGGTCTCTCAGGTGACAATGGGCATCAACCAGACCCGGAATTACATACAAGCCACTAGCATCAATTACTTCGCAGCCGGTTTCATCTATTTCGCTTCCTATATCGTGAATAATACCGTCCACTGCTAATATATCGGTTACACTGTCCAAACCGGTTTTTACGTCCAGAACGTGTCCGTTTTTAATTAGTAACTTCATTTACGCTTCCCCTCCTTGTTAAAAGATATAGCAGTGCCATTCTCACGGCAACTCCGTTAGTTACCTGTTCGTTTATGAAAGACTGTTCTCCGTCAGTGACTGAGGTAGAAAGCTCAACCCCTCTGTTTACAGGGCCCGGATGAAGCACTATTGCATCCTCCTTGGCAAGCTTCAACCTTTTATCGTCCACTCCGAAAAATCTTGCGTATTCCCTTATTGTGGGGAACAATCCCTTTTTCTGACGTTCCAACTGAATTCTAAGGCCCATGACAACATCAGCATCAAGCATTGCTTCTTGAACTGTACTGAAAACATTTACACCCATTTTTTCAATCTCAGGAGGCATTAGTGTAGCAGGCCCGGATACATTAACCTCCGCACCCATTTTTGTCAGTCCCCATATATTGCTTCTGGCAACTCTGCTGTGAAGTATATCTCCTATAATTGCTACCTTCAGGCCCTTTAACGTACCCTTTTTCTCCTGTATTGTAAACATGTCCAGTAAAGCCTGTGTGGGATGTTCATTCATACCGTCTCCAGCATTTATTATTGAAGATTTTACATTCTTGGCCAGCAGATGCGGTGCCCCTGACATAGGATGCCTCATTATTATTACATCAGAACCCATTGAGTCAATTGTTCTTCCTGTGTCTAATAACGTTTCACCCTTTTGAACACTGCTACTTGATGCAGATATATTTGCGGCGCTGGCTCCCATGTATTTGGAAGCCAGTTCAAATGAAAGTCTTGTTCTTGTACTGTTTTCGTAGAATAG
>JAEZIU010000344.1 GCA_023436485.1 Bacillota bacterium | reverse complement strand
GTATCGGAAAGAAAACAAACCATTTCACTGCAATTCAAGAGTAAATTTGCCTGTGTATGAAATTATAAGTGAATATAATGCCGAAATAAGGGGGCTTTATAATTACTATTGTTTAGCAACTAATGTTTGTAGCAAAATGAACAAATTTAAATATTTTCACTATTACAGCATGGTCAAAACAATAGCCAAAAAAGAAAAGAGCTCTTGCCGAAAAGTCATAACTAAATATGGAGTTGATGTGAAAATCAAGGATAAAAACGGAACGAGGAAAATTATAGGTGTAAAGTACATTGTAAAAGGCAAAGAGAAAACATTAACATACTTTAATGATTCTTTGGTAAGAAATCACAAACCAACAAACCATATTTATGATGAAATCGATGGAATAAGGAAGGAAATTATCGGTAGACTAAATGCTAAAACTTGCGAACTATGCGGGTACAAAAGCAAAAATCATAAAGACTTTTCAGTACATCATGTGCGGAAATTAAAAGATATTTTGGAGAAATACAATAAACCAAATTGTCTACCTCCACAATGGGCTATAGTCATGCTTGGAATTAGAAGAAAAACATTAGTGTTGTGTAAACATTGTCACAATGAAATTCATGATAATAAATAACTAACCTTAGAAATAACTGGCGAGCCGGATACATTGAAAGGTGTAAGTCCGGTTCTGAGGGAGGGTTGTGAAGACCTGCCAAATGGCAAGGCGTCATGATCCTACCCCACTAGATTGTGAGGATGATGCATGAGGGATTTTGAGAGGTTTTTTCGTAGGGCTGCCAGAGAGTATGGCAGCTCTGCTTATCAGTTCAGGTTATTTTTTTACATACTATATATTTTCAAGAAGCGTTGATATAGCTGTATTTTCAGTTTTCGGCTTTAGTGCAAAGACTTGTATTTATTACAGGCTTTTTCAGTGAAACCGGATATTATTTAGTTTTAGCATACGGAAATGTTTTACAATAAGCTGGCTTTTTAAGCCGCTTTATATAACCAATTCAGAAGTATTACAATAATTGGCTGATACATTCTTATCTTTCCGGTGTGGTTTACTTATATTTAGGTATGTATCAAGATTCCAGAAATGAGGTTAGTGAAGCGAAAAAATTAAAGCAAGAACATCTGGTCCTTGATGAAGCATTGAAAAGCGTTGGGTATTGATATGGCAAGAATATTGATGTTAAAGCTAAGGAGAATGCTTATCGATGATCAGGGATATTGAATATAAGAACTCGTAAATATAATTTTTCCTTAGTTGACATAAAAAAACTGAAATTATATAATAATAGGGATGGTCTTTAATAAAATAATAAAGGAGTGTATTTAATGAAAAAAATACGGATTACAGTTTTAGCTAGTGTTTGTATGTTCTGTGTTGGTGTTGTTGCTTTTGGTGCTTCATTAAGTACTGAAATTAAAGCAGTACTGAGCAAAGAAATTAAAATCAGGTATTCTGGAGTTGTTCAAGAAATGAAGGACGCCAACGGAAATGCTGTATACCCTATTTTATATAATGGTACTACATATATCCCGGTTCGTTCAGTCAGCAATATGTTGGATATACCTATAAACTGGGATGGCGATACAAAAACTGTAATAATAGGGACAGAAGAAAAGCAGCCTAAGAGTGTATTGAGCTTCAAGGCAAAGACATCCGGTGCTAGTAGTAAAGTAACGGATAAAGGTTCATTAACTGTAAAAGGAGAATTCGGAGCAGATGTCAAATACAATGACGGAATAGCTTATGAGCTTTGGAATGGTGGTTCTTCTAGTAGCATTGATAATTCATATAAGGCAGAAATAGGAGGAGCATACAGTAAGTTATCATTTGATGCTTATCTTGCTACTAAGGATGAATATATTGGAGAACAATTTACAATATATGTTTATAATGTTGATACTAAAGAAACAATAGTGAATATGAAAATAAATGGAGGAGAAATTAAAAAGGTTGAAGATATTGACATAACAGGAGTAAAAACAATAGGATTCTCAGCAAATGGTATCTCAGGAGCAGGAAGCCATGGTTATGCTTACTTCTTTAATCCTACAGTCAAATAAACTATAAATCAGAGTAAAGTACATAAAAGGGTGGCATCTTATAAAGGTGTCATCTTTTTTTATGAAGAAGGTTCCCTTAAAACTAAATGTGTTATTGAACACTTTTAATTTTAAGGGGCCTACTGTAAAAACTAAAAATGCTACATAGGGATCTGCTGTTATATTGTTCATTCTCTAGAACCAAAGAAAATGGAAATTGAAAATGTAAAATATATATGGGCTAAACACTCCAGTATAATAGCAATGATGGAAGATGGCTCGGTTTATGGGTTTGGAGATAACAGATATGGGCAGTTGGGATCATCTTATCAAAATACCGGTGAATTTTATCCTTTATATGGATTGAAGGATTTATCAAAGGTTACTGGTGGAACAGACTTTTCATTAGTACTTTTGAAAAATGGCACTATACTGGGATTTGGAAAAAATAGTTTTGGGGAGCTAGGTAATGGAATAAGAACCAATTATAACTTTCCTCAAAAAGCAGAAAAACTTGGTAAAGGAGTAATAAAATCTGCTGTTGGTTCAAATCATAAAGTAGCATTATTGAAAGACGGAACTGTTTGGACTTGGGGTAAAAATTACTATGGCCAGCTTGGTATAGATGCATTCAATGATAAATATTTGCCAGAACAAAATCAAATGATAAAAGATGCTAAAGATATTGCAGCAGGGTCAGATACGACTTATGCTTTGAAACATGATGGAACTGTTTGGGCTTGGGGATATGAGATTGATGTGGTTCCTATGCTAATTAATGGGCTAACCAATATAATATCCATTTCAGCATCTTCTTCATATAAGAAACTAGTAGCTTTAAAAGATGATGGAACTGTTTGGATTTGGGAAACAAGTAAAAATAGCATTCCGAAGAGAATAACTGATCTTGAGGATGTGGTAAATATAGAAATAGGCAATTTAAGTATATTTGCTGTTAAAAGAGACGGTTCAGTATGGGTAAAATCTATAATAAATAATGAAAAATCAAAACAAATTCTAGGGCTAATTGATGTAAAATCTATATCCTCAGGTGCAAATCATTGTTTAGCGTTAAAAAAAGATGGAACTGTTTGGGCTTGGGGTAAAAATTACTATGGCCAGCTTGGAAATGGTACAATAGAAGATAGAACGGAGCCTTTTATGATAAGTAAACTAGGCAAGGTTAAAGCTGTTTCAGCAGCAGAGAATTCATCTATGGCTGTCCTTGAGGATGGTACAGTCTGGGCTTGGGGTGAAAATAAATCAGGTGTATTTGGTAATGGGACATATGTTGATAGTCTAGTGCCAGTAAAGGCATTAGGTGTAGGATATCAAAGTGTTTCTGTTGGGGGATTAGGGTATAATTCTATTTCAACAGCAATAACAGAAAATGGTGAATTATATGAGCTGAATCCTGAAGTAATTTCGCCCGTGAAGGCATTGGACTATAGCAGTGCTGAAATTAATTGTATAGTCATAAATAATGAACCAATTGAAGGATTTAGCAAAGACAAAACAGAATACACAGTAGATATTTCTGATGAAATAATTGAGACGCCAAATATTGATGTAATGAAAATTGACGGCATTGATAATGTAGAAATAATACAAGCGGAAAGCCTTGCAGGAACAGCGAAAATAATTGTAACTGCAAGAGATGGTGTAAATAAAAATACGTATACTATAAAATTCAGGTAGAAAAAGAAGTGTTGGTTCAAGCTATATCATTATAGAAGAAGTGTTTTCAAAAAGTGAAATTTGCTTTGCTGATTGAACTGGAAATTCTGAATAGGGCATGATATGACTTACAGGATCAGATAAAATATACGATAAATTCTATATCGTATATTTTATCTGGTCCGACTCTGAAAGACCACTGCAGAGTATCTTTAAATCAGCTTTAAAGCTGCTACAAGACTCTAAAGCAATGCTTCGCTAGCAGTTCTAAAGTATGGGGGGATTGGTTTTCCAAAGACCCACTATGTCAGCAGCTACAAAGAAAGCTTTAAAGCTATTCTATTCTTAAAAATCAATAACCAAACTGGAAAAATCATTATAATTTTGTGTTTTTTATTTTGCTACTCTACTGTTTCGCTTCAATTTATATAGGTCTGGAAATTATTGCATAAAAATCTGTTGTAACAGTTGTGTCATAGTGTTCCGGCATTAATTCTACATGTAGAACTTTTTTGAAAATTGGAAATTATACAAAGATTTATTTTCAGGTAATAGGAAAGCCGGGATTGCTCCCGGCAGATTAACCTATTATTTATACTAGAAAAGTTGGGAGTCCATTTACCCATTCCTCAAAGCTATCGGAGTATTTTTCTAATCTAATATCATCATGATAAAAATAGTATACAGATGAATTTGGACTTTCCTTTGCACTTATACAGAAATAATCTCCGTTGCCTATACCATAGAATGGTACCATATCAGGATTCCATCCACCTGCTTTTGCCTCACAATCATATACTAATGAAATACTATCATTTCCATTTGTTATTCCTGTTGACACATTGAAAATATCTCCGGGGAATATGTACTTTGACATAAGCTCAAAGAAATATTTAAAATCATCACTAAATTTACAAGTAAATTTTTTACTCAGTTTATCCCAATCATTTTGAGATGGAGGGTCTAGCAAACTATCTTCTTTATCTAAAATACTGGCTAATATTTTTTCTATTTCATCCTTTGTCATTAATAGCATCCTCCTGTCCTAAATTCCTTCTCCTGGTAAAATATACTTGCTACCCCTTTGTTTATAAAAATCTCTTTTTTCCTTTGTATGGTTACAATTTCCTCTATGAACATATCCTTCTACCTTGTCCATTATGCCATCACAAAAAGATTTGAATTCAGCGGGAATGGTGCCCTGATATTCCTTAATGGCTTTCCTGATGAGTACTCACTGTTTAAATAATTTTGCTAAAATATATCCAATAAATGTACCGACTATTAGTCCTAAACCAATAATATAACATATCAGAGGAATAATTTTACGTATAATCCAATTTGCATTATCTTTTATTAAGTTTCCACCAAAAAAACCAGCAGATATTAAAATGACTCCAATTACAACCCTTATCATTGTCCTTGCTCCTATTTTAATACTTAATATTTTTGATATTTTTGAAATAAGCCTTTGATTTCATATTCTATTTATTATATCATTTCCATTATTCTATTGGAATGACTGGTTCTCGGTATTCCGACTTATCCCGCATCATTTTGTAGATAATATTTACAAGCTTTCTCATGATGCATTTGATCCCTTGTTTTTTCGTTTTTCCCTCAGATAGTTTCTTCTTGTAATAATCATAAAAGTAGGCATTCGTAGGCTTTTCTTTGGGATTACTCAGCACAGAAACAGCTATTTGGAAGAATATTTGATATAGATTCCTGTTACCAAGTTTGTTACTGAAATTCTTGTTTGTCTGCCCTGTAGAGTATCTCATCGGGCTTATTCCAGCATAAGCTGCCAGAGCATCAGCATTGGTAAACCTTGATACATCGCCGATTTCCGCAATTATTCCGGCTGCTGTAACAGTATTTATTCCCTTCATACTTTCAAGCTTGTAACCGAATTGGGGAATAAGTTTTTTCATATTCTCCTCAATGCTTTCTATGATAGCGAAATTATCGTTAATTTGATTAATTGATGATGTGACAATAAAGTCCCGTAAATCCTGGAATTCGTTTGTTGTATCTCCGTCTTTCTCCACATACTCAAGTATTTGACGTGCTTTTTTCTCAGAACAGTTATGATGGCTTTTTTGACTTAGAAAGGCTGTAAGTTCTTGAAGGGTAATTCCATTTAATTTTGAAGGGGACGGAAACTCTTTGAAAAATCCCAGTGCCGTTTTGCTATCCAGTGAGAAGAAAAAATTCTTATAATTTGGATAGTGATGGCTTAGATATGTATGGATTTGATTTTTTAAAACAACGTTGTTTTTAACCAGTGTATTTCTCTTTGTTACAAGCTCATTTAAGGCCCAGTGCAGATCATTTGGTGCAGCATCCGGCAAGGAATCAAGCTTATTTAAAAGAACGTTGGCAACACATTGACTATCTATGCTGTCGGATTTGTTTATGCTGGCTTGTTTTTTCCTTTCTGATTGTGACAATGAAGGGTTAACATATTTGACTTTATAATTCTTTTCCAATAGAAATATTGCCAATTCCCTTCCATTTCCCAGCACATCTTCAAGAGCAAAAACAGGTGTAATTCCTTGTGGTGTAAGCTTTTTAAGAAAACTTATCAACTTTGAAAAGTCCTGCTTTTTATTTGGAAATGTAATTTCACCAAGTTTTTCACTAAAACAATCAATTAAAACTGCTGTGTGTTGGTGTTTATGCACGTCGCAACCAATGTAAACATGTCGCATCTTTGGGTGTAACATTAAATCATCCCTTCTTTATTCATATTTCAAGGTACATTAATTGACCTTAAGCATCCCTAATTTCCAGCGTTAGACCTTATTAAAAAGTCCCGCATCAACTTCTAAGCAAAGGTTTTAAAGATTTTATAAAAGCCGTATCAAAAAATACAGCCTTTAGAAAAACTTCAAAACCACGAATAACGGCATTCTCTGCAAAGCGTTAGTATCCGGCAGAGCCAGAAACCCGCACAAATATCAACAGCCTATTCATGGTATAAAGCCCAAATTTAATTTAAAATCCAGATTTACTGAAAAAGCCTGTAAAAAATACAAACCTTTGCACTAAAGCCGGGAGCTGTAAGCACAGCTATATCAATGCTTCTTGAAAATGTACAGGATAAAAAATACCAATCGAAACTGGAAAACTGAGCTGCCATAATCCCTGGCAGCCCTATGTAAAAACTTCTCAAAATCCCTCATATCTCATCCTCACAATCTACAGGTCGAATAGTAATAATACCCTGTGACACATCAATAACAACCCTGCACCCGACCTCAAAACCGTATGTAGCAAGCCACTCAGCCGAAACCACAATAGCAGGTGAATCATCAAGCCAATGACTCCTGACAGATGATAAAGCCACCATAAAAACACCTCCCCAATACTACTCATAAGCCTATGAAGAAATATACCCCTGCATAAG